>CAZNCE010000030.1:20020-26370 GCA_964571285.1 uncultured Nocardioidaceae bacterium | reverse complement strand
GTGGTCTTGTTCGACGAGGTCGAAAAGGCCCATGTGGATATCTTCAACTCGTTGCTGCAGATTCTTGAGGACGGCCGGCTCACCGACAGCCAGGGTCGCGTGGTCGACTTCAAGAACACGGTGATCATCATGACCACCAACCTGGGGACCCGCGATATCGCCAAGGGCATCAACCTCGGGTTCCAGCAGGCCGGTGACACCGCCACTTCGTACGAGCGGATGAAGGCCAAGGTCACCGACGAGCTCAAGCAGCACTTCCGCCCGGAGTTCCTGAACCGTGTGGACGAGATCATCGTCTTCCCGCCGCTCACCGAGGACGAGATCGTGCAGATCGTCGACCTGATGGTCGAGCAGATCGAGGTGCGGCTCAAGGACAAGGACATGGGCATCGAGCTCACCCAGGCGGCCAAGAAGGTGCTGGCCGCCCGTGGGTTCGACCCGGTGCTCGGTGCTCGGCCGCTGCGTCGCACGTTGCAGCGCGAGGTCGAGGACGTGATGGCCGAGAAGATGCTCTACGGCGAGTTGAAGGCCGGCGAGATCGTGCTGGTCGACGTCGAGGGCGAGGGCTCGGACGCGACCTTCACCTTCACCGGCACGCCGAAGTCGTCGCTACCGGACACGCCGCTGGTCGAGGCCGGCCACGGACACGGCCACGAGGGCAGCGACTCCGCCCACTCCTGACCGTCCGGGCCCAACCACCTGGGTCCGGCGATCTGGGCCTGACCGCACCTGCGGTCCGATCGGCCCCGTCCACCACCGGTGGGCGGGGCCGTTCTCAGTCCCGCACCAAGCCGGGCAATGTGAACAGGTCGTTCGCGAGCGGCTGCACCAGCCCGTCGGCGACCAGCCCGTCCAGCGCGCGGTCGAGCTGGTCCTGGTGCGGCCAGTGCGCGTCCAGCCGGCGCCGCGGCACCGGCGCGGAGCTGTCGCGGAGTACGGCCAGCAGCCGGCCCCGGCACTGCCGGTCGGTCCCCTCGTAGCGCTGTGCCGGTCGCCCGGGCCCGGGGGAGTCGGGTGCCCCGGCCAGCAGCCAGGCGCAGGAGTCGCGCACCGGGCAGCGGTTGCAGTGCGGATCACGCGCCCGGCACACCAGGGCACCGAGTTCCATCGTGGCGGCCGCCCAGCGGGCGGCTGTCGCGGGCTCGTCGGGCAGCAGGCGCTCGGCGAGCCGCCGCTCCGCGGTGCTGGTGGCCGCTGCCGCGGGCGCCCGGGCGCCGGTGACCGCCCGGGCCAGCACCCGGCGCACGTTGGTGTCCAGCACCGGGTGCCGGCGGCCATAGGCGAACGAGGCGACGGCGGCGGCGGTGTAGTCGCCCACGCCGGGCAGCGAGCGCAGCTCGTCCAGGTCGTCCGGCACCTGTCCGTCGAACTCGTCGCGGATCGCCGTCGCCGCGGCGTGCAGGCGGAGCGCCCGTCGGGGATACCCGAGCCGGCCCCAGGCCCGTACCGCCGCACCCGCTGGCTCCGCCGCTAGGGCCGCCGGCGTGGGCCAGCGGGTCAGCCACTCGTGGTAGACCGGCAACACTCGGGCGACCGGGGTCTGCTGGAGCATGAACTCGCTGACCAGCACCGCCCACGGTCCCGCCTCCGGGCGTCGCCACGGCAGGTCGCGGGCGTGCCGGTCGTACCAATCGAGGACCGGGCGGTGCAGGGTGTGCATGGCCCGGTCATTGTCCATCACGGCTTGCCCGCGTGCCTGGCCGACCACGGGCCGCCCCGCTGGCGAACCTGACCACCACCCGACACTGCACCGGGGCACTGGTGCAGGGGTGGCCCGGTGCGCCTGCCCGAGCCCGCCGGTCGCGCCGATTAACGTGCCATGACATGAACAGCGTGGTCCGTCCCCGGGGCAACAAGGCTCCCGCTGTCTACTGGCGGCGCCGGATCGTGCTGCTCGCCGTCGTCGTGCTGGTCGTGGTCGGTCTGGCGAGATGGATCGGAGGCGGCGACGACGCGGCACCGACCGCCGCCCACGACTCCGCGGGGACCGACCGGGAACAGTCCTCGGCACGCAGCACCGCCCGGCACACCGCGGGCACCCAGGCCGACTCGCGCGGCGGTGAGGGCCGGCGGCCGGCCGCGAAGCAGGGCGCCGGGACCAAGCGGGCTCAGTCCGGGGAGCGGTCGGCCGGCAAGAGTCAGCAGCAGACCATCAGCACCGTGCTCGCTGCCCCGGAGGGCAGCTGCGAGGTCGGCGACGTGGTCGCGGTGCCTGACGTGGTCGATGCGACCGCCGGCGGACCGGTGCCGTTGCGGCTCGGGCTGTCCACCCGGACCGAGCCGGCCTGCACGCTGTCCCTGGAGTCGGACAAGATCGCCATCGAGGTGACGTCCGGCGACGACGTGATCTGGCGGTCGATGGCCTGCGACCGGCTGCTCGAGCCGCAGACCGTCGTGCTTCGGCGCGGCTGGGTGTCCTATGTGGATCTGAACTGGAACGGGCGTCGCGGCGTCGACGACTGCTCGCCGACCAACGCCCATGCGAAACCGGGCTACTACTGGGCCGAGGCCGCCCTGGTCGGCGGCGAGCCCCACCGCGGTCAGTTCCAGCTGACCGAGAAGCCCGACCCCGACCAGGCGGACGGGAACGGCGACCGGGCGCGGGGTGACAAGAGCGACGCGGATACGAGCGACGCCGACGAGAGCGGTCAGGACAACGCCGACACCGATGCGGACGAGTCCGGAACGAGTGCCGATGCGGGCGACGGCGGCGCCGACGAGGGCGCCGGTCAGACGTAGCGCTCGAGGATGCTCGACTCGGCCAACCTGGACAGGCCCTCCCGCACATTCCGGGCGCGGAGCTCGCCGACCCCCTCGACCGCCTGCAGGTCGTCCACGCTGGCGGCCAGCAACTTCTGCAGGTCGCCGAAGTGCTCGACCAGCCGCTCCACCACGGTCTGCGGCAGCCGCGGCACCTTCGCCAGCAACCGATAGCCGCGCGGGGTGATCGCGCTGTCCAGCTGCTCGGGGCCGCCGAGTGAGATCGCTCGTCCCACCGCGGAGACGTCCACCAGCTCACCCGACGGCAGCGCCTGCACCTCGCTGATGGCCTGCGCCGCCTGCTCCGGCGACGTGCCCGGTGGCAGGTAGTCACGCACCACCAGCTCGCGGTCCAGATCGACGCCGGCCACCAGTTCGTCCAGTTGCAGGGCGAGCAGCCGTCCGTCCGAGCCCAGCTCGACGACGTACCCCTCGATCTCGCGGGCGATGCGCAGCACCATCTCCAGTCGCTGCGCCACCGAGGCGACGTCGCGAACTGTGACCAGGTCCTCGATCTCCAGTGCGGACAGGGTGCTGGAAACCTCGTCGAGCCGGAGCTTGTAGCGCTCGAGGGTGGCCAGCGCCTGGTTGGCCCGGGACAGGATCTGCCCGGGGTCCTCCAGCACGTAGCGGCTGCCGTTGGCATAGACCGCGATGATCTGCATCGACTGCGACACCGAGATCACCGGCAGCCCGGTCTGCTGCGCCACCCGGTCGGCGGTCCGGTGCCGGGTGCCGGTCTCCTCGGTGGGGATCGTGGGGTCGGGCATCAGGTGCACACTGGCGCGGATGATCCGGGTGGCCTCGCGGTCCAGAATGATCGCGCCGTCCATCTTCGCCAGTTCGCGCAACCCGGTGGGCGTGAACCGGATGTCCAGCTCGAAGCCGCCGGTGCTGATCGACTCCACGGTGCGGTCGTGACCGAGCACCAACAGGGCGCCCGTCCGACCGCGCAGGATCCGCTCCAGCCCGTCGCGCAGTGAGGTGCCTGGTGCGATCGTGGCCAGGGTTGCACGAAGGCGGCCATCGCCCTCCGGCCGGCTCGGTGCCACCTTCCCCCTCCCGCAGGTGTGATGCGACTCACTGTGGTCCCGCACAGTCTACGTTCCGCCGCCACCCGGACGTACGATGCCGGGCCGGTGGCCCGCCGACGGCAGGTCGGGGTGCTGCGGGAACTCCAGCCAGCGAGGCGCCGCTCAGCCGACCGCCGCCAGGTGCAGGCTCAGTGCCCCGAGCGCCTCGGACAACGTACTCACCTCCGTCACCTCGATGCCGAGCCCCTGGTCGTCGACCGGCGAGCCGCGCTCGGCCGGGACCAGGGCGCGCGGAATGCCTAGCCGGGCCGCCTCCTGCAACCGCCGCCGGGTCTGCGGAACCCGGCGCAGCTCACCTGCCAGCCCGACCTCGCCGATCGCCACCACCTGTGGCACGTGCCGGTCGTAGCGCGCCGACGCCGTGGCGAGCGCCGTCGCCAGATCGGTCGCCGGCTCGGTCAGCCGCGCCCCGCCCACGGTGGCGAGGTAGACGTCCAGCTCGGTTAGTGGAACCGCGGCCCGTCGCTGCAGCACGGCCAGCAGCATGGCGACCCGGCCGGAGTCCAGACCGCTGGTGGTGCGCCGCGGTGGACCGCCGCCGTGCGAGGGGCAGACCAGCGCCTGCACTTCGGCGAGCAGCGGTCGGCGGCCCTCGACGGTGACGGTGAGGCAGGTGCCCGGCACCGGCTGGTCGTGCCGGGAGACGAACAACCCGCTGGGGTCGGTGATCTCGACGATGCCGCCGTCGGACAGGTCGAAGCAGCCGATCTCGTCGACCGGGCCGAACCGGTTCTTGACCGCGCGCACCAGTCGCAGCCTTGAGCTGCGCTCGCCTTCGAACTGCAGCACCACGTCGACCAGGTGCTCCAGCACCCGCGGGCCGGCGATCGAGCCCTCCTTGGTGACATGGCCCACCAGCAGCGTCACGATCCCCAGTTGCTTCGCGACCCGCGTCAAGGCCGCGGACACCTCGCGCACCTGGGTCACCCCGCCCGCGCTGCCGTCCACGCCGGGTGCGCTGATCGTCTGCACCGAGTCGATCACCAGCAGGTCGGGCCGAAGCTGCTCGATGTGCCCGATGACCGCGGCCAAGTCGGTCTCAGCGGCGAACAGCAGCCGTTCGTGCACCGCGGCGGTGCGGTCGGCCCGGATGCGTACCTGCGCGGCGGACTCCTCGCCGGAGACATACAGCGTCGTGCGGCCGGTGCGGGCCGCTTGCGCCGCCACCTCGAGCAGCAGGGTGGACTTGCCCACCCCGGGCTCGCCGGCGAGCAGCAGCACCGCCCCGGGCACCAGCCCGCCACCGAGCACCCGGTCCAGCTCCCCCACGCCCGACGACGTCGCCCGCCACGACTCGACGGCGAGCTCGGTCAGCGGGCGCGCCGGGCTGCCGGACGATTCCGCGGCGCGCCCGGCAGGACCCAGGTGGGTGGCCGCCGCCGGCTGTTGCTCCACCGTGCCCCAGGCCCGGCAGTCACCGCAGCGGCCCACCCACTGCGGTGACTGCCAGCCGCACTCGGTGCAGCGGTGGACGGTGCGGGGCCTGATCGACGCAGAACGTGCCATGTCCGTACGGTAGGAATCCGCACCGACAATGTGGCCCGCGACGGCGGGCCACCGGCCCACAGGAGAGTCCAGATGGCCGTACCCGGGCAGCCGGTCCCGAAGGGCGCACCCGGCGAGCTGGCCGACACCGAGCTGTTCAGCGTCGACGCCTACCTGCGCGAGTTCGACGCCGAGGTCGTCGATCGCGACGAGGAGAACCACCGGGTGGCGCTGCGCCGGACCGCGTTCTACCCCGGCGGGGGTGGGCAGCCGTTCGATCTCGGGACGCTGGCCTGGGGTGACGGCAGCGCGCGTGTCACCCGCGTGGGCCGGGACGGCGGCCGGATCTGGCACTGGCTCGACGGGGAGGCGCTGCCCGACCCCGGCGCGCCGGTGCAGGGACTGCTGGACTGGGAGCGGCGCCACCTGACCATGCGTACGCACACTGCGCTGCACATCCTGTGCGGGGTGATCTACAGCGAGTTCGGGGTGCCGGTGACCGGCGGCAACATGGATCCCGGGAAGGGACGGCTGGACTTCCCGCTGCCGCAGATGTCGGCCGAGCTCGGCCAGCGGGTCGAGGACCGGATCAACGACGAGATCGCCGCTGCCCGGGACATCCTGGTCGAGTTCGTCGGCCGGGAGCTGGCCGATGACGACCCCGCGTTGATCCGCACCTCCGCGAACCTGATCCCTCGCGAGATCGACCCGCTGCGGGTGATCGACATCGTCGGCCTGGACCGGCAGGCCGACGGCGGTACGCATGTGCTCAGCACCGCCGAGGTGGGCGCGGTCGCGGTGACCGGTACCGAGTCGAAGGGCAAGGGCAACAAGCGGATCCGGATCGAGGTGCGCGACGGCGGCTCGGCGCCGGGCTAGCCGCGCTGGCGGTCAGCGTGGCGCGTTGGTGTCGCACTGCCGGCCAGGGTGGCGGGTTGGGGAGCACTGCTGTCCGGTTTGTCCGTGCTGAACGCGCCACGGTGGGCGGGTGCTCCGTGCTGAACGCGCCAC
>CAZNCE010000030.1:8434-19920 GCA_964571285.1 uncultured Nocardioidaceae bacterium | reverse complement strand
TCCGTGCTGAACGCGCCACGGTGGGCGGGTGCTCCGTGCTGAACGCGCCACTGTGGGGCGGGTGCCCCGGCCGAACGCGCCACGGTGCGCCGCCCAGCCCGCAAAGGCTCACCAGCCGCGCCACCACAGGTTGACCGCGTAGTCCACCTCGAGCCCCTCGTGCTCGGCGATGATGCGCTCCGCCGCGGCCGGCGCGAACTCGATCCGCACCACCGACTCGAAGTCCGCCCGCCGGTCGAACGTCCAGCGGATGGTCAGCGGCCGGCGTTGCCACCCCGCCCGGGACCAGAACCGCTCCACCGCCTGCGGGTCGTACTCCGGCAGCGCGGTGCGGAACCATCGCCCGAACGTGCTCGACGTGGCGTCGTTGTCGATCACGAATGAGACCCCGCCCCGGCGCATCACCCGCTCCAGCTCGCGCAGGCCGGGTTCGCAGCCGGGACCGAAGAAGTACGCCCAGCGGGCGTGGCTGACGTCGATCGACCGGTCCGCGACCGGCAGCCGCTGGGCGCTGCCGACCCGCACCTGGACGTGACCGGGGTCCGGCCGCGGATTCGGCCGCCCGTCCCCATCGAGAGCGTCGCGCATCCGACGCACAGCCGCCCGGGCCAGCCCCGGGTGCGGCTCCACGCCGATCACCGACGACGCGCCCGCCGCCAGGAAGCGCGGCAGGTGGAACCCGGTGCCGCAACCGACGTCCAGCACGGTCGCAGCGCGCACCGGCCGGATCGAGTGCATGGCCGCCTCGAGCACCCCGGCCCGGTCGACGGCCAGGTTCTCCAGCTCGTAGGTTTCGGGGTGCTGCCAGATGTTGGGGCTGCGGATCGCGCCCCGCGCGTACCTGCTCAGATCCGGACGATCCCGTTGGGTGTGGCGAAGTGCGCGGCGACCACGCCGGGGGTGCCGTGCGGCGCCACCCACTCCACCTCGACGTCGGACAGCGGTTCGACCGGGGCCTGGCCGAGCCAGTGGGTGACCCGACCCGGGTCGCCGGCGATCTCCAGCCGGATCAGCGACACGCCACCGGTCGCGCCGGCGGACGGATGGTTGGCGGGGTCGCTCTGCCATTGCACGAAGAACGGCAGCTGCGGATCAGCCTGCAACCCCTTGACGCCGATCTGGCGCCAGCGCAGCTCGAAGCCGTCCGGGCGGTAGCGGTTGCCCTCGACCGACTCCCGGCCCAACCGGTTCTCCACCTCACGGATGTCGTCCACCGAGACCACCCAGCCGAGCCAGCCGCCGCCGGCCTCGGAGCGCGCCCGCACCGCCTGGCCGAACGGGGCCTTGTCCGACGCCGGGTGGTCCAGCACCTCGACTACCTCCAGGTACGTGTGCCCGCTCATCGGCAGCACCCGGTTGCGCGTGCCGAACCTGGGGTGGATGCCGCCGTCGGAGAACTTCTCACCCAGCAGGTCGGCCAGCCTCTCGGCGGTCCCGACCAATCCATCCGGCCCGGCGGCGTACGAGATGTGGTCCAGACGCATGCGCGCCATTGTGGTCTCTGGCCGCCGCCGGTGAGACAGCGGGGTCGTTCAGCCCTGACGAACGAAGCCCGGATCCGCCGGGTGCAGCGCCTTGGGTCCACGCGTCGCGATGTGCTCGGCGCAGTGCCGGGCCAACTCGTCGTAGGCGGGTCGTCCCATCAGTTCCACGAGCTCCGGCTCGTACGACACGTACAGTGCGTCGGCGGCCACGTGGGCCTCGGAGTTACCGCTGCAGTACCAGTCCAAGTCGTGCCCGCCGGGTCCCCAGCCGCGCCGGTCGTACTCGGCGATCCGCACCTCGGTGTAAGAGGTGCCGTCCGGCAGCTCGACGTCGGTGTAGGTCCGCCGGATCGGCAGCTGCCAGCACACGTCCGGCTTGGTCTCGAGCGGATGCCGCCCGGTGCGCAGCGCGAAGCGGTGCAGCGCGCACCCAGCGCCCCCGGCGAAGTCGGGACGGTTGTGGAAGATGCAGGCCCCGTCGACCGTGCGGGTCTTCCGCTCGCCCTCGTCGTCGGTCTCGGTCCAGCCGTTGGCCCGGCCCTCGGCGCGGTACTGCCAGTCCTGCGCGGTGAGCTTCTTGGCGAACTTGGCGACCCGGCGCTCGTCGTCGGAGTCGGAGAAATGCGCACCTAGCGTGCAACAGCCGGTGTCCGGCGCGTCCGCGTAGATGCCCTTGCAGCCTTGACCGAAGATGCACATCCACCGCGAGCACAACCAGGTCAGGTCGCATTTGAACAGCTGGTCGTCGTCGGCGGGGTCGCGGAACTCGACCCAGACGCGCGGGAAATCGAGGTCGACCTCGGGCATGCGCTCCACGATAGACGGCTAGTTTGGTGCCTATGCGACTCGGTGTGCTCGACATCGGCTCCAACACCGTCCACCTGCTGGTGGTGGACGCACATCCTGGGGCCTCGCCGCTGCCCGCGTACTCCCACAGCCTGACCTTGCGGCTGGCCGAGCACATCGACGCCGACCAGCAGCTGACCGAGAGCGGCGCCGCCGCGCTGTTGGACGCGGCCGCCACCATCCGGGACCGGGCCGAGGATATGGGCTGCGAACGGGTGCTCGGCTTCGCCACCTCGGCGGTCCGCGACGCGATCAACTCCGCCGAGGTACTGGCCAAGTTCGAGGAGACCAGCGGGATCCGCCCGGACGTGCTGACCGGGGCCAAGGAGGCCGAGCTCACCTTCCTCGCCGTGCGCCGCTGGTTCGGTTGGTCCTCGGGCCGGATCACCGTGGTGGACATCGGCGGCGGCTCGCTGGAGATCGCCACCGGCGCCGACGAGCGGCCGGACGTGGCGCAGTCACTGCCGCTGGGCGCCGGCCGGCTGTCCCGGGACTGGCTGTCCAACGGTGGACCCGCCGACCAGGCCACGCTCAAGGAGCTGCGCCGCCACGTCCGGGCCGTCGTCGCCCGGGATGCCGGTGACGTGCTCCGGTCCGGCGCGGCCGACCACAACGTCGCCACCAGCAAGACGTTCCGGTCGCTGGCCCGGATTTGCGGCGCCGAGCCGAAGGAGGCCGGCCCGTACGTCCATCGGTGGCTGCCGCACGACGACCTGCGCAGCTGGATCCCCAAGCTGGCCGCGATGAACGAGGCCGAGCGCAGCCGGCTGCCGGGCGTGTCCGAGCGACGCGCCCACCAGGTGGTGGCTGGTGCGATCGTGGCCGACGCCGTGATGGACCTGTACGGCGTGCAGCGGCTGGAGATCTGCCCCTGGGCGCTGCGCGAAGGGGTCATCCTCGACTACCTGGACCGGCTGTGATGCCCGGACCGGCCGGGCCGCCCGGACCCGTGGTCCCGGACCTTCGTCACCGCCCGGGCCATACGCTGGAAGCGTGACAGCGGCCGAGCACTCGCCGCGGCAGGACGTCCTCCCGCGGTCCGCCCCCGGGACGGAGATCCCGCACCCGGCGGACGACTCGGCGATCGAGGTGGCGCTCTCGACCGCGTCTGTCTACCCGGAATCGACCGCCAACGGCTTCGAGTACGCCGCGCGGCTCGGCTACGACGCGGTCGAGGTGATGGTCGGGCTGGACCCGATGAGCCAGGACCTCGCCGCGGTGCGGCACCTGGCCGACTACCACGGGCTGCCGGTCCGGTCCGTGCACGCACCCTGCCTACTGATCACCCAGCGGGTCTGGGGGACCGAGCCCTGGGGCAAGCTCAAGCGCAGCGCCGAGATGGCTCACGAGCTCGGGGCCGAGGTGGTCGTCGTGCATCCGCCGTTCCGCTGGCAGCGGGACTACGCCCGCGGGTTCGTGGAGGGCATCGCGGACCTGGAGTCGAGCACCGGGCTGCGGTTCGCCGTCGAGAACATGTATCCCTGGCGGGCGTCGCGCCGGGAGCTGCAGGCGTACGCCCCGGGGTGGAACCCGGTGGACCACGACTTCGCCAACGTCACCATCGACCTGTCCCACTGCGCGACCGCCGGCAGCGACCCGCTGGAGATGGCCGGCGCCCTCGGCGACCGGCTCCGGCACATCCACTTGGCCGACGGCTCCGGCTCCGCCCGGGACGAGCACCTGGTGCCGGGCCGCGGCGGGCAGCCGTGCGCCGACTTCCTGGAGCGACTGGCCGGCAGCCGGTTCGACGGCACAGTGGTGGTGGAGATCAACACCAGGCGTTCCGGAGGGGACGAGGAGCGCGAGCAGGATCTCGCCGAGTCGCTCGCGTTCGCCCGGCTGAACCTGGTGGCCGGGCCCGACGCCGTCGCCGGGTCGTGGTCGACGTGACCGGCGTGAGCAGCGCCCGACCGAGCGGCCGCGGCCGACCACGTGCGTCCGGGCGGGGACGCCGACCGGGCGGTCAGGACACCAGGGGGCAGATCCTCGGCGCCGCCCGGGAGTCGTTCGCCGGCAAGGGGTTCACCGGCACCACCATCCGCGGGGTCGCGGCGGCCGCCGGGGTGGACCCGGCTCTGGTGCACCACTATTTCGGCACCAAGGACGACCTGCTGCTCGCCGCCCTGGACCTCCCGGCGGATCCCCGGCAGGTGATCCCCTCGGTGTTCCGTGCCGGGCTGGACGGCGCCGGCGAACGGTTGCTCCGCGTCTTCTTGTCGGTCTGGGACTCGCCCGAGGCCCGGCTGCCGCTGGTGGCGATGGTCCGCGCCGCGGTGGCCGGAGAGCAGAAGGGCAACCTGCTGGCCGAGGGCATGCTGCGGATGATCTTCCAGCCGCTGCGCGACGTGCTGCCCGGTCCCGACGTCGACCGGCGCGCGCAGGTCGTGGCCAGCCAGCTGATCGGGCTGGTGGTCACCCGGTACGTGCTGGTCCTGGAGCCGTTGGCCTCGATGCCCGCGGACGAGGTGGTGGCCTGGATCGCACCCACGATCCAGCGTTACGTGACGATGGAGGCTCCGCCGGTGGGTTGACGCCGAGCCGGCGGGAGAGCAGAATTCATCGCATGATGAATAATGCTGCGGTCAGCGCCGCCGACCTGCGCGTGCGCAGGGGCGGCCGCGAGGTGCTCCGCGGGCTGGACTTCGAGGTGCCGACCGGGCAGGTCGTCGGCCTGCTCGGGCCCTCCGGATGCGGCAAGACCACGCTGATGCGCTCGATCGTCGGCGTCCAGGCGAACCAGACCGGGACACTGTCCGTGCTCGGCCGGCCGGCCGGCCACCGGCGGCTGCGCGACCTGGTCGGCTACGTCACCCAGGAGCCCAGCGTCTACAGCGACCTCACGGTGCGTGAGAACCTGCGCTTCTTCGCCCGCGTGCTGGGCCGCGGACGCGACGACGCGGATCGGGTCCTGGCCGACGTCGACCTGACCGCCCAGGCCGACCAGGTCGTCGACCGGCTGTCCGGCGGGCAGCGGTCCCGCGCCTCGCTGGCGGTCGCGCTGGTCGGCACGCCACAGCTGCTGGTGCTGGACGAGCCGACCGTGGGCCTCGACCCGGTGCTGCGCCGCGACCTGTGGGCGCTGTTCCACCGGATCAGCGACAGCGGCGTCACGGTGCTGGTCTCCAGCCATGTGATGGACGAGGCCGACCGTTGCGACCGGCTGCTTTTGATGCGCGAGGGCCGGTTGATCGCGGACGACACCCCTGGCGGGCTGCGCGAGGCGACCGGCTCCGACGACATCGAGCAGGCCTTCCTGGCGCTGGTCGAGGCCGCCGCGCACACCGAGCAACCCGGCTGGGCCGGCGAGCCCCGGCCGGCCACCACCACCGACTCCGAGGAGACCGTGCGATGACGCCCAGGATCACGCTCGCGATCGCCGCCCGGCTGCTGGCCCAACTGCGCCGCGATCACCGCACGCTGGCCATGATGCTGGTCGTCCCCTGCGTGCTGCTCACCCTGCTGTGGTGGATGTTCTACGACCAGCCGCAGATCTTCGACCGGTTCGGCCCGCCGACGCTGGTGCTGTTCCCGTTCGTGGTGATGTTCCTGGTCACCTCGGTCACCACCCTGCGCGAACGCTCCACCGGCACCCTCGAGCGGCTGCTGGCGATGCCGATGGGCCGCGGCGACCTGCTGGTCGGGTACGCCCTGGCGTTCGCGCTCGTGTCGGTGGCACAGGGCGCGCTGCTGGTGGCCCTGGCGGTCGGGCTGCTGGACATGGACATCGCCGGCCCCACCTGGGTGCTCGGGCTGGTGGTGGTGCTGGACGCGATCCTCGGTGCCGCGCTCGGCCTGTTCGTGTCCGCCTTCGCCGCCACCGAGTTCCAGGCCGTGCAGTTCATGCCGGCCGTGGTGATCCCGCAGTTCCTGCTCTGCGGGCTGCTCATCGACCGCGAGCAGCTCCCCGCGGCACTGACTGCCATCTCCGACGTGTTGCCCCTCTCGTACGCCGTCGACGCGGTGCAGGAGGTGCAGCAGCAGGCAACGGTCACCTCGACCCTGCTGGGCCAGCTCGCGATCGTGCTGGCGTTCGGCGTGGCGGGCCTCGCGGTGGGAAGCATTACCCTGCGCCGCCGCACGGCGTAACCTGAGCCATCGCCCGTCGCCGACCGGGCTGGATCGAGGAGGGTTGCCGTGCTCCGTGAGCCGTTGTTGATGCTGTCGCGCGTGGACCAGGTCAAGCAGCTGGTGCAGACGATGCCGGTCTCCAGCGGCATCGTCTCCCGCTATGTGGCCGGGGAGTCGACGCAGGATGCGGTGCAGGCGACCCGGGAGCTGGCCGACCAGGGGATCCGCGTGACCCTGGACTATCTCGGCGAGGACACCTACGACCGGGCTCAGGCGGACGCGATCGTGCGGGCCTACCTGGAGGTCATGCAGGCCCTCGGCGAAGCGGCACTCGCGTCCTCGTCCGAGGTCTCGCTCAAGCTCACCGCGCTCGGCCTGGGCCTGGGCGAGGACGGCCCTAAGATCGCGCTGGAGAACGTGCGGATGATCTGTTCCGCGGCGCGCAACGCCGGGCTGCTGGCCACCATCGACATGGAGGACCACACCACCACCGACGCGACCCTGGAGATCCTCTCCGAGGTGCGCAAGGACTTCCCGCAGACCGGTGGCGTGCTGCAGGCGTACCTGCACCGCACCGAGAGCGACTGCCGGGACTTCGCCTACGAGGGCTCGCGGATCCGGCTGTGCAAGGGCGCGTACGACCAGCCGGAGTCGGTGGCCTACCGGCGCAAGCAGGACGTGGACCTGTCGTACGTGCGCTGCCTGAAGGTGCTGATGGCCGGCCGCGGCTACCCGATGGTGGCCACGCACGACCCGCGGATGATCGAGATCGCCGGTGCGCTGGCCGCTCGCAGCAACCGCGAGCCGGGCAGCTACGAGTACCAGATGCTCTACGGCATGCGCCCGGCCGAGCAGCTGCGGCTGGCCAAGGCGGGCCACCCGATGCGGGTGTACATCCCCTATGGGCAAGACTGGTACGGCTACCTGGTGCGCCGGCTGGCCGAGCGACCGCAGAACCTGGGCTTCTTCCTGCGCTCGCTGATGAGCAAGAAGTAGGTCCGACCGCCGCCGCGACCGATCCGCGAGGAGCCGCTGATGACCACCGTCCCCCACTCTGCCCACGCGCCGATCACCGCCGTACTCGGCGCCGGGGTGATGGGCGAGACCCTGATCTCCGGGCTGTTGAACGGAGGTCGCCGGCCCGAGCACCTGCTGCTCACCGAGCGTCGGCCGGACCGGGCGGCCGAGCTGGCCGAGCGCTACGGCGTGGACATCGTCAGCAACGCCGAGGCGGCCGAGAAGGCGGACACGCTGGTGCTGGTGGTCAAGCCGCAGGACATGGGCACGCTGCTGGACGAGATCTCGCCGCGGGTGCGGCAGGAGCACCTCGTCGTCTCGCTGGCCGCCGGCATCACCACGTCGCTGATCGAGAGTCGCCTGCCCTCCGGGGTGGCCGTGGTGCGGGTGATGCCGAACACCCCCGCGCTGGTGGACGAGGGGATGGCCGCGATCTCGGCCGGCTCGCACTGCGACGAGCGCCATCTGAACGAGGCGCAGGCGCTGCTCGCCTCCACCGGCCGGGTGCTGCGCGTGCCCGAGAAGCAGCAGGACGCGGTCACCGCGATCAGCGGGTCCGGGCCGGCGTACCTGTTCTATGTGGTCGAGTCGATGATCGAGGCCGGGGTGCATCTCGGGCTGCCCCGGGCCACCGCCACCGAGCTGGTGGTGCAGACCATGGTCGGCTCGGCGAAACTGCTCCGCGAGACCGGGGAGCACCCGACCGTGCTCCGCGAGCGGGTCACCTCGCCCGGCGGCACCACCGCCGCGGCGGTCCGCCAACTGGAGGACCACCGGGTGCGCGCTGCGTTCATGACCGCGCTGGAGGCGGCGCGGGACCGCTCGCGGGCCCTGTCCGCGGGCGGCCCCGAGTGATTCGTCTGCGGTCGCCCTCCGCGACGCGCCCGCGTTATCGCAGACGAATCGGTAGGGTCGCGCCATGAGCGGGGATGCCTGCGTGGTGTTCGACGACCGGCTCACCGAGTACGACTTCGGGCCCTCGCATCCGATGTCCCCGATCCGGATCAAGCTCACCATCCGGCTGGCCGAGGCGCTGGGCGTGTTGGGGCCGGACGGGCTGGAGACCGTGGCCGCGCCGGTGGCCGACGACGACCTGGTCGCGACCGTGCACACGGCGGAGTACATGGCGGCGGTGCGTCGCTGTGGGGACGAACCCGGCCGGCCCGACCACGCGCACGGCCTCGGCACCGACGACACTCCCACCTTCCCGCGGATGCACCAGGCGTCGGCGCACATCGTCGGCGCCTCGGTGGAGGCCGCCCGGCAGGTCTGGGAGGGCGGCCGGACGCATGCGGCGAACGTCGCCGGCGGGCTGCACCATGCGATGCCCGCGGCGGCCAGCGGATTCTGCGTCTACAACGACGCCGCAGTGGCGATCCGGTGGTTGCTCGACCACGGCGCGGAGCGGGTCGCGTACGTCGATATCGACGCACACCACGGCGATGGCGTCCAGAAGGTGTTCTACGACGACCCGCGGGTGCTGACCGTGAGCCTGCACGAGTCGCCGCGCACCCTGTTCCCCGGCACCGGGTATCCCACCGAGATCGGCGGCGGCCAGGCGCCGGGCACCGCGGTCAACCTCGCGCTGCCTCCCGGCACCAGCGACGCGGGCTGGCTGCGGGCGTTCCACGCGATCGTCCCCGAGGTGGTGCAGGAGTTCCGGCCGCAGGTGCTGGTCACCCAGCACGGCTGCGACTCCCACACCGAGGACCCGCTGACGCACCTGATGGTGTCGGTGGACGCCCAGCGCGCGGCGGCGATCGCGCTGCACGACCTGTCCCACCGGGTCTGCGACGGCAAGTGGGTGGCGCTGGGCGGTGGCGGCTATGCCGTGGTGGCGGCGGTGCCCCGGGTCTGGACGCACCTGCTCGCGGTCGTCCGCGGAGCACCGCTCGATCCCGGGCTCGCCGTCCCGGAGTCCTGGCAGGAGTACGTCTTGGAGGTGCTCGGTACGCGGGGACCGAGCCGGATGACCGACGGCCGCGAGCCCACGTACTCCGACTGGTCACAGGGCTACGACCCCGCCTCCTGGCTCGACCGGTCCATCCAGAGCACCCGGCAGGCGGTCTTCCCCGCGCTGGGTCTCGACGCGCTGTTCTGGTGACCCCGGGTGCCCGCCCGGGGCCGCTCCGGGACGCGGGCGGGCGGCTTGCCCGGTCGGCTATGCTGGGTGCCGTCCTTCCCCAACCGTCTCTCCTGGCACTACTCTCACGTCAGGCACACGGACGTAACCTCCGGAGGGGAAGCCGGGGATCCGTGTGGGAAAGCGCGGTGCATGATGGCAGCGAGGAACCAGGACGAGCCGTCCCTGTCCGACGCGAACTTCTTGACCGTGGCCGAAGTGGCCGCGCGCATGCGGGTGTCCAAGATGACCGTCTACCGGCTCCTGCACTCCGGCGAGATGCCCGCCGTGCGGGTCGGCCGGTCCTACCGCGTACCGGAGGCGGCGGTCGACGAGTTCCTGCGCAAGTCGTACTTCCAGGCCGGCTGACCGACCCTCCCGGCCGGGCTCGTCGCGGCGCGTTCGTGCACCATCAGGCGGGTGGACCGACCAGCGGTTGGTCCACCCGGTACTAGTACGCTGGTGCGCGGCGCCGCTGCGGTGTCGTACCCGATCGTCGAAAAGGATCGCCCGTGGGCTCAGTCGTCAAGAAGCGCCGCAAGCGGATGAGCAAGAAGAAGCATCGCAAGCTGTTGAAGCGCACCCGGGTGCAGCGCCGTCGCGCGGGCAAGTGACCGGGCGAGCAGCAGGCAAGTGACGCGCCGCGGGGTATCCCGCACGGGGCAGGCATCGGGTAGAACGGATGCCGTGGGCGAGCGCAGCGGGCTTCGAACCGGCGCCAGGTCGGACGAGCGGAGCGAGGGCGACCAGTGAGCCAAGTCGTGCTGGTGACCGGGGTGTCGCAGGAGTTCGGCGCCCGGCTGGCCCGGCTGCTCGCCTCCGACACAGCCGTGTCTCGGGTGGTGGGTGTCGACATGGTCCCGCCGCGGTTCGACCTGGGCGCCGTACGTTTCGTGCGTGCCGACATCCGGCAGCCGGTGATCGCCAAGGTGCTGGCCGCCGAGGAGGTCGACACGGTGGTGCATGCCTCGGTGATCGCCGCGCCGGGGCGGGCCGGTGGCCGGTCCACGATGAAGGAACTGAACGTCATCGGCACCATGCAGCTCCTGGCCGCCTGTCAGAAGGCTCCCGGCGTGCGGCGCCTGGTGCTGAAGTCGAGCACCGCGGTCTACGGCAGCTCCGCGCGCGACCCGGCGATGTTCACCGAGGACATGGCCCCGAAGCGGCTGCCCCGCTCGGGCTTCGCCAAGGACGCGACCGAGGTCGAGGGGTACGTCCGCGGGCTGTCCCGTCGGCGACCGGATATGGCGGTGACCGTGCTGCGCCAGGCCGCGATCATCGGCCCGCGGATCGACTCGACCATGGCGCGCTACCTGTCCATGCCGGTGATCCCGACCCCGATGGGCTTCGACGCCCGGATGCAGTTCTGCCACGAGTCCGACGCATTGCGCTCGCTGCAGCAGGCGGTGCGGTTCGAGGGCTCGGGCATCTTCAACATCGCCGGCGACGGAGCGATGGTGATGTCGCAGGTGATCCGGCGCACCGGCCGGCCGCCGATGCCGGTGCCGAGCTTCGCCGCCTCGGCCGTGGGGAGGGCGTTCCGGTCCGCGCGGCTCGCGGACTTCTCGCCCGAGCAGGTCGAGTACCTCACCTACGGTCGCTGTGTCGACACCACAGCGATGCGCGACCGGCTCGGGTTCGAGCCCGAGTTCAGCACCGAGCGCACGCTCGACGACTTCCTGCGCAGCACCGGCTGCGGCGTGCTGGCGCCGGACCGGCTGCGCGGCGCTGAACGACGGCTGCAGGGTCTGCTGAGCAGGGGGTCGGCTGATGGCTGACGCACAGATCATCCCGCTGGGCGCCCGGGGCCGCCCCGGCCGCGGGAGTCGCAGCGCCAGCCCGTCGGCGGCGGCGCGGGCGCTCGCACCCGGCAACGCACGGGGCGGCACGTCGCGGCGAGCCGCAGGGGACCACGAGGCGGAGCCGCGGCAGCGGTCGTCGGCCAAGAA
>CAZNCE010000030.1:0-8334 GCA_964571285.1 uncultured Nocardioidaceae bacterium | reverse complement strand
CGGCCCAGAAGTCAGCGGCCCAGCAGACCCAGCCCAAGCCGTCGCGGGCCCAGTCCTCGCCGGAGCCGCGGGCCGCCAAGGCGCACTCATCGCGGCCTGCTGGTGCACACGCACCCACCGAGCAGCCCGGCACGGGGCAGGACGTCGCCGCGTCGACAGAGGACCTGGCCGGCGCCGAATCGGCGTTCGTCGAGACGCCGGACGGCGGCCGCGGCTACGACGTGGCGATCGCGCTGGCCAACGCGGCCCGGCAGGTGCTGGGCGACGACTGGGAGCGCGGGCTGGCCCGGCTGCTCGCGTTCGTCCGTCGGCGGTTGACCGGCGACTACCACGTGGACCAGTACGGCTACGACGCCGAGCTCACCACCAAGATCACCATGGCGGCGCTGCGGCCGCTGGCCGAGCGGTGGTTCCGCATCGACGTACGCGGTGCGGAGAACATCCCCGAGACCGGTGGGGCGCTGATCGTCGCCAACCACTCGGGCACGCTGCCGATCGACGCCCTGATGACCTCGCTGATGGTGCACGACCGCGCCGGTCGCGACCTGCGGATGCTGGGCGCGGACCTGGTGTTCCGGCTGCCGTTCGTGGGCCAGTTCGCCCGCCGCGGCGGAGTCACGCTGGCCTGCGGCGAGGACGCCGAGCGGATGCTGGCCGAGGGGCTGCTGGTCGGCGTCTGGCCGGAGGGCTTCAAGGGGATCGGCAAGCCGTTCAAGGAGCGCTACAACCTGCAGCGCTTCGGGCGCGGCGGGTTCGTGTCGGCGGCGTTGCGCACCGGGGTGCCGATCGTGCCGTGCTCGATCGTGGGCGCGGAGGAGATCTATCCGCTGGTAGGCAACGTGCCGACGTTGGCCCGGCTACTGGGGCTGCCCTACATCCCGATCACGCCGTTCTTCCCCTGGCTCGGCGTGCTCGGCATGATCCCGCTGCCGAGCAAGTGGCTGATCGAGTTCGGCGAGCCGATCCGCACCGACGCCTACACCGACGGCGCCGCCGACGAGCCGATGCTGGTGTTCGACCTCACCGACCAGGTACGCGAATCCATCCAGCAGACCCTCTACGCCTTGCTGATGCAGCGCCGCAGCGTCTTCGGCTGAGCTGCACCAGCGCCACGGCCGCGCCGGCGGCGGCGCCCGCCGTCGCGGCGGCGAGCATGGTGTAGCGGGCCGCCTTCCGGCCGGTGCGGTAATCGCGGATCCGCCAGTCGTGCTCGCGCGCGTAGTCGCGGAGCTGCGCGTCCGGGTTGATCGCGCAGGGGTTCCCGACCAACGACAGCAGCGGCAGGTCGTTGGCGGAGTCGGAGTACGCCGACGACGCGGACAGGTCGATGCCCTCTTTCTCGGCGAGGGCCAGCACCGCCTCGGCCTTGGCGGGGCCGTGCAGCATGTCGCCCACCAGCCGGCCGGTGTACTTGCCGTCGCGGTGCTCGGCCACCGTGCCGAGTGCCCCGGTGAGCCCCAGCCGGGAGGCGATGATCCGGGCCAGCTCCACCGGCGCGGCGGTCACCAGCCACACCCGCTGACCCTGCTCCAGGTGCAGCTGGGCCAGGGCCCTGGTGCCCGGCCAGATCCGCATTGCCATCGCTTCGTCGAAGATCTCCTCGCCCAGCGACTCGAGTTCCTCGACCCGGTGGCCGGCGATGAACGACAGCGCCTTGTTGCGGGCGTCTGCCATGTGCTCGGGATCCTCCACGCCGGCGATCCGGAACCACGCCTGCTGCCACGCCGCCCGCAGGATGTCGCGGGTGGTGAAGAACTTGCGCTTGTGCAGGCCCTTGGCCAGCAGGAAGATCGACGCACCTCGCATCAACGTGTTGTCCACGTCGAAGAAGGCGGCGACGCGGGAGTCCGGTGGCACGCTGAGCGCCTGCTCGACCTCCGCCGTCGCCGCCGACGCCTCCCCGGTCAGCACCGACCGGGCTCGCAGGTCCGGTCGCTGCCGACCGGGCTTGGGGGTCACCCGCCGAAGCGTAGTACCCGGCGGCCGCCGACACCGGTGCGCGGCCTTCTCACCGGCGCCCGGGTGACGTCGGCAAGCGGTCACCGCCGGTGGGCCGATCTGCAAGACTCGCCGGTGTGGACGCTGAAGGCATCGACCGGTCGGCGTGGCCGGCGGGGCACCGGCCCCGCAACGTCGCCGCGCTGCTGCGGTGGCAGGCCGACCGGCGCGGGGACGCGGTGGCGATCAGCGATGCCGAGCGCTCGCTCACCTGGTCGCAGCTGGACCGCGAGGTGGACCGGCTGGCGTCCGGCCTGGTCCGGCTCGGCCTGGTCGCCGGCTACCGCGTCGGTCTGGTGCTGGGCAACCGGGTCGAACTCGTGACCGGCTATCTCGCCACGTTACGGGCCGGTCTGGTGGCCGTGCCGCTGAACGCCGGCTCGTCCACCGGTGAGGTGATCCGGCTGCTCGCCGACAGCGGCTGCCGGGTGGTGCTCTGCGAGACGTCGACCGTGACCACTGTCCGGGGAGCCGTGGCCGGCCTGGCCGACGCGCTGGTCGGCGCCGACGAGGAGCTGCGCGCGCGCTCGGTCGTCCCCCGCCTGGTCTGCGTGGGGGGTCCCGTCGTCCCTGGGGAGGAGCGCTACGACGACCTGATGGCCGCCGAGGCCGAACCGGAGCTGGCCGTGCCGCCGCGCGACGCCGAGACGCTCGCGGTGCTGCTCTACACCTCCGGTACCGGCGGCCGGCCCCGTGGGGTGATGCTCACCCACCGGGCGCTGCTGGCCAACATCGACCAGGTGGCCACGCTGCGTCTCGCGGACCGCCCCGACGATGTCACGCTGGGTGTGGTCCCACTGTTCCACGTGTACGGGCTCAACGCCGTACTCGGCCAGGTGCTGCGCCACGGCAGCCGGCTGGTGCTGGAGCGTCGTTTCGAGCCGGAGTCCACTCTGGAGCTGGTGCGTCGCGAGTCGGTGACCTACCTGCCGGTGGCCCCGCCGATGCTCGAGGCGTGGGCCGGGCTGCCGCGCCTCACCGAGCGGCTGTCCGGCGTGCGCACGATGCTGTGCGGGGCCGGTCCGCTGACCGCGGACTTCGTCTCCCGGTTCGAGCGTGCGTCCGGGCTGCGGGTGGAGCGGGGGTACGGCCTGACGGAGGCCGCGCCGGTGGTCACCGCGACCCTGGCCTCCCACCAGCGCAAGCCCGGCTCGGTCGGCGCGCCGCTGCCAGGGGTGGAGCTGCGGGTGCTGCGCGAGGACGCGCCCGCCGATCCCGGCGACACCGGGGAGATCGTGGTTCGCGGCGACAACCTGTTCAGCGGCTACTGGCCGGAGGGTGCGGGTGGCCCGGACGGGGAGGGCTGGTTCCCCACCGGGGACGTCGGCTACCGCGACGACGACGGCGACCTGTTCCTGGTCGACCGGATCGAGGAGATCGTGGTGGTGTCGGGCTTCAACGCCTACCCGTCGGAGATCGAGGAGGTGGTGACGGAGTTGGACGGCGTTGCGGAGGCGGCCGTGATCGGCGTCCCCGACCCGGACACCGGCCAGGCCGTGGTCGCCTATGTGGTGCCGGACACCGGCGCCGGGCTGGACGAGCAGACGCTGCGCGAGCGGATCCACGCACACTGCGAGGACCGGTTGGCCCGGTTCAAGCGACCGCGCGACGTCTACCTGGTCCCGGAACTGCGTCGCGGGGTCGCGGGCAGCGTCGCCAAGGGCCGGCTGCGCGCGACCGAGCAGCGGCGCCGGATGGGGCTGGCATGACCGCCGACGAGGCGCGAGTGGTGCTCTACGGCAAGCCCGGCTGCCACCTGTGTGACGACGCCCGCGCGGTGGTGCGGGAGGTGTGCGCCGAGCTCGGCGTCGGCTGGACCGAGGTGGACATCACCACCGACCCGGAGCTGACGTCGCGGTACTGGGAGCAGATCCCGGTCACCGTGGTCGATGGCCGGCAGCACGACTTCTGGCGGGTCGACCCGGCCCGGCTGCGTTCCGCGCTCACCGGCTGAGGGGCGCCGGACGGACGAGCCGTGAGACGATTTTGTTCTCACGTTCACAAGCTCATACAGTGGGCCGTACCGCTGCCCGGGCACGAAGCCGAGCCCCGGCCCGGGATGCGATCTCAGGAGTGCTGTGACGTCATCGAGCCCACCGCGCGGGCGCCGGTCGCCCGAACGCGCCGACCGGGGGATCCCCGACGCGACCGTGGCCCGCCTGCCGGTGTACCTCCGCGCCCTGACCGCGCTCGCCGAGCTCGGCATCCGCACCGCCTCCAGCGAGCAACTGGCCACCAGCGCCGGTGTCAACTCGGCCAAGCTCCGCAAGGACCTTTCCTACCTCGGCTCCTACGGCACCCGCGGGGTCGGGTACGACGTGGAGTACCTGCGCTACCAGATCGCCCGCGAGATCGGGCTCACCCAGGACTGGCCGGTGGTGATCGTCGGCATCGGGAACCTGGGGCACGCGCTGGCCAACTACTCCGGCTTCGCCTCCCGGGGGTTCCGGGTGGTGTCGCTGATCGACGTCGACCCGGACCGGGTCGGTGAGCCGGTGGGCAGACTGCGCATCGAGTCGTACGCCGACCTGCCGCGGATCGTCGAGCGGCACGACGTGGCGATCGGGGTGATCTCCACTCCGGCGGAGGCCGCCCAGCAGGTCGCCGACGACCTGGTCGGCAGCGGGGTCACCAGCATCCTCAACTTCGCCTCCGCGGTGCTCGCGGTGCCGGACGGCGTGAACGTGCGGAAGGTGGACCTGTCCATCGAGCTGCAGATCCTGGCCTACCACGAGCAGCGCAAGCTGATGGCGGCGAAGGGCATCGAGCCGGTGGAGGTGGAACCCGCGTGAGCATTCTCGTGGTCGGCGTATCGCACCGCTCCGCACCGGTCAGCGTGTTGGAGTCCCTGGCCGTCGGCCCGGACGAGATCGCCAAGCTGGCGGCCCGGGTCGTCGACTGCTGCTTCGTCAACGAGGTGGCCGTGATCGCGACCTGCAACCGGGTCGAGGTCTATGCGCAGGTCAGCCGGTTCCACGGCAGCGTCGAGCACATCACCGACGCGCTGGCAGAGACCGCCGGCGGCTCCCGGGACGAGCTGGCTCCGCACCTGTTCGTGCACTACGACGAAGGCGCCATCGGTCACCTGTTCGAGGTCGCCTGCGGCCTGGACTCCATGGTGGTGGGCGAGCCGCAGATCCTCGGCCAGGTGCGCGACGCGCTGCGCCGCGGCCAGGACGACGACACCGTCGGCAGCGCGCTCAACGCCGTCTTCCAGCAGGCCCTGCGGGTGGGCAAGCGGGCGCACGCCGAGACCGGCATCGACGGCGCCGGGCACACGCTGGTCACGGTGGCGCTGGATCTGGTCGAGGGCGGTGTGGCGGGTCGCACGCTGCTGGTGGTTGGTGCCGGCTCGATGGCCGCGCTGACCGCCACCACGGCGGCGCGCCTGGGAGCCGGCCGGATCGTGGTCGCGAACCGGTCCACGTCGAGCGCGACCCGGCTCGCCGCGTCGGTCGGTGGGACCGCGGTCGGCCTCGACCGGCTGGCCGTCGAGATCGCCGCCGCCGACCTGGTCGTGTCCTGCACCGGCTCGAGCTCGCTGGTGATCTCGGCCGACCTGGTCAGCGACCGCGTGGACCGGCCGCTGACGATCGTCGACCTGGCGCTGCCCCATGACGTCGACCGCGGGATCGCCCGGATGTCCGGGGTCCGGCTGGTCGCGCTCTCCGACCTGGCCGACGCCGGCGGCGCGCGGGCCGACGACGAGGCGGTGGCCGCCGCCCGCGAGCTCGTTGCCCAGGAGCTGTCCACGTTCCTCGCCGCCCAGCGGGCCGCCCATGTGACCCCGACCGTGATCGCGCTGCGCAGCATGGCCGAGCGGGTCGTCGACAGCGAGCTGGGCCGGCTGTCCGGCCGGCTGCCGGATCTGGACGAACACGCCCGGGCCGAGGTGCGCCGCACCGTCCGGCGGGTCGCCGACAAGCTGCTGCACGGGCCGACCGTGCGGATCAAGGAACTGGCCGCAGAGCCGGCCACCGTGTCCTACGCCGACGCGCTGGCCGAGCTGTTCGCGCTCGACCCCGCCGCCGTGGAGGCGGTCACCCGGTCCGCTGCCCAGGCGGCGGAGTCGCCGGAAGGGGGTGACCGGACGTGACGACGAAGGACACGAGTGGGGCCGCGCGCCCGGTCCGGATCGGGACCCGGGCCAGCGCGTTGGCCACCGCACAGACCCGGCAGGTCGCCGACCGGTTCACCGCGGCCACCGGCCGTCCCACCGAGCTGGTGCCGGTCACCACGACCGGCGACATCGACAGCCGGCCGCTCACCGACTTCGGTGGCGTCGGCGTGTTCGTCAACGCGCTCCGCGAGGCGCTGCTGGACCACCGTTGTGACCTCGCCGTGCACTCGCTGAAGGACATCCCGACCGCGGACCCGCCCGGCCTGACGCTGGCCGCGGTGCCCGTACGCGAGGACCCCCGGGACGCGCTGGTCGCCCGCGACGGGCTCACCCTCGGCGAGCTGCCCACCGGGGCCACCGTCGGCACCGGCTCGCCGCGCCGCGCCGCCCAGCTGCGCGCGCTGGGCCTGGGCCTGGAGATCGTGCCGGTGCGCGGCAACCTCGACACCCGCCTCGCGCGAGTCGCCGACGGCGACCTGGACGCGGTGGTGCTGGCCCGGGCCGGCCTCGCCCGGCTGGGCCGGCTGGACCGGATCACGGAGGTGTTCGGCCCGCTGCAGGTGCTGCCGGCACCCGGGCAGGGCGCGCTCGCCGTGGAGTGCCGAGCGGAGGACACCGAGCTCGCGGCGGTCGTCCGGCAGGCGCTGGACGACCCCGACACGCGGGCCGCCGTTACCGCCGAGCGCACCCTGCTGGCCGAGCTCCGGGCCGGGTGCAGCGCGCCGGTGGGTGCGCTGGCCGAAGTTGCCATGGGGGACCACAACGAGGAAATCTGGCTGCGGGCCGTCGTCGCCTCCGTCGACGGTGGCCGGCAGGTCCGGAGTTCCGCCAACGGCTCCGTCGGCGAGGCGGTTCGGATCGGCCGCGACCTGGCCGCCGAACTGATCGCCGGCGGTGCCGAAGCCCTGCTCCGGGAGCAGGTGGCATGACCGTCAACCGACCGTCAGGAAAGAAGAGCGCAGTGACGACCACGACCGCGACCCAGTCGCAGGCCAAGCCCAGCAAGGCACCGAAGACCGCCCAGCCCAGCACCCGCAGCACCGGCAAGAGCCGTGCCCGCGGGACCGGACCGGCGGCGAAGACCGTCGGCACGGTGTCGTTCGTAGGCACTGGGCCCGGCGACCCCGACCTGCTCACCGTCCGTGCGGTGGAGGTGATCCGGGACGCCGACGTGGTGGTCACCGAGTCGCCCGAGCATGTCGACCTGCTGCGCGCGTTGGTGCCGGACTTCGCCGGCGAGGTGGTCGACGGCGGGTACGGCGAGGACGGCCAGCCGCTCACCCACGCCTCCCGGGCCAAGCTCGTGGTCCGAGCGGCCAAGGGCGCCCGGCACGTCGTCCGGCTGCTGGCCGGCGACCCGTGGATGTACGCCACCGGCCCGGAGGAGGCGCAGGCCTGCGCCAAGCAGGGCGTCGGCTTCCAGGTGGTGCCGGGTGTCTCCTCGGTGACCGGGGTCGCCGCGTACGCGGGCGTGCCGCTGACCACCCGTACCCGCCGTGAGGTCACCGTCGTCAACGTCGCCGAGGCCAAGGTGGACTGGAACCGGTTCGCCGACGGCCGGACGCTGGTGCTGCTGTCCTGCCTCGACTTGATCGACGAGGTGGCCGCCGCCCTGATCCGCGCCGGCCGGGCCGACGACACGCCGGTCGCCGTCACCAGCGTCGGCACCACCACCGCCCAGCAGACGGTCGTGTCCACCCTGGCCGAGGTGGCCGACGACGTCCGCGACGCCGGGCTCGGCGGGGAGACCCTCGCCGTGGTCGGCGACGTGGTCGCGCTGCGCGAGGCGCTGTCGTGGTTCGAGACCAAGCCGTTGTTCGGTTGGCGGGTGCTGGTGCCGCGCACGAAGGAGCAGGCGCCGGCGCTGTCCAACCGGCTGCGCGAGCACGGAGCGGTGCCCGAGGAGGTGCCCACCATCTCGGTGGAGCCGCCGCGCAACCCGCAGCAGATGGACAAGGCGATCCGCGGTCTGGTCGAGGGCCGCTACGAGTGGATCGCGTTCACCTCGGTGAACGCCGTCAAGGCGGTCCGGGAGAAGTTCGACGAGTACGGGCTGGACGCGCGTGCCTTCAGCGGCCTGAAGATCGCCGCGGTCGGCGAGAAGACCGCCGAGGCGATCGCCCGGTGGGGCATCCGCGCCGACCTGGTGCCGTCCGGCGAGCAGTCCGCCGCGGGACTGCTGCAGGACTGGCCGCCCTATGACGACGTGCTGGACC
>CAZNCE010000029.1:7414-26457 GCA_964571285.1 uncultured Nocardioidaceae bacterium | reverse complement strand
TCACGCTCTCGACTCTTTCTGTCGGGTTGGCGGCTGGGGCGATCGGCGCGATCGCCACGGTGAGGGCACTGCCGGGATGGTTGCCGGTGATCACCATCCTCAGCCCCGCGACATGGCTGTCGAGTCGCCTTCTCACTGCCGACAATCTCGCGCTCGCCTTGGGATTGCTGGCCGTACTTGCCTTCTCGTTTCGACGTGATGCCTTGGTGGTGATCGCCTTGGCGGCTGCGGCACTCGCAAAAGAACCGGCCATCGCCTTTGCCGTGGGACTTGCGGGATTCGCCTGGTTCACCGGAGAGAGGAGCAGAGGGCTGAGGATCGCCCTGTGTTCGGGATTGCCGATGGCCATCTGGTGGGGATACATCTACTTGGCGATCGGCAACCCTCTGGACTCCGGCGGAAACGTCGTAGCTCCCCTCGTCGGCATTGCCCGATCCATACCCGTCTGGGGGCTCCAAGAGACGCGAGACTGGTTCTACCTGGTCTGGGTACTGACAGGCTGCGTACTCGCGCTATGGGTCCTAGTCAGAGGTCATCGTCTGTGGGCGTGGTTGATCGGTCCTTGGCTGGCCATCGCCGCGGTGTCATCCCATCTGGTCTGGCATCTCGGGAACAATGCGGTGCGCGCACTCGGCCCGATCGTCGTCTTGGGCTTCGTCGGTGCGCTGGACAGCCGACGCGACCGAGCGATCAGCCCTGCCGCAGCAGCTCCCTGAGGAACTTCCCGGTGTACGACTCCCCCACCTCGGCCACTTCCTCGGGCGTGCCCTGAGCGACGATGCGGCCTCCCCCGCTGCCCCCTTCGGGGCCCAGGTCGATGATGTGGTCGGCCGACTTGATCACGTCCAGGTTGTGCTCGATCACCACCACCGTGTTGCCGGCGTCAACGAGCCGCTGCAGCACCTGGAGGAGGCGGCGGATGTCCTCGAAGTGGAGGCCGGTCGTGGGCTCGTCCAGGATGTAGAACGTGGTGCCGGTGGAACGGCGGCCCAGTTCCGACGCCAGCTTGATCCGCTGCGCTTCCCCGCCGGAGAGGGTGGTGGCGGGCTGGCCGAGGCGGATGTAGGTGAGGCCCACGTCGTGGAGGGTCTGGAGGATGCGGACGATCTTCGGCTGGTTCTCGAAGAACGTGAGCGCCTCGTCGACCGACATCTCGAGCACGTCGGCGATGTTGGCGCCCCTCCAGGTGATCTCCAGCGTCTCGCGGTTGTAGCGCTTGCCCCCGCACACCTCGCAGGGCACGTAGACGTCGGGCAGGAAGTGCATCTCGATCTTGATCGTGCCGTCGCCCGAGCAGGCCTCGCAGCGCCCGCCCTTGACGTTGAAGGAGAACCGGCCCGGCTGGTAGCCGCGCACCTTGGCCTCGGTGGTCTGCGCGAACAGCTTGCGCACGTGGTCCCACACACCGGTGTAGGTGGCCGGGTTGGAGCGAGGGGTACGGCCGATCGGCGACTGGTCGACGTGGATGACCTTGTCCACGTTCTCGGCGCCGCTCAGGGTCCGGTGGCGTCCGGGGATGTCCCGGGCGTTGTAGACCCGGCGGGCCAGCGCCTTGTAGAGGATGTCGTTGACCAGGGTGGACTTGCCGGACCCGGAGACCCCGGTCACCGCGACCAGCTGGCCGAGCGGGAACCGGACGTCGATGTTGCGCAGGTTGTGCTCGTGCGCCCCGTGCACGGTGATCGACCGGCCGGGGGTCTGCGGCCGGCGGACGCCCGGCACCGGGATCTCGCGGCGCCCGGACAGGTACGCGCCGGTCATCGAGTCATGGTGCGAGAGCAGGTCGTCGACGGTGCCGGAGACCACCACCTGCCCGCCGTGCTCCCCCGCGCCCGGACCGATGTCGACCACCCAGTCGGCGGTGCGGATGGTGTCCTCGTCGTGCTCGACGACGATCAGCGTGTTGCCGAGGTCGCGCAGCCGCTCCAGCGTCTCGATCAGCCGGTGGTTGTCCCGCTGGTGCAGGCCGATCGACGGCTCGTCCAGGACGTACAGCACCCCCACCAGGCCGGCACCGATCTGGGTGGCCAGCCGGATCCGCTGCGCCTCACCGCCGGACAGCGAGCCGGACGGCCGGTCCAGGGTCAGGTAGTCGAGCCCGACGTCGAGCAGGAACCGCAGGCGCTCGTTGATCTCCTTGAGCACCCGCTCCGCGATCTGCCGCTCCCGCGGGGACAGGTCCAGGTCGCGCAGGAAGACGGTCGCGTCCTTGATCGGCAGCGCGCTGACCTCGGCGATGTTGCGGCCGCCGACGGTCACCGCGAGCGACACCGGCTTCAGCCGGGTGCCCCGGCACGCCGGGCACGGCACCTCGCGCATGTAGCCCTCGAACCGCTCCCGGCTGGTGTCGGTCTCCGCCTCCCCGTGACGGCGCTCGACGTAGGGGATCACGCCCTCGAACGTGGAGTAGTACGACCGCTCCCGGCCGTACCGGTTGCGGTAGCGGACGTGCACCTTGGTGGGGTGGCCGAGCAGCAGCGCCTGCTGCGCCTTGGCAGGTAGCCGGTCGAACGGCGTGGCGGTGTCGAAGCCCAGATCGTCGGCGAGCGCCCCGATCAGCCGCGCGAAGTAGTCCGACACGTGCGCCGACGACCACGGCGAGATGGCGCCCTCGTCCAGCGACTTGGACGGGTCGGGGATCACCAGATCCGGGTCGACCTCCATCCGGGTGCCGATGCCGTGACACTGGCCGCAGGCCCCGAACGGCGAGTTGAACGAGAACGAGCGTGGCTCCAGCTCCTCGAACGACAGGTCGTCGTAGAGGCAGGCCAGGTGCTCGGAGAACGTGCGCTCGCGGTTGGGGTCGTCCTCGGGGAGATCGACGAAGTCCAGCGTGACCAGGCCGGAGGACAACCCCAGCGCGGTCTCGACCGAGTCGGTCAGCCGCCGCTTGGCCGACTCCTTGACCTGCAGTCGGTCGACCACGACCTCGATCGTGTGCTTCTTCTGCTTGGCCAGCTTGGGCGGCTCCACCAGCTGGTGGGTCTGCCCGTCCACCCGGACCCGGGAGTAGCCCTGCGACTGCAGTTGCCGGAACAGGTCGGCGTACTCCCCCTTGCGGCCGCGGACGACGTGGGCGAGCACCTGGAACCGGGCGCCGGGCTCCAGCTCCAGCACCCGGTCGACGATCTGCTGCGGGGTCTGCCTGGCGATCGGGCGGCTGCAGACCGGGCAGTGCGGGCGGCCGGCGCGGGCGAACAGCAGCCGCAGGTAGTCGTAGACCTCGGTGATGGTGCCGACGGTGGAACGGGGGTTGCGGGAGGTCGACTTCTGGTCGATCGAGACCGCCGGCGACAACCCCTCGATGAAGTCGACGTCCGGCTTGTCCATCTGGCCGAGGAACTGACGCGCGTAGGCGGACAGGCTCTCCACGTAGCGCCGCTGCCCCTCGGCGAAGATCGTGTCGAACGCCAGGCTGGACTTGCCCGATCCGGAGAGACCGGTGAACACGATCAGCGCGTCGCGCGGCAGCTCGATGGAGACGTCTTTGAGGTTGTGCTCGCGGGCACCCCGCACGATCAGCTGGTCGGCCACACCGGTCCCTTCCACGTCTCCCAACCGGTCACCCCACAGGTCATCCCACACCCCGGAGCACAGCCCGTCGCGTTCGAACAGGCGTTCGTCATCCTACTCCTCCGGACAAGCGGCTCCGGAAGGCCGACTGCGCGTCGGGGACCGGTCCCGGCTACATTGCAGCAGTGACCACCGACACTGTGCTGGACCGGGTGGACGCGGCCACGAGACGGCTGCTCCGATCGGTCAAGGATATGCCTGAGCCGCAGTTGTCCGGCGCCTCGGGGCTGCCCGGCTGGACCCGCGGTCACGTGCTCACCCACGTCGCCCGCAACGCCGACAGCCTGGTCAATCTGGCCACCTGGGCCCGGACCGGCGTCGAGACGCCGCAGTACCCCAGCCAGGAGATCCGCGACCGCGACATCGAGCGCGGCGCCGGCCGTCCGCTGGTCGAGCAGCTGGCCGACCTGACCGCCTCCGCGCAGCGGTTGGCCGAGGCCTGGCAGACGCTGCCCGAAGACCGGCACGACTTCCCGGTGCGCAAACGCGGCGGGGACACGATGCCGGCCCGGGAGATCCTGTGGGCCCGGATGCGCGAGGTCGAGATCCACCACGTCGACGCACGTATCGGCTACGCGCCACAGGACTGGCCGGAGCGGTTCGTGGCCCAGCTGCTGCCGGAGGTGGTCGCCACGTTCGCCGCGCGGCGGGGCGAGGGCCCGGACGGCTTCACCGTCCGCGCGACCGACCTGGATGTCGAGCTGCCGCTCGGCGGGCGGGCGTTCGCCGTGACCGGGCCGGCCGCCGAGCTGGTCGCCTGGCTCACCGGGCGCAGTGCCGGCACGGCGTTGCGGATCGACCCGGCGGACGAGCCTGCCGCCGGCCCGCCACCGCAGGAACTGCCACAGATGGGAGCATGGCGCTGATGACGTACCGCGGGAAGGTCACCGTCGGCGGGACGCCGGACGTGCGAGAGCTGCCGGCCCTGATCATCACCAAGGTCGCGGTCGGCCCGATGGACAACAACGCCTACCTGCTGCGCTGCCGGGCCACGGACGAGCAGCTGCTCATCGACGCCGCCAACGACGCGGACACGCTGCTCACCGTGATCGGGGACGGCGGCCTGGCCCAGCTGGTGACCACGCACCGACACCCGGACCACTGGCAGGCGCTGCCGGCAGTGGTGGACGCCACCGGCGCGACGACGCTGGCCGGGGAGGCGGATGCCGACGAGCTGCCGGTCACGGTCGACCGCAGGCTGCGTGACGGCGACGAGATCACCCTGGGACGGGTGACCCTGGAGGTCGTTCACCTCGTCGGCCACACCCCAGGGTCGGTCGCCCTGCTGTACGACGACCCGGAGGGGACCCCGCACCTGTTCACCGGCGACAGCCTGTTCCCGGGCGGCGTCGGCAAGACCTGGTCCGAGCAGGACTTCGGCACCCTGCTGGACGACGTCGAGCACAAGCTGTTCGACCGGCTGCCGGACGAGACCTGGTTCTACCCCGGCCACGGGGACGACTCCACGTTCGGCGCGGAGCGTCCGCACCTGGCCGAGTGGCGCTCCCGGGGCTGGTGAGACCGGCCGGTGATCTCCTACGTCGCGGTCCCGGTGGCGACGCTGTGGACCGGCCCTGACGCGCCCCGTCCGCAGGACGCCCCCGCCGTCGCCGACCACCCCGATATCGCTGCCTGGGTGGCCGGGCTGGACCTCGAGGCCCGGCAGGACCTGCACGGCCGGACGCTCACCCAGCTGCAGGAGGGCGAGCCCGTGGACGTGCTCGGCACGCACGAGGGCTGGTCGGAGGTCGCCGCGGTGTGGCAGCCGTGCAGCCGGAACGGTGGCGGCTACCCCGGCTGGGTGCCCAGTGCGCAGCTGAGCGCCACCTCCGGCGGGTCGGCCGAGTTCCCGGCCGCGTCCGATCCCGGCGCGGCGGTGCTGGAGCCCGCGCGCACCTACCTCGGCGTCGACTACATCTGGGGCGGCACCTGCCGCTGGGCGGTCGACTGCTCGGGCCTGGTGTACCTGGCCTTCCGCGACCTCGGCATCCAGGTGCCGCGGGACGCCGCCGACCAGCAGGCGGCGGCCGAGCCGGTGGAGTCCGGGCAGGAGCGTCCCGGTGACCTGTACTTTTTCGCCCGGGAGGGCAAGGCTGCCCACCACGTCGGCTTCGTCGTGGAGCCAGGGGTGATGCTGCACGCTCCGGAGTCCGGTGCGGTGGTGGTCGAGGAGCGGATCACCGACGAGCGCAGCAGCACCCTGGTCGGCGCCGGGCGCCTCCCCGGCCCGCCTGCGGCCGAGGAGTCCTGACCCCGGCACCGACGTCCAGCCGGGGGCTCAACCGCTCCGCTGCGCCGCCCGGTCCTTGTTGCGGCTGTAGAGCAGGCTCGCCACCGCGGTGATCCCCAGCGTGCCGACGATCACCAGCAACGACACCAGGATCGGGATGTCGGGCGCCCACTCGATGTGCTCGCCGCCGTTGATGAACGACAGCTCATTGGTGTGCATCGCGTGCAGGATCAGCTTGACGCCGATGAACAGCAGCAGGAACGACAGCCCGTAGCTGAGGAACACCAGCCGCTGCAGCAGGCCGCCGATCAGGAAGTACAGCTGCCGCAGGCCCATCAGCGCGAACACGTTCGCGGTGAAGACCAGGTACGGCTCCTTGGTCAGCCCGTAGATGGCCGGGATCGAGTCCAGCGCGAACAGCAGGTCGGTCGTGCCCAGGGCGAGCATCACGATCAGCATCGGGGTGATGAGACGCTTGCCGTTCTCCTTCACGGTCAGCTTGACACCGTGGTAGTCCTTCGTCGCGGGGAACCGGCGCTCCACCCACTTGATCAGCCGGTTCTCCTCGAACTCGTCCTCGTCCTCGCCCTGCTCCTTGGCGAGCTTGTAGGCCGTGTAGACGAGGAACAGGCCGAAGATGTAGAAGACCCAGCTGAAGTTGTTGATCGCCGCCGCGCCGAGGGCGATGAAGATGCCGCGCATCACCAGCGCCAGCACGATGCCGACCATCAGCGCGGTCTGTTGGTACTGCCGCGGCACCGCGAACTTGCTCATGATGATGATGAACACGAACAGGTTGTCGATCGACAGCGAGTACTCGGTGAGCCAGCCGGCGAAGAACTCACCGCCGTACTGGTGCCCGCCGAAGTACCAGACCCCGAGTCCGAAGACGATGGCCGAGCCGATGAAGAAGGCGAGGTGGCGACCGGCCTCCTTCATCGACGGCTCGTGGGGACGACGGCCGATGATGACCACGTCGACGAGCAGGAAGGTCATCGTCACGGCGATGGTGACGCCCCAGACCCAGGTTGAAACGTTCACGCTGTAGATCCTCTCCGGGAAGGCCGCACGGTCAGCCCGGAGGTCTCTTCCGCCAGCGCCGGCCGGCCGGCGGGGCCGGGCCGTCCCCCGGCGGTTGGCCCTGGGGACGGGCCGTGATGACGACACCGCCGCGGGGGAGTACTCCCCTCCACGCGCGGACTAGTGTCCCAGAACACACCAGAGACCACCAAACCCGTCCGTACGATGGCCGGATGAGGCGCACCGAACTGATGTCCCGTCTGCCCGGCCGCGCTGGCGGTGAGCGGCTGCTCCTGGAGCTCGACCTGGGCCGGGGGCTGCTGGAGGCGCCCCCGTCGACACCCCTGGAGGCGATGCGCGCCCGGCACACACCGGTGCTGCGTGCCCTGGTTCGGGCCCTGGAGAGGGCCGCGCACGACGACCAGGTCGCCGGCCTGATCGTGCACACCGGCCAGGCGGTGCTCACGCTGGCCCAGTCCGGCGAGCTGCGGGCGGCGATCGAGCGGTTCGCCGCCAGCGGCAAGCCGACCGTCGCCTGGTCGGAGACGTACGGCGAGATGAGCCCGGGGAACGTGCCGTACCACCTGGCCACCGCGTGCCGGGAGGTGTGGCTGCAGCCGACCGGAGACCTCGGGCTGACCGGCGTGGTCGCCGAGGCGGTGTTCGTCAAAGACACCCTCGACAAGCTGGGGGTCGAGACCCAGATCGGGCAGCGGCACGAGTACAAGACGGCCGCCAACATGTACAACCGCTCGGCGATGACCGACGCCCACCGCGAGATGGCGACCCGCCTGGTCGAGTCCGCCATGCAGACCCTCACCACGGACATCGCCGCTGCCCGCGGTCTCGGGCCCGAGGCGGTGTCCGACGCCGTGGCGCACGCCCCGCTGACCGCCGAGGACGCGCTGGCGCGCGGGCTGGTGGACCGGCTCGGCTACCGCGACGAGGTGTTCGCCGACCTGCGCGGACGGCTCGGGGACGTCCGCCTGCGCTACCTGGACCGGTACGGCAAGTCGGTCGGCCGACGGGCCTCCGGACTGGCCGGCACCGTCGGCGTGCCCGGCCGGCCGGTGGTCGCGGTGATCCAGGCCTCCGGGCCGATCCTGCTCGGGCCGATTCCCCGGCGCTCTCCGCTGGCCGGGCCGTCGGTCGGCTCGGACACGCTGGGCGCGGCGCTGCGGGCGGCCGGCCGGGACAAGCAGGTGCGCGCGGTCGTGCTGCGCGTGGACAGCCCGGGCGGCTCATACCTGGCCTCCGACGCGATCCGACGTGAGATGCTGGCGCTGCGTCGCACCGGCCGGCCCGTGGTCGCCTCGATGGGCAGCATGGCCGGCTCGGGCGGCTACTACATCGCGATGCCCGCTGACCAGGTGCTGGCCTCCCCCGGCACGCTCACCGGGTCGATCGGCGTGCTCGGTGGCAAGCAGGTGATCCGGGAGGGACTGGCCCGGCTCGGCGTGCAGCGCGACAGCGTCTCGGAGGGACGCTACGCCGAGATGTTCTCCACCCAGCGGCCGTTCAACGACGACGAATGGCAGCGCATCGAGGCGTGGCTGGACCGGGTGTACGACGACTTCACCGGCAAGGCCGCCCAGGATCGCGGGCTGACCCGTGAGCAGGTGCACGAGGTGGCGCGGGGCCGGGTCTGGACCGGCGCCGACGCCAAGGAGCACCGACTGGTGGACGAGCTCGGCGGTCTGTCCGCGGCGATCGACGTGGCCTGTCACCGGGCCGGGCTGCGTCGCCGGGACGTCGACGTGCGCGCGCTGCCGAGGCTCGGGCTGCTGGAGCGGCTGCGTCCGGCGGAGTCCAGCGAGCACGCGCACGGAGCCGACGCCTACTCCGCCGCCCGGTCGGCCGGGGCCGCCGCACTGTCCGGCTGGTCCGCGCCGGGGGCCTCGCTGGCCGGGGGCTGGTCGCCGGAGTCGCTGCTGACCCGACTGCAGGCGGCGCTGGGGAGCCCGGGGGCGCCGGGCCTGTTCGGGGTGCCCGCCTACGGCGTGCTCACGATGCCCGTGCAGTGGCAGTTGCGCTGAGCGGACGGCACCAACGGTCACGGCGACCGGCGCACCCCGAAGCAACGCCGGTTCCGCGGAACCTGCTTCTTCCGCGATGCGAGAAGAGGCGGTTCCGCGGGTCCCGTGCCCCGCGTCAGATGACGCCCTGGGCGCGCATGGCGTCCGCCACCTGCATGAAGCTGGACACGTTCGCGCCGAACACGTAGTTGCCGGGCCGACCGAAGTCCTCCGCCGCCTGGGCGCAGCGCTCGTGCACCCCGGTCATGATCGCGGCCAGCCGGCCCTCGGTGTACTCGAACGTCCACGAGTCGCGTGAGGCGTTCTGCTGCATCTCCAGGGCGCTGGTGGCCACGCCGCCGGCGTTCGCCGCCTTGCCCGGGCCGAACTGCACACCGGCCTCCTGCAGCAGCCGCACCGCCCCCGGCGTGGTCGGCATGTTGGCGCCCTCGGCGACCACCCGGACGCCGTTCTCCACCAGCACCTTGGCCGCGTCCACATCGAGCTCGTTCTGGGTCGCGCACGGCAGCGCCACGTCGCACGGCACGTTCCAGACGCTGCCCCCGGGGACGTACTCGACGCCGTTCCCCCGCCGCTTGGCGTAGTCGGAGACCCGCAGCCGCTCCTTCTCCTTGACCTGGATCAGCAGGTCGACGTCCAGCCCCTGCGGGTCGTGCACGTACCCGTCGGAGTCGGAGCAGGCGACCACCAGCGCACCGAGCCGCTGAGCCTTCTGTGCGGCGTAGAGCGCCACGTTGCCGGAGCCCGAGACGACGACCCGCTGGTCGTCCAACCGCTGGTTGCGGGTCTCCAGCATCCGCTCCACGAAGTGCACGGTCCCGTAGCCGGTGGCCTCCCGGCGCACGCGCGAGCCGCCGAACGACATGCCCTTGCCGGTCAGGACACCGGACTCGTAGCGGTTGGTGATCCGCTTGTACTGGCCGAACAGGTAGCCGATCTCCCGTTCACCGACGCCGATGTCACCGGCCGGGACGTCGGTGTACTCCCCGAGATGGCGGTAGAGCTCGGTCATCAGCGACTGGCAGAACCGCATCACCTCGGCGTCGCTGCGGCCCTTCGGGTTGAAGTCGGATCCCCCCTTGCCGCCGCCGATCGGCAGCCCGGTGAGCGCGTTCTTGAATGTCTGCTCGAAGCCGAGGAACTTGATGATGCCCAGGTAGACCGACGGGTGGAACCGCAGCCCGCCCTTGTACGGGCCGAGCGCGGAGTTGAACTCCACCCGGAACGCCCGGTTGATCTGGACCCGGCCGCTGTCGTCCAGCCAGGGCACCCGGAAGATGATCTGCCGCTCGGGCTCGCAGATCCGCTGGATGACCGCCCGCTCGAGATACTCCGGATGCCGCTCCACCACGGCGCTGAGCGACTCCAGGACCTCGTGTACGGCTTGGTGGAACTCCGCCTCGCCGGCGTTGCGGCGCAGCAGCTCGTCGAACATGGGCTGGAGGGCAGGGTTCAGTCGGGGCACCGCAACAGCGTAACGACCCCCGCTTCCGAGTCGTGATACGGCGTTCCAATCAGTGGACGGACGCGGCCTACGCCGAGCCGCCGGGCCGGTGCTTCTTCGGCAGCTTCGCGACCACCCTGGCATACGACGAGTCGACCGCCTCGTGGATCTCCTCAGGTGGGATGGCGCCGTCGGTACGCAGCGTGTTCCAGCCGGACCGCCCGATATAGGCCATCACCGACGCGTCGTCGGGGAACCGCTCCAGCCATTCGTCGGCCTCGTCCCGGTCGGCGCCGCACTTCACCCCCACCGAGCCGGCTCCGACGAAGGCGAAGATCTTGTCGTGCACCTTGGCCACCGTGTCGCCCTCCCAGGGCTGGTCCGGCCAGGCGCCCGGCTTGGCGAGGCAGTACGCCAGCAGCTCGTCCTCGGTCATGCCGGCTGCCAGGTCATCGCAGGGCCGGCCGTCGGCGAGGCCGTGCTGGGCTCACCGCGCACCCGCCGCGACCATCTGGCGTAGCTCCTTCTTCAGCTCGCGGATCTCGTCACGCAGCCGGGCCGCGACCTCGAACTGCAGCTCTGCCGCGGCGGCGTGCATCTGGTCGGTGAGCTGCTGGACCAGCTGGGCCACGTCGGAGGACGGCAGCCCGGCCAGGTCGGCGGCGTGCGCACCGGCCTTGCCGCCGTCCTTGGTCTTGCCGGAGCCGCCGAGCGCGGGCACCGGGGCCTTGCCCCTGCTCTGGGTCCGCCCGCCACCGAGCAGCTGCTCGGTGTCGGCGTCCTCGCGCGCCAACATGTCGGTGATGTCCGCGATCCGCTTCCGCAGCGGCTGCGGGTCCAGCCCGCGCTCGGCGTTGTAGGCCACCTGCTTGGCTCGCCGGCGGTTCGTCTCGTCGATCGCCTGCTGCATCGAGTCGGTGACCCGGTCGGCGTACATGTGCACCTGGCCGGACACGTTCCGGGCCGCTCGGCCGATGGTCTGGATCAGCGAGGTTCCCGACCGCAAGAAGCCCTCCTTGTCCGCGTCCAGGATCGACACCAGCGACACCTCGGGCAGGTCCAGGCCCTCGCGCAGCAGGTTGATGCCCACCAGCACGTCGTACTCGCCCAGCCGCAGCTCGCGCAGCAGCTCCACCCGGCGCAGCGTGTCCACCTCGCTGTGCAGGTAGCGGGTCCGGATGCCCGCTTCCAGGAGATAGTCGGTGAGGTCCTCGGCCATCTTCTTGGTCAGCGTGGTGACCAGCACCCGCTCGTTGCGCGCGCCGCGCTCACGGATCTCGCCGACCAGGTCGTCGATCTGGCCGATGCGTTCGACGAACTCCTCGAACTTCAGCGGCCGGTTGTCGCACGCCGACGGCAGCCGGAACCCGTGCTCGACCAGGGTGCGCTTGCGGGACATGTCGCCCTCGTACATGCCGCCGATCTGCGGCACGGTGACGTGGGACTCGTCGATCACCAGCAGGAAGTCGTCCGGGAAGTAGTCGAGCAGGCAGTGCGGCGCCGAGCCGGGAGCCCGGCCGTCGGTGTGCCGGGAGTAGTTCTCGATGCCCGAGCAAGAGCCGACCTGACGCATCATCTCGATGTCGTAGGTGGTCCGCATCCGCAGCCGCTGCGCCTCCAGCAGCTTGTTCTGCTTCTCCAGCTCGTCCAGCCGCTCGGCGAGCTCCTCTTCGATGGTGCTGATCGCGCGTTCCATCCGCTCCGGGTTGGTGACGTAGTGCGTCGCCGCGCCGATGTAGAGCTCCTTCTCGTCGCTGAGCACCTCTCCGGTGATCGGATGGAGGGTCATCAGCCGCTCGATCTCGTCCCCGAAGAACTCCACGCGCACAGCGAGCTCCTGGTACACCGGGAACACCTCGAGCGTGTCCCCGCGCACCCGGAACGTGCCCCGGCTCCCGGCGGCGTCGTTGCGTGCGTACTGCACCTGCACCAGCTTGCGCAGCAGCCCATCCCGGTCGGTCTCGTCGCCGACCTTCACATGGATCATCCGGTTGAGGTATTCGTCGGCCGAGCCCAGGCCGTAGATGCACGACACCGTGGCCACCACGATCACGTCGCGCCGGGTCAGCAGCGACCAGGTGGCGGAGTGCCGCAACCGCTCGACCTCGTCGTTGATCGAGGAGTCCTTCTCGATGTAGGTGTCGGTCTGCGGGACGTACGCCTCCGGCTGGTAGTAGTCGTAGTAGGAGACGAAGTACTCGACCGCGTTGTCGGGGAAGAACCCCCGCAGCTCGTTGGCGAACTGCGCCGCCAGCGTCTTGTTCGGCTGCATGACGAGGATCGGTCGCTGCACCCGCTCGGCGAGCCAGCCGATGGTCGCCGTCTTGCCGGTGCCGGTGGCGCCGAGCAGCACCACGTCCTTCTCACCGGCCCGGACACGGCGCTCCAGCTCGTCGATCGCGGCCGGCTGGTCGCCCGACGGCCCGAAGTCGGCAACGAAACGGAACGGCGCGACCGTGCGCTGCAGATCGCTGGCTGATCTCATGACCTCCACCGTACGGCCTGCCGCCGACAGGCTCCCGCGCAATTGTGCGCCACCGAAGCGAGCGGCCGGTTGCCCGTCCGCCGGACGTGCGGCGGCCGGCGTCGGGTTCAGCCCGGCAGGTGGGTGCGCGGCGCCATCCGTGGCCCGCGGCGGGGCCGCCGGGCGCCGCTCAGCTCCAGCAACCGCTGCACCCGGAAACGGTGTGGCCGATACGGTTCCAGCAGCTCGGCCAGGCCCTCGTCGTCGCACTCTCGTCCGGTCAGCGCCCAGCCGATGTCGCGGGCCACGTGGTAGTCGCCGAAGCTCACCGCGTCCGCGTCCCCGTGCGCACGCTGCCGGACCTCCGCCGACGTCCACGCCCCCACGCCAGGGATGGAGCGCAGCCGACGGTCCACCTCCGGGCCGGGCAGGCCAACGGTTCTCTCCAGCGCCGTGGCGACCCGGGCACTCTGCAGCACGGTGCGGGACCGGGCCGGGTCGACCCGCATCCGCAGCCACTCCCAGGACGGCACGGTCAGCACCCGGCCTGGTGTCGGGCACAGCCGCATCCCCCGCTCGCGCCCCGGTCCGGGTGCGGGGTCGCCGAAGCGACGCAGCAGCCGGCGCCAGCCCAGCCACGCCTCGTGGCCGGTGACCTTCTGCTCGAGCACGGCGGGCAACAGGGTCTCGAACACCAGCCCCGACCGCGGCACCCGCCAGCCGGGGAACCGACGGACCGCGTTGCTCACGACGCGATCGGTCGGCCGGAACCCCGAGGGGTCGTCGGCGGCGCCGAGCAGGTCCGGCACCGCCTCCAGCATCCACTCGGCGCCGGCGCCCCAGCCCTGGGCCAGCACCTCCCCGGTGGACGTCCGCGCGACCACCCGCAACGTCACCGGCCCCTCCGGGGTGTTGCTACAGCGCCACACGGCGGGGCCGTCGAGCTGGTACGAGGGGTCGCCGGGCCCGCGCCGGAAGGCGGACAGGATCACCGGCGGGTCACAGGGGAAGCCCGGCCGCCATCGCCGTTCGACCTGACTGGTCACCCGTCCATCCTCCCTCTCCCTCTCCGACTCGGTGTGTCGGTGCACGGATCCCCCCACGCGAGATCCACGAGCCGGTCGCGAACGGCGCCGAGCAGGACGCGGGAGTCAGCCTCGACGTATCAGCCGGGACCGGCACTTCCTCTTGGTCTACGGCGACGTCGAGACAGAGGGTGGAGGCTGTCTCATGGCACTGATCGAGTCCGGGCCGTCGCGCGTGCGGAAAGCCGGCGCCCATGGCTAGTGTCGCGCGAAGAAGCGAGCCGCCAGGCGGCCGGATCGACGTCGTGCACCAACGGCAGCGAGGCGACCGGGCGTTGTTGGTGGACGGATCCCTACTGGAGTCGCGTCGCTGGTTCGATGCCGCGTACCGCGCCGCCGAATCCGCACGCCGTCCCCAGGAGATGGCGCTCGCCGCATTGGGCATGGGAGGTCTGTGGCTGCATGAACGACGGCAGCCCGCGCAGGAGTCCGAAGTGGCGGCGCGGCAGCGGAGGGCACTTGAGCTGCTCGACCCGGACAGCGAGGAGGCGCTGCGGCTCCGGGCACGGCGAGCGGCCGAGTCCGACTACCGGGCCGGCACCACCGAGGCGGTGCTGTCGGCTCTCGAGGATGCCCGTCGGCGAGGGCGCCCGATCCTGCTCGCCGAGAGCCTGAGCGCCGCACACCATTGCCTGCTCGGCCCGAGGCATGCGTCCCGGCGGCTGGAACTCGCGGACGAGTTGCTGCTCGTCGCCACCAAGACCGGTCGGCAATCGGACGCCCTGATGGGCCTGATGTGGCGAACGGTCGATCTCTTCCTGACGGCCGATCCGCGCGCCGAGCGCTCGCTCGGCCAATTGCGGCGCGCCCTATCGCACCACAATCACGCGGCCATCGCGTACGTCGCCGGTTGCCTCGAGGTCATGCTCCTGGTGCGCGCGGGTCGATTCGCTGCCGCCGAGACAGCGGCAGCCCGCTGCTTGGAGCAGGGCCTCGCCACCGGCGATGCGGACGCCACCGGCTGGTACGCCGCGCACATGTTGGCCATCCGCTGGTACCAGGGACGCGTGGCCGAGCTTCTTCCTCGGATGACCGAGCTCGTGCACTCTCCGACACTCGGCTGGCCGGACATCTCCGCGTTCGCCGGCCTGGCCACGGCGGCGGCCGCCGCCGGCGATCTTCGACAGGCAACGGGTGCCCTCGCCCGGCTGCGAAACCGCGGCTTGGGTACCGGGATCGGGTACAGCACGTGGATGGGCGCGATGTACGGCTCGGTGGAGGCGGGGTGTCTGCTCGCGGACCAGGAGACCGCGGCCGAGGCCTACGAACTCCTGCTGCCCTTCGAGCGGCTTCCCATGATGGTGAGCCTCGCGGTCAGTTGTTTCGGCTCCACCCACCACGCCCTCGGCGTGGCGTCGCTGGCCGTGGCCGAATACGAGCGAGCTGCCCAGCACTTCGACGAGGCGGTTCGGGACAATCAAGCGCTCGGCCACTGGCCGGCTGCGACGCTGGCCCGGCACCGGCTCGGCGAGGCGCTCGCGCACCGAGCAGGGTCCGTCGACGCCGCTGCCGCCGCAGAACAGCTGGCGACCGCTGCGGAGGAAGCCGGCCGTCTGGGCATGCAGTTGCCCCCGATCCGGCCGAGCCGACCGGGGCGGAGTGGCAGCACTGCACCGGTGGCGAGGCACGTACCGACGGCGATCCGCCGGCACGGCCGCAGGTGGCTGATTCAATGTGGCTCGGCGAGCGCCGAGGTCGCGGACAGCGTCGGCATGCGCTACCTCGCCACTCTCGTCGCCCATCCAGGCCGGGAGATCCCTGCCATCGAGCTGGCCGGCAGTGTGCAACGGACCCCCCAGGGAGACGTGTCCGGCTCCGCCTCGATGACCAGGCAGCCGAAACTCGACGAGCAGGCGGTCCGTCAGTACCGAGATCGCATCGCCCAGCTCAAGGCCGACATTGACGATGCAGAAGCGATGAATGACCACGAGCGTGCCTCGACTCATCGCGCAGAGCTGGAGTGGCTGATCAAGGAGTTGTCCGCCGCCACCGGGCTGGGCGCGCGCGTCCGTCCGTTCGCCGACAATGCCGAGCGCGCGCGCATCTCGGTGGGCAAGGCGATCCGCCGAGCGCTCGACCGGATCGGAGCGGCCGATCCGGAGATCGCCGACCATGTCCGTGCCCGGGTGACGACCGGGTCGCACTGCTGCTTCGACGCCACCTGACGGCTCCGCGTCGTCGCGTCGGGGCACCCCTGTTCCGGATGGAACGCGATGGAACGCAGGAACAGGTGAGCACCGATTCACGTCCTGGGCGGGGGATCATGGACGCACGCTACGCAAGGTTTTGTCGGGCCGGGTCCGTCTACTACGAGCGACCCGGCGCATCAGGGCGTCCGCCGGCTCCCCCGTTCGGAGTGCCCGCGGGGTGGCAGCTCCTCGCGGACAACCCGTGGACCGTGCTGCGGCCGGTCAGGCCGGATCTGCCGCCGCAAGGCTGGAAAGTCCATGTCTCGGCGACGTCTGCCACAGCGGGCGAGGTCTTGCGCACCATCGGGCATCACTGCCTCGCCCACGGCATCGCCTTCAAGTACCTGAGCAGTCCGGAACTCCTACTTGTGCACAACGGCAAGTACGCTCCCAGGGGATCCAGCGGCAAGTTCATGGCGCTCTACCCCCGCGACGACGCGGAGCTGACCGACGTCCTGGAAACGACCGACCAACTCGTCGGCGGGCTGCCCGGTCCGCGCATTCTCAGTGACCTGCGCTGGCGTGAAGGTCCGCTCTATCTGCGGTACGGCGGCTTTCGGGAGCGGTTCACCTACGACGCGGACGGTGTCCGCGTGCCCGCGATCGAGGCACCCGACGGATCCCTGGTCCCGGACGTGCGCCTGCCCTACTTCGCTGTCCCGTCGTGGGCGCCGATCCCGGCGGTCCTTCAGCCCGTCATCGAAGAGTGGTTCCGGGCGGACGAGGATGCGGATCGACTGCCCTTCAGCGTGCTGTCCGCCGTCCACTTCTCGAATGCCGGCGGCGTTTACCAGGCCCACGACCCGGTGCGCGATCTCGACGTCGTCCTCAAGGAGGCAAGGCCTTTCGCGGGACTGGATTCCCGCGGACGAGACGCCGTGGAGCGATTGGACAGCGAGGCCGCCGCTCTCCGGCGGTTGCGGGGCATCCCCGGCGTGCCGCGTCTCATCGAGACCTTCAGCTGCGGCGCCCACCGCTTCCTCGCGCTTGAGGTGCTCGACGCGTCCTCGCTCAGCTCGTGGACTGCCAGACACTATCCCTACGTACGCCCGAGCGCGACGGCACAAGCGAGGCGCGACTACGAGGACGCGGCCGCGACCATCGTCGAACAGCTGCGCCGGATCCTCGACCAGATGCACGCACGCGGAGTTGCCCACGGGGACGTGCATCCAGGCAATGTGATGGTCGACGATGAGCTGAGGACCTGGCTCATCGACTACGAGTCGGCCTGTGCAGCCGACGCGGAGTCGGCCGGGGCGCTCGGCGCGCCCGGCTTCAGCGCATCCGGCTCCCGGTCCGGACGCGAGCGGGACCTCTACTCGCTGGCCTGCATCGAGCTGCACCTCCGACTCCCCCTGACGACCCTGCTGCCGCTCAGCCCTACCAAGGCACATGACCTTGTCACCCAGGCGCAGCGGCGGTTCGGGCTGCCGGCCGCGATCGTCCCAGGTCTTCGACGCGCGCTCGCTCCCGCTGGGCCGCCCGCCGACCATGCGCCACGCGCACCGAGGCAGGGACTTCGATTCGGCGGCCGATCGAGCTGGACCGTGCACCGGCAGTCCCTGGTCTCAGCAATTCGGGCGCAGGCGGACCCCACTCGAGCCGACCGCTTGTTCCCCGCCGATATCAACGTCTTCCAGTTCGGTGGCACCGGGTACGCCTTCGGCGCCGCCGGTGTCATCCATACGCTCGCACAGACCTCGGGACACCCTGACCTGGCCGACCTGGCCGATCACATCAACTGGCTGCTGGACCAGGTACAGGCGGCAGAGCCGGCTGATCCCGGTCTCTACACCGGCCTCAGCGGCGTGTCCTGGGTCCTCCGCGAACTGGGTCTGGTGACGGAGGCGGACCGACTCCTACAGCGGTGTGCTCAGTCCACCGAGCCGCTGGCCGGCATCAAGCTCTTCGACGGCCAGGCGGGACTCGGCCTAGCCATGCTGGACGCGTACCGGCGACATGGCAGCGCGACATTCGGAGAGGCGGCTCTTGCCTGCATCCAGCGTGTGGTCGAGGCCGTGCCCAGCGGCACGTTGGGTTCGTCGACGTCGGGCGCGCAGCGGCCCACGAGCCCGAACGGCAATGCGGTCGAGGAGTTCTCCAGCGGGTTGCTGTACGGGTGGTCCGGCGTCGCCCTCTTGTTGCTGCGCGCGTACGAGGTGTTTCGCGACCCGTCGCTACTCGACCTGTCGATCACCGCCGTCCACCGCGACCTCGACGCATGCGAATCGCTTCCGGACGGATCGTTGCAGATTCGTCAACGCAATCGAGTGCTGCCCTACGTAGCTACCGGAGGGGCCGGCGTCGCGCTGGTGTCCGACCTGGTCCTTCGGCATCGCGACGACGACCGGATCGCTGGGGCCATCGAACCACTGTGCCAGCCGGCCCTGACGTCGGTCTGCATGGGGGCGGGGCTGTTCAACGGGCGGGCCGGTTTCCTGCACACGTTGCACCGACTGCGGCACCGGCTCCCGTGGGATGACCTCGACGAGCAGATCCGACGAGGGGTCGCATCGCTCGACCTGCACGCGCTTGAGACCGACTCCGGACTGGTCTTCCCCGGCGAGCAGAACCTTCGGCTGTCCGCCGATGTCGCGACCGGCTCGGCCGGGGTGCTGCGGGTGCTCCACAGCCTCGAAGGCGGAACCGACTGCGTACTCCCCTTCATGGACCGCGAGCGCTGGACCGCACCTGACGTTCCCCCGACCGAACGGTGCGCACAGCCCGAACTTGTCGATGCGATTCGCGAGAGGAGGTGATCCGCCATGAGTAAGCCCGTTCTGGACCTGCAGCAGTTGGACACGACCAACGCCCTGCCGCCGGCCGCCGCGAGCTGGCTCAGCGTCCACGACTGCCACGACGCGAGCCTGATCAGCTGGTCGCACTGTGGTTGAGCTGATCTTGGGGTGGGGGGGGGGGCCCCCCCCCCCCCCCCCCGGCGGGGGGGGCGGGGGGCCCGCCCACCCCACTCCCGGAGGTGGCGGGCCCGGGGGCGGGGCGCG
>CAZNCE010000029.1:0-7404 GCA_964571285.1 uncultured Nocardioidaceae bacterium | reverse complement strand
GGGGGGCCCCTGTGTGTTCTGCGGTTGTGGGGGGCCCCCGGGTCCCCCCCCCCCCCCCCCCACGGTCGGGCCGTCCTGTCGCCCGACCAAACCGACTCCCGATGAGCGAGGCGAGCTTTCCATGACGAGGCTGGACGATGACGGGGTGATCTCCGTCCGACAGGTCATGACCGCCGAATGGCGAACCGTAGGCCTGGCCCTGGGGATCTCCACCCTGGGCGCCCTCGGCTTGCTGGTGCAACCACTGATCCTCAGGGACGCCTTGGCGCGACCCGACTCCGACGGGCAGATGACCGTCACCGCGGCGATCCTGGCGACCCTGCTCGTGGCGCACGCCGTCATCGGAGGGCTCGTGGCCTACCTGCTCAGCCGAGCCGGGGAGAGCATCGTGATGGCCTGCCGGATACGCGTAGGCAGGCACGCCCTGCACCTCCCGGTGGCGTACTACACGACGCACAGCGCCGCTGACGTGCTGACCCGGATGGCCGCGGACACCAGCATGGTGAGGGTGATGGCGACCGGGAGCATGCTGAACCTGGTCAACGGCACCGTCGTCACCATCGGCGCCCTGATCGCCATGTTCGTCGTCGACCCGCTGCTGCTCGGCCTGGCCTGCGGCTGTGTCGCCGTCGTGGCCGTCGTCGGGTTCGTGGTCACCGGCCCGGTGCGGCGACAGACCACACGAATGCAGGAACACCTGGCGGAGATGACCTCCCGGTTGGAGCGCGCCTTGCACGCCATCCGCACCGTCCGGGTGTTCGGGGCCGAGCAGGAGGAGGTGACGGTGTTGCGCGGTCATGCGGCGGCCGTGCGTGACGCGGGCGTGCGCAATGCCCGGCTGCGGGCGCTGAGCGGTCCCGCGATGAGCATCCCGACCCAGGGCGGGGTCGTTCTCATCCTCGGAGTGGGCAGTGCCCGGGTGCACGCGGGCGCGATGACGCTCGGAGACCTGGTGGCTTTCGCGATGCTGCTGTTCTTCATGATCGGGCCCTTCGCCCGCGCCACCCAGTCCATCTCCGACATCCAGGTCGGTCTCGGTGCCCTCCAGCGCTTGAACGAACTGCTCCGTACGCCGGTCGAGGAGGACTGCGCTGCCGCCGGCGGGACGGCCGGCGAACGCTCCGCAGTGGCGGGCCTGGTCCGGACACTCCCGGTACGGACGAACCGACCCGGCGCGGCGCCACCCCTGCTGGACATTCGTGACCTCCGGGTGAGCTATCCGTCCGACGACTCGACCATGCAGGCGCTGCGTGGCGTGAATCTCACCATCCAGGCCGGCACCACAACCGCCATCGTGGGACGTTCCGGCGCGGGCAAGACCACCCTGTTGTCGACAGTCGCCCGCCTGATCGACCCTGAGAGGGGGCACATCCTGCTCTGCGGCCGCGACGTCGCCGGGATGTCCCGGCGAGCGGTGCGTCGGTCCCTCGGCTACGTGGAGCAGGAGCCGCCCGTACTCGACGGCACCCTGCGGGACAATCTGCTGCTCGGCGGCATGGAACGCACCGATGCCGAGTTGATGTCCGCTTTGGAGTCCGTGGGCTTGACGTACCTCGCCAGGGGGCGGGGCGGCCTGGGACTTCAGACCCCGGTCGGGCACCGGGGTGCGCTGCTGTCCGGGGGCGAACGCCAGCGGCTCGCGATCGCCCGCGCCCTCGTCAGACGACCGAAGATCCTGTTGCTGGACGAGCCGACCGCGAGCCTCGACCGCCTCAACGAGTCGCTCGTCCAGCAGGCGTGCCTGCCACGGGCCGGCGCCGGCACGGCCGTGATGGTGGTGGCTCACCGACTGTCCACGGTGCGCTCGGCCGAGCGGATCGCCGTGCTCGACGAGGGGCGGGTCGTCGCGTGCGGGTGCCACAGCGAGTTGGTCGACACCAGCGAGACATACCGGCTACTGGTGTCGGACGGGGCTGGTCGGCAGGCCGAGCCGGCCTGACCGACCCGGCCGTTCACCGCTCCATGATGGCGGTGACGCCCTGTCCACCGGCGGCACAGATCGAGATGACGCCCCGGCCGGAACCACGCTCGGCCAGCAGCTTCGCCAAGGTGGCCACGATGCGCGCGCCGGTGGCCGCGAACGGGTGTCCGACGGCCAGCGAGGAGCCGACCACGTTGAGCTTGGCGCGGTCGATCGGGCCGAGCGGCTCCTCGCGGCCGAGCCGCTTGGCGCAGAAGATCGGATCCTCCCAGGCCTTGAGGGTCGCCAGCACCTGGGAGGCGAACGCCTCGTGGATTTCGTAGAAGTCGAAGTCCTGCAGCTTGGCGTCCACCCGCTCCAGCATCCGCGCCATCGCATAGGCCGGCGCCATCAGCAACCCCTCGGCGCCGTGCACGTAGTCGACCGCGGCGGTCTCGTACACGGTCAGGAAGGCCAGCGGCTGGTGCCCGTTGGCGCGCGCCCACTCCTCGCTGGCCAGCAACACCACCGACGCGCCGTCGGTCAGCGGGGTGGAGTTGCCGGCGGTCATGGTGGCGGTGTCGCCCTTGCCGAACACCGGCTTGAGGGCCGCGAGCTTGTCCAGCGTGGTGTCCGGCCGCAGGTTGTGGTCGCGTTCCAGGCCGAGGTACGGGGTGACCAGATCCTCGAAGAACCCGCGGTCGTAGGCCGCCGCCAGGTTGTGGTGGGACGCCAGCGCCAGGTCGTCCTGCTCCTCGCGGCCGATGCCCCACTCCACCGCGGTCAGCGCCGCATGCTCGCCCATGGACAGCCCGGTCCGCGGCTCGGCGTTCAACGGAGCGGCGGGCACGAGGTGGCCGGGGCGCACCTTGGTCAGCGCCCGCAGCCGGTCCGGCATCGAGCGGGCCCGGCTCGCCTCCAGGAGGATCTTGCGCAGCCCCTCGTTGAGCGCGAGCGGCGCGTCCGAGGTGGTGTCGGTGCCGCCCGCGATGCCGACGTCGATGGCGCCGAGGGCGATCTTGTTCGCCACCGCGATCGCGGACTGGATGCCGGTGTCGCAGGCCTGCTGCAGGTCGTAGGCCGGGGTCTGCGGGGACAGCCGTGAGCCCAGCACGGCCTCGCGCACCAGGTTGAAGTCGCGGCTGTGCTTGACCACGGCTCCCCCGACCACCTCGTCGACCCGGCGGCCCTCGAGCCCGAAACGTTCGGCCAGCCCGTCGATGGCGGCGGTGAGCAGGTCGAGGTTGGACGCGGTCGTGTAGGGGCCGTTGGAACGGGCGAACGGAAGGCGGTTGCCGCCGATCACGGCGACCCGGCGGGCGTCTGCCATGGGTTGTCTCCGGTGCGATTTCGTCGGTACGCCGTACGGGCGCAGCGGCCCTTGGGGGCCACTTGGCGTCCACGTTACTGTGTCATCGTCCGGTTCTGTACTCGTGAGTAACGTGACTGGGGGCGCACCGCAGTGAACGACCGCTATCAGGCCTTGGCCCAGACTCCGGCAGGCAGGCTGCTGGTCAAGAACCTGGGTCTGCCGGACCCGCCGATCCTGCGCCGCTACCGCGACGGAGACCCGCTGGTCGACGGGCCGGTGCTGGTCGGCGGCGCGCCCGGCGGCCGGACGGCCGAGGCGGTCCGCGGCGTCCTCGCCGACCTGGACGTCGAGACGCACGAGCAGGCGGACGCCGACACCCGGTACCACGCGCTGGTGTTCGACGCCACCTCGATCACCTCCACACCCGACCTGGCCGCGCTGCAGGAGTTCTTCACGCCCGTGCTGCGGCGGCTGTCCGGCGGCGGGCGCATCGTCGTGCTCGGTACGCCGCCGGAACAGGTGGACGGCGCCGAGCACGTCGCGCAACGGGCGCTGGAGGGGTTCACCCGCTCGTTGGGCAAGGAGATCGGGCGCGGCTCCACCGTGCAGCTGGTCTACGTCGCCCGTGGCGCCGAAGCGGCGATCACGTCCACCGTGCAGTTCCTGCTGTCCCACAAGTCCGCGTACGTGTCCGGCCAAGTGGTGCGGATCGGTACCACGGGGACGACCGAGGCGCCGGACTTCGACCCGGCGCGGCCACTGGTCGGCCGGGTGGTGCTGGTCACCGGCGCGTCGCGCGGGATCGGCGAAGCGATGGCCCGGACACTGGCCCGGGACGGGGCGACCGTGGTCGGTGTGGACGTGCCGGCGATGGCCGCCGATCTCGCCCGGCTGATGACCGAGCTGGACGGCGATCCGCTGGTGCTCGACATCACCGCGGTCGACGCGCCGGAGCGGATCGCCCGGCACCTGGCCGAGCGGCACGGCGGTGTCGACGTCGTTGTGCACAACGCCGGGATCACCCGTGACAAGAAGCTGCGCAACATGAAACCGGACGGCTGGCGCTCCGTCATCGCGGTCAACCTGACCGCGCCGGAGCGCATCACCACCGAGCTGCTCCAGCAGGACGTGGTCAACGCCAACGGCCGCATCGTCGGGGTCGCCTCGATCGCCGGCATCGCCGGCAACCTCGGCCAGACCAACTACGCCACATCGAAGGCGGGGGTGATCGGGCTGGTCGAGACGGTCGCCCCCACCCTGCACGACGGGATCACCGTCAACGCGGTCGCGCCGGGCTTCATCGAGACCCAGATGACCGCGCGGATACCCGTGCTGCTGCGCGAGTTCGGCCGCCGGCTGAACTCGATGTCGCAGGGCGGGTTGCCCGTCGACGTGGCGGAGACCGTCGCCTGGTTGGCGTCCCCGGGATCCACCGCGGTCAACGGCAACGTGGTTCGCGTCTGCGGCCAGAGCCTGCTGGGAGCGTGACCGCGCATGACCACGCGTGAGTTGTCGTCCTCCCCGGCCCTGCTACCGATGTACGGCCGGGCAGCGGCCTCGGCGCTGCCGGTGGTCGGCTCGCTGCCCCTGCTGAACCGACCGGGCGAGGGACTCCCGGACACCGAACTGGTGCTGCGCGACGTCGGCATCGACCGCGGGCACCTGTTGGCGTACTCCGACGTGTGCGGGTTCGGCACCAGGCGCACGGTCCCGCTGACCTATCCGCACGTGCTGGCCTTTCCGCTGCACCTGGCGCTGCTGAGCGACCCCACGTTCCCGTTCCCGGTCCTGGGCATGGTGCACGTGGAGAACCGGATCACCCAGCACCGCCCGCTGGCGGTCGACGAACGGTTCGACCTGCGGGTCCGGGCCGGGGGGCTGCGCGAGCACCCCAGGGGCGAGCAGTTCGACGTGGTGTCGGAGCTCAGCGTGGACGGCGACGTGGTCTGGCGTGATGTGAGCACGAACCTGCGCCGGGGCCGGCGGCACGAGGACGCGTCCCGGTCCCAGTTGTCCCGGCTGGAGCCGCCCCGGGGCGCGACGGCCTGGCCGTTGGGCGCGGATCTGGGACGGCGCTACGCCGCCGCCTCGGGGGACCGCAACCCGATCCACCTGTACGCGCTGACCGCCCGGCCGTTCGGCTTCCGCCGCCAGATCGCCCACGGCATGTGGAGCAAGGCCAGGTGCGTGGCCGCTCTCGAGCCGCGGCTGCCCCACGGCTGCGAGGTCGCGGTCGCGTTCAAGAAGCCGGTAGTGCTGCCCACGACGGTGTCCTTCGGTGCTGTCGAGGAGGACGCCGGCTGGCGGTTCGGAATGACCAGTGCCGACGGCGGCCGGGTGCATGTGGTCGGTACGGCCTCCGCGCTCTGACCGGGGGCGGGTTCAGGTCGCGTTGCGCTGACCGCGGCGGGCCAGGGAGTCGACGGTGACCGCGGCAAGCAGCACTAGGGCCGTGACCACGTACTGAGCGGAGAAGGACAGGCCGACCAGGCCCATCCCGTTGTTGATCGTGGCGATCACCAGGCCGCCGAGCAGCGCGTGCACCATCTTGCCGTGCCCGCCGAACAGGCTGGTCCCGCCGATCACCGCCGCCGCCACCGCGTAGAGCACCAGCTGGCCGCCGTTCACGTTGGCGGAGATCGACCCCAGATTCGACGCGTACACGATGCCGGCGGCACCGGCCGTCATGCTGCACAGCGCAAAGCAGGTGACCCGCACCCGGCCGAGATTGATGCCGGCGCGCCGGGCCGCCTCTGCGTTCCCGCCGATCGCGTAGACGTAGCGACCGAACCGGGTCCGGGACAGGAGTACGGTCCAGGCGACCACGATCGCGATCACCACCGGCACCACCCACGGCACGCCGCGCAAGGGGGTGAGCAGACCCCGGTCCGCGTTGCACACCGCCACCAACACGACCCCGCCGGCGGTCACCACCGCGATCTTGGCGACGGTCAGCCCGACCGGTGGGGTGGCCAGCCCGGCCCGCCGCCGGGAAACGTCCCCGTGGATGAGCAGCGCGGCGAACACCAGCACCACAGCGGCCATCACCAGCCAGCCGGCGAGGACCGGCATGTTCGCGCCGACCAGGCCGCCGACGACGGGGTTCGAGATCGAGATGGTGCCGCCGCTGGACTTGCCGCCAAGGGTGTTCACCAGCCACAGCAGCACACCCTGGAAGCCGAGCAGCCCGGCCAGGGTGACCACGAAGGAGGGCAGCCGCAGGCGCACCACCATCAGGCCCATCGCGGCGCCGATCGCGGCGGGGATCAGCAGCCCGGCGAGCATGGCGGGTACCCAGGGCCAGCCCTGCTGTGAGGACAGCCAGACCGTGAAGAAGCCCCCGATGACACCCACGAAGCCCGCGGACAGGTCGATCTCGCCGAGCAGCAGCACGAACACCTCGGCCATCCCGAGCAGCACGATGCTGGCTCCCTGGGTGAGCAGGTTGACCAGGTTCCCGGCGGACAGGAAGACCGACTTCTCGATCTGGAAGATGACGATGATGACGGCCAGGCCGACGATCACCGGCAGGACGCCGCTCTCGCCGCCGCGAACCCGCTTGAACCACGCCCGCACGTAGTCGGAGAACGACTCCGCGAGCACGCCTGCCTCGGCGACGTCGACGTCGACGTCACTCGCGGCGTCGGTCTCGGGCCGGGTGGTGCCGGGAGGAGAGGTCATGGCGTCTGCCCTCCTGCCGCGTTGACGGACGAGGTCTGCCCGGTGGTGATCAGCTGGACGACACTTTGGGTGTCCAGCCGGTCGATCGGGGCGGTCGTGGCCAAGCGGCCCAGGTGCAGCACCGCGACCCGGTCAGCCACCGTGAAGACGTCGTTGAGGTTGTGCGAGACCAGCAGCACCGCGATCCCGTTGTCGCGCAGCACTCGCACCAGTTCCAGCACCATGGCGGTCTGCGAAACGCCCAGCGCCGCCGTGGGCTCGTCCATGATGACCAGTTGCGCCTGCTCCATCACGGCGCGGGCCACCGCTACGGCCTGACGCTGCCCGCCGGACAGCGATCCGACCGGCTGCCGGATCGACTTGACCGTGGTCACCGAGAGGTCGCTCAGGGTTGCCGCCGCCCGCTTTTCCATCGCCGGCTCGTCCAGCAGCCTGCGCCGGAGCACTTCACGGCCCAGGAACATGTTCTGCACGATGTCGAGGTTGTCGCACAGCGCGAGGTCCTGGTAGA
>CAZNCE010000028.1:20716-26519 GCA_964571285.1 uncultured Nocardioidaceae bacterium | reverse complement strand
GCCAGCTAGGCCAGACCGTGGCGGAACGCATACGCCGTGGCGGCGGCTCGCGACGACACGTCCAGCTTGGTGAACACGTTGGCCACGTGCCTGGCCACGGTCTTGTCGCTGATCACCAGCGCGTCGGCGATCTGTCGATTGCTCGCGCCCGTGGCCACCAGCCGCAACACGTCGACCTCCCGGGGTGTCAACCCGCCGGGCCGTGCTGGTCGCCCGGACCCGGCCAGCTCCCGGGCCTGCGCCAGCATGGGTGCCGCGCCCAGCCGCTCGAAGGTCTGCCGCGCCGCGTCCAGCTCCAGTTCCGCGCTGTCGCGGTCGCCGAGCCGTAGGCAGGCCTCGGCCGTCCGCAGCCGTGCCCGCGCCGCCTCGTACGGGGCGTCCAGCTCCTGCCAGGACTCCCAGGCCCGTCGCAGTGCCGGGCCTGCGCTCGTCGCGTCGCCGCTGGCGAGCAGCACGCACCCACGCGCGTACTCGGCAACCGCCCGCAGGTACGGCGTGCCACCGCGCGTCGCGATCCGGCGGAGCTCCCCGCACGCCTCCTGCGCCCACTCGACCTCCGCGGCAGCGAGCGCGATCTCGACGCAGGCGGCCAGCACGCGGGGGCGTTCGGCGGCGCCCTCGGTGTCGGAGACCACCCGGCGGATCGCGGCCATCGCGTCCTCGACTCGGCCCTGCGCGAGCCGCAACAGCGCCAGCCCGGGCTGGACCGGATGTCCGGCGCTGCTCGCGCTCCGGTAGGTCCGCTCGGCCCGGGAGACCTCACCGCGGAGCCGGAGGAGTTCGGCCTGCTGGTACAGGGCCATGCCCAGCGCCGGTTCGCCCGGCGGGTCGGCCAGATGTGCGCAGGCTTCTCGCACCTCGACCATGGCGCCGGTCCACTCGCCGGACAGTTGCAGCACCTCGGAGCGGTGCACCAGGCACTGCCCGCGGTAGGGCTTCAGGTCCTGCTGGTCCTCGCACCAGCGGCTCAGCGCCGCGGTCCATTCCCGCGCCCGCCCGGCGTCGAAGATCTTTCGGCAGGTGACGATCGCAGCGCAATAGACGATCCCCGCGGCGATGGCCGAGACCTCTCCGGCCAGCACAGCCAGCATCGCCTGGTCGAGCAGCGCGGTCCCCCGAGCGGTCTCGCCGCCACCGGCAAGGATGGCCTGCCCCTGGCCCAGCTGTCCGAGCGCCCGCAGCTCGGCGTCGCCGAACCGATCTGCGACGGCGGCGATCTGCTCGAACTCAGCGAGCGCGGTCGACCGGCTGCCGCTGTTCATTGCCTGCAGTGCTGCCGGAATCCGCAGGAGGCCCCGTTCCGCGCAGTCCAGTCCCGCCCTGTCCAGCTCGACCTGGGCACGAGCCAGCCACCCGCCCCCGCGGGAGTGCTCGCCCTGGTCGAACAGGGTCAAGGCCAGCCAGAACGCGCATCGCACGGCCTTGGGGACCTGGTCGGTGGCCAAGAACGCGGCATGGGCCCGCTCCCAGGCGTCGGCGGCCTCCTCCCGTCGGCCCGTCAGATGCGCCGCCGTCGCCATCAGGTCCAGGTCGTCCGCGTCGAGCGATTGGCTGCCGTCCGCGGCGTGCAGCATCACGTAGGCGTCTGTCCACCGCCGCCGGTGGAACGCCTGTCGCCCGTCGTCTGCCGGGCCGTTGCCCACAGCAGCATCGTCGCCCTCAGTACGCCCGGGTGGCTAGGGGAGGCGCAGATCGTGCCGCGCACGGGCGCGACGGGCCTCGGCCCGCGGGAGGCCGGCCGCGCGTACCGGAGAGACCAGACTCCAGTGCGGCCCCACCGGACAGCGCTGGAACCGCCACCAGCCCAGGCGCACCGCCTTCACCGACACTCCGGGGATCCACCACGTCGTGAAATGGTGCCCGCTGCGGCAGCGGACCGTGGTGGCGCCGCCGACGCCGTATCCCATCCGTCGCAGCAGCACGGTCGCCAGGATGGTTGAGATCGCGTAGCCGGCGGCGAACCGGATCCGTTGGGCCCGCCTCCGCGCCCGCTGCTCATCGATCGAACTGTCCGCCATGTCTGCCTCCTCCTGCTCGGGTGCTGCGTGTGCGGTGGCCGTTCCGCGAGCCCGCCGCCCGTCATCTCCGAGCTCAGGGCCGTGTGTGCGCGGCACCGACCGTCGACAGCCAGAGTTCCGCGTAGCGGGCTCCGTCGACCGCGAGCGCCACGTCGACGACCGCGTCGGCGCTGCCGTGCGGGTCGTTGGCCAGGTCCAGCGCGCCGGTGCGCCGGTCCACGACGGTACGGCCACGGGTCCAGCGGCCGGCGAGTTCCACGCGCACCGGGCAGCGTTGCGTGGTGATGCCGACGGGATCCACCAGGGCGCAGACGGCGCCGGCATCGCCGATCGTCGCGGGGGCGCCCATCCGGGCATGTTGGAACGCCAGCAGCCGGCGGGCCAGCGCCGGCGCGGTGCCGTCGGAGTCGTCCAGGCCGGCCGCCTGCTCGGCGGTGACACCGACGCCGTAGAAGACGTCCAGGCCGTACATCGTGACCGGGACCTGCCGCTCCGCCGCGGTCTGCAGCACGATCGCGGTGGCCTCCGGGTCGTGCCAGACGTTGAACTCCGCCGACGCGGTGGCGTTGCCGCTGGCGGCGGACCCGCCCATGAACACGATCTCGCGCAACCCGGCCGCGCACTCCGGCCAGGTCCGCAGCAGCAGCGCCAGGTTGGTCTGCGGAGCGAGGGCGACCAGGGTGACCAGCGCCTCGGGGTCATTGGCCGCCGCAGCGGTGCCGAGCACGTCGCGGAGGAACTCGACGGCGTGTCGGGGGTCGGCCTGATGTTCTGCCGCCGGCCAGCCGAGGTCGCCCAGGCCGTCCGCGCCGTGCACGTGACCCGCGCGACGGGCGGGCTCCAGCAGCGGCCGGTCGGAGCCGCGGGCCACGGGCACGTCGGAGCGGCGGGCGGCGGCCAGCACGGTCAGTGTGTTGCGCACCACCTGGTCGACGTCGGCGTTGCCGCCGACACAGGTGACCCCGAGGAGCCTCAGCGCAGGGTGCCGGGCGGCGAACAGCAGGGCCAGCGCGTCGTCCACGCCGGTGTCGACGTCCAGCACGACGTTTGCGGGCGGCGGGTGTTCAGCGGTCATGGCGCCATCGTGCACCCCGCCGGACCGAGTGGTGAGCCCAATGCGGGCACCCGGTTCTCGCCACCCGGTTCGTCGACGTATCGTAATCGATCGATCACAGATGTAGGCGTGGGCATTGCCGTGTCAAACCCAGACAAACTGGGGCGGCACTGCGGCTTTCTGTCACTTGAACAATACAGTGTGTAACTTGGCTCGGGGGTACTGGTCACCGCGCGCGTTCCGGCGTACAGTCCTGCGCTGACGTTATGAATCCGTTATCCCGACGCCAACCACGTCCGGAATGCGGTCCGAGATGTCTACTGCACGGATGATCTCCGTGCGCGATGAGGTTTACGCGTGAAGGTCTTCATCACTGGTGCGACCGGTGTGATGGGAATGTCCGCGGTGCGGGCGTTCCTCGAGGCCGGTCACGATGTGGGCGGGCTGGTCCGAGGTGAGGACAAGGCGGCAGCGTTGGCGCGCGCCGGCGCCACACCGTTCTCGGCCCAGTTGTTCGACGCGGATGCGCTCGCCTCGGCGTTCGCCGGGTACGAGGTCGTGTGCAACCTGGCCACGCATATCCCCGTCGGGCTGATCGCCGGTGCCCGGCCGGGAGCCTGGCGGGTGAACGATCGGATCCGCAGCGAAGGATCCCGCGTGGTCGCCCAAGCGGCAGCCCGCGCGGGCGTGACCCGGCTGATTCAGGAGTCCACCTCCCAGCTCTACCAGTGCGCCGGTGACGACTGGATCGACGAGCGCAGCCCGCTCACGGTCACCCGCGCGACCGAGCCGAACGTGCTGGCCGAGACCCACGCCCTGGCGTTCGACGACTCCGGCGGCACCGGTCTGGTTCTCCGCTTCGGCCAGATCCTTGGTGACGACCCGATGAGCCGCTGGCTGCTCGCCCGGGCCCGCAGCGGCGCCCCCGTCGGTGTGGGCGACCCCCAGGGCTGGGCCCACGTCATCCATCGCTTCGACGTGGGGTGTGCGCTGGTCGCCGCACTGCGAGCGGCCGGCGGTGTCTACAACGTCGGCGCCGACCCGGTTCGCCGAGGAGAGCTCACCGCCGGGGTGTTCCAGGCGGCCGGCAAGCGGCGCGCCGCGTACCTGCCCAAGATGTTGGTGCGGCTGGGGGGCGAACGGATGGAGCCGCTGACCCGCTCACACCGGATCAGCAGTCGGCGGTTCCGGGACGAGACCGGATGGCGGCCCGTCTACCCCAGCTTCGACGGCGGCTGGCTGGCCCAGCCACAGCCGGCCTGATGGCTCGGCCTGGTACGGGCGAACCGGATCAGCCCGCCGACGACCGCAGCGACGACCGGCCTGCCGACCGAACCGGCCGGCAGCCCGGCCGCCACTCCTCCGCGAACCGAGTCGCGGACGAGGTGTTCGGCGACGTGATCCCGGAACGGACCCGGGACGAGCTGCCGGCCGGCTGGGGGGAGTCCGATCCCGAGACCGACGACTGGTATCTGCGGGAGCGGCCACCCCACCACGGGTGAGTCAGGACGTGCTGCCGGAGTCGCCGCGCTCGCGCGCCGCCAGCAGGTCGCGGATCTCGGTGAGCAGCGCGACGTCCTCGGTCGGGGCAACGGTGTCGTCCTCGCCGCGGGCCATCCGCTCGCGCACCTTCTGGTACGGCAGCACGACCAGGAAGTAGACCACGGCCGCGATGATCACGAAGGTGATCGTGGCGGTGATGAACGCGCCGACGTGGACGCCGCCCGGGGTGTAGTCGGAGAAGGCGTCGACACCGCCCGCCTTGCCGACGAGGTCCAAGATGATCGTGGTGAACGCGGTGACGACGGCGGCGAACGCGGTGGCCATGATGAACGCGACGGCAAGCTCGACCAAGTTGCCGCGCATGATGAAATCTTTGAAGCCCTTCATGCAGTCCTCCTCGGCCGTTTTGCGGCCTATGTACGAAAAATACCGACCGGCACTCTACCGGGTCAGCACGAAGGTAAGTGGTCCGACCACCGAAGCGGTGGAGATTCTCCGTGCGGCGGCGTCGCTGACCGCGAGCAACACCAGGCCACCGGCCGGCTCCGCGGCCCCTTCCGGAATCGCCGGGACCGTGATCACCGGTACGGCTGCGGCGACGACGACCGCGGTCCCTCCGGTCGCCGGGTCGATGGCGAGCACGTCGATCCGGTCGCCCGCGCGCAGCAGCGACACCGCTGCGGCGTCGCCCATCCGCACCGGCAGTGCGACCCGGCCGGGCCCGTACCCCGCCAGCAACGGGTCCCCGAGCACGCGGACGTCGGTGATCGGCTCACCCGAGCGCACCGGGCCGGTCAGCACCCGGCCGACCAGGCCGGCCGGGTCCGAGCGGGCGCCCCGGGGCGTCAGCTCCGCGGGCATCGCGACGGTTGTCAGATCGTGGCCGGTGACCGATCTGCCCGCCCGCAGATCGTGGGAGGCGACCACCACGTCGGTCGAGGGTGGCGGCGGCGGGGCGACGACCAGCAGGCCGGCACCGACCGCGCCGGCGGCAAGCAGCGCAGCCAAGGCACGCCGATGCCGGATGAGGAGACGCCGTGTCCCGGCCAGATGCCTACGCGCCCGTTGCAGCATCCACCGCAGGGTAGTGAGTGGTGACGTTCCCGTGTCGTGCGTTGTCCACAGGCGCCGGCAGACGCGTTCGGGGCGGCCGGCTGCCGGGGAAGTGCGGAGTCAGTTCCCGGCGGAGCCGGCGCCCACCTTGCCGCCGGACCTGCTGCCGGACCCG
>CAZNCE010000028.1:0-20616 GCA_964571285.1 uncultured Nocardioidaceae bacterium | reverse complement strand
CGGACCCGGTGCCGTTGCCCGTGGTGCCGCTCGCCTTGCTGCCAGCGGAGCCGTTGGCCGGGCTGGACGCACCGGCGTCGGCCGAGCCGGTGCCGTTCGTGCTCTTCGAGCCGTCGGACCCGGCGGTGTCGCCGGACTTGCCGGTGGCCCGGCTGTCGGTCTTGTAGAAACCGGACCCCTTGAACACCACGGCGGCGGCGTTGAACACCTTGCGCAGCTGGCCGCCACAGACCGGGCACTCGGTCAGCGGGGCATCGCTGAACTGCTGCCAGACCTCGAGATCCTCGCCGCAGTCGGTGCAGCGGTACTGGTAGGTGGGCACGTGTGTCTCCTCGCCGGGGAACTAGCACTCTATTCCCTCGACTGCTAATTCTGCCGCCCGGGGGCCGTTCAGGCAAAACCGAGCGGCGATGCGGCCGCGCACCCCCGCCCCGGCACAATGGGCGCGTGCAGCGCTGGGTCAAGGTCGTCACCGCCATTGGCGTGGTGCTCGTGCTGATGCTGATCGTGGCCGCAGCGCTGAGCGTCTGGGCCGTCCGCCGGTCGTTCCCACAGACCGGCGGCGAGCTGACCGTGCCCGGCCTCACCTCCGAGGTCCAGGTGCTGCGCGACGACTACGGCATCCCGCAGATCTACGCCGACAACCCGTCCGACCTATTCTTCGCGCAGGGGTACGTGCAGGCGCAGGACCGCTTCTTCGAGATGGACTTCCGTCGCCACGTCACCGCCGGACGGCTGTCGGAGCTGTTCGGCGAAGACACCGTGGAGACCGACACGTTCGTCCGCACGCTGGGCTGGCGCCACGTCGCCGCCCAGGAGCTGGCACTGCTGGACCCCTCGTCGCGCCGCTACCTGGAGGACTTCGCCCGCGGCGTCAACGCCTACATCTCCGACCGCAGCCCCTCCGAGCTCTCGCTGGAGTACACCGTGTTGGGGCTGGGCGGCCTGGACTACACCCCGGAGCCGTGGACGCCGGTGGACTCGCTGGCCTGGCTCAAGGCGATGGCCTGGGACCTGGGCGGCAACCTGCAGGACGAGATCGACCGGGTGCTGATCTCGCACGGGCACGGCGCGGAGGAGATCGCCCAGCTCTACCCCTCATACCCGTACCGCCGGCACCAGCCGATCGTCGACCAGGGCGCGGTCGTCGACGGGGTCTTCGAGCAGGAGGCCACGAAGAACACCAGCCGCCGGCCGAAGCGGGCGATGCTCCCCGCCAGCGTGGTGGAACAGCTGCGCGGCATCGACCGGGCGGCCGCGCGGCTGCCCACGCTGCTCGGCGACGGGTCCGGGATCGGCTCCAACAGCTGGGTGGTCTCCGGCGACCACACCGCGACCGGCATGCCGATCCTGGCCAACGACCCGCACCTGGCCCCGTCGATGCCCGGGATCTGGTACCAGATGGGCCTGCACTGCCGGCAGGTCACCGCCAGCTGCCCGTTCGACGTGGCCGGCTACACCTTCGCCGGGCTGCCGGGCGTCGTGATCGGCCACAACGACACGGTGGCGTGGGGGATGACCAACCTCGGCCCCGACGTGATGGACCTCTACCTCGAGGCGGTCGACGAGCAGACCGACACCTATCTCTACAACGGCCGCCAGCATCCGCTGCTGCTGCGCCGCGAGACCATCTCCGTCGCCGGCGGCGAGGACGTGCACCTGGTCGTGCGTGCCACCCGACACGGGCCGCTGCTGTCGGATGTGGACGAGGCGGCCCGGCAGGTCGTCGCCCGGAGCCCCGGAACCCCCAACGTGCAGACCTCGGCGCCGGAGACGATGCCGGAGGCGACCGCGGTCGCGCTCCGTTGGACCGCCCTCCAGCCGCGGCCCACCGCGGACGCCATCTTCGCGCTGAACCGCGCCAGGTCGTGGGACGAGTTCCGCGCCGCCGCCCGCGACTTCTCGGTCCCCGCGCAGAACCTGGTCTACGCCGACGTGGAGGGGCATATCGGGTACCAGGCACCCGGCCGCATACCCATTCGCCGCACCGGGGACGGGGACTGGCCGGTGCCGGGCTGGGACCCGGCCTACGAATGGGTGGACTTCGTCCCGTTCGACGCGCTGCCGAGCCTGTACGACCCGGACGACGGGGTGATCGTCACCGCCAATCAAGCCGTCGTGAACACCCGATACCCCTATTTCCTGGGCGACTCGTGGGCGTACGGCTATCGCAGCCAGCGGATCCACGACCTGATCGCGGACGAGCGGTCGCTGACCGTGGAGGACATGAACCGGATCCAGCTGGACAGCTGGAGCGCCAACGGGGCCGACCTGATCCCGTACCTGCTGGACGTGCGGGTGGACGACTACACGCGACAGGGTCAGCGGGTGCTGCGGTCGTGGGACGGGCACCAAGGACCCGAGTCGGCCGGTGCCGCGTTCTTCGCCGTGGTCTGGAAGATCCTGCTGGAGAAGACCTTCCACGACGAACTGCCGGAGGAGGCCTGGCCGGACGGCGGTGGCCGCTGGTTCGCGGTGATGCGCGACCTGATGGCGGACCCGGGCAGTCCGTGGTGGGACGACGTCGACACCCCGCGCCGGGAGAGCCGCAACGACATCCTGCAGGCCACTCTGACCGAGGCCCGGCTGGAGATCACCCGGCGTATCGCCCGCAAGCCGCGGCTGTGGCGGTGGGGACACCTGCACACGCTCGAGCTGGTCAACCAATCCCTGGGCACGTCCGGGATCGGCGCGGTCGAGTGGCTGTTCAACCGCGGCCCGGCCGAACTCGGGGGCAGCACCGCGGCCGTCGACGCGACCGGCTGGGACGCCACCGAGGGGTTCGAAGTGGACTGGGTGCCGTCGATGCGGATGGTCGTGTCGCTGGACGACCTGGACGACTCGACCTGGGTCAACCTGACCGGTGCATCGGGCCACGCGTTCAACAGCCACTACGACGACCAGTTCGAGCTGTGGGCGAACGGCGAGACGCGTCCCTGGGCGTTCGGCCGCGAGGCGGTCCGGGACACGGCGGAGGACACCTTGACCCTGCGGCCCGCCGAGGGCGACTCCGACTGACGGCCCGCGCCGGGCGGTCCCGTCAGAAGCGGATCACGCCGCCCGGCGTGGCCGCCGCCCGGACCGGGCGGTCGTGCGGCTCGGCCGGCACCCGGTCCACCACCTCGTGGTCGTACACAAGCACACAGGTCCAGGCCCGGGTGCGGCCCTCCTCGTCGCGCGGCAGCCGGGCGAGCACCCGGTCGTACGAGCCGCCGCCGCGGCCGAGCCGCATCCCGTCCGCGGCCACGCCCAGCCCGGGACAGAGCACGACGTCGGCGTCGCTCACCGCCTGCACGCCGAGCCGCGGACCGGGGGGCTCGCGCAGCCCCAGACCGGCGCCGACCAGGGTGTGCTCACCGCGGAACTCGCCCCAGTCCAGGTCGGAGTCCGGCCGCAGGATCGGCAGCAGCACCCGCTTGTCCAGCCCGAGCAGCGCCTCCAGCAACCGGAGGGTGCCGGGTTCCCGGCCGACGCCGACGTATGCGGCAACCGTGGTCGCCCCGGCCAGTTCCTCGGTCCCGAACAGGTGCCGTGCGATCGCCACCTCGGCCCGCTCGCGGGCGCCGTCGCCCATCGCGCGGCGGCGCTGCAGCAACTGCCGCCGCAGAACCAGCTTGTCCGGCCGGGTCACGTCCTGCCGGCCGAGGTCGTCGCCACCCACGGGTTGAGCCACGGGACAAACCTAGCCAGCGGTGGTGCATCCGGAGTCGCCTACGATTCCGACCCATGAGCGCTGAGGGATTGCGGCAGGCACAGCGGCTGATGGCCGAGGACGGCGTCGCCCAACAGGCGATCGACGTGTTCTCGCACTACTACCAGACGTTGGAGAGCGGCGAGACCGGGCTGATCGCCGAGTCCGACATCGAGCCGATCGACGCGCTGCCCAGGCTGGCCGACCTGTCGGTGGACGAGTCCGACGCTCGCGCCGCGCTGTCGGCGACCGCGGTGATCAAGCTGAACGGCGGCCTGGGCACCTCGATGGGCCTGGACCGGGCCAAGTCGCTGCTCGAGGCCCGCGACGGGCACACGTTCCTGGACCTGATGGTCCGCCAGGTCCTGGCGTTGCGGCGCCGCTACGACATCGCGCTGCCGCTGCTGTTCATGAACAGCTTCCGCACCCGCGACGACACGTTGGAGGCGCTGGAGGCCTATCCCGAGCTGCCGGTCGACGGGCTGCCGCTGGACTTCCTGCAGAGTCGTGAGCCCAAGCTGCGCTCCGACGACCTCACGCCGGTGAGCTGGCCCGCAGACCCGAGCCTGGAGTGGTGCCCTCCCGGGCACGGCGACCTCTACCCGTCGTTGCAGACCTCCGGGATCCTCGACCGCCTGATCGCGGCCGGCTACCGGTACGCCTTCGTGTCCAACTCCGACAACCTCGGGGCCCGGCCGGATCCTCGGATCGCCGGCTGGTTCGCCGGGCTGGGCGCACCGTTCGCCTCCGAGTCGTGTCGCCGTACCCCAGCCGACAGCAAGGGCGGCCACCTGGCGGTCCGGCGCAGCGACGGACGACTGGTGCTGCGCGAGTCCGCGCAGACCGCCGAGGCGGACAAGGCGGCCTTCGCCGACACCGCCCGGCACCGGTTCTTCAACGCCAACAACCTCTGGCTGGACCTGCGGGTGCTCGCCGACACGCTGCGGGAGCGCAACGGGGTGCTCGGCCTGCCGATGATCCGCAACGTGAAGACCGTCGACCCCAGCGACCCCGCGTCCCCGGAGGTGATCCAGATCGAGACCGCGATGGGCGCGGCCGTCGAGGTGTTCGAGGGCGCCGCCGCGATCGAGGTGGACCGCTCCCGGCTGCTCCCGGTCAAGACCACGTCGGACCTGCTGGTGCTGCGCTCGGACGCGTACGACGTCGACGAGGATTCCGCCGTGCACCTGGTCGAGGGCCGTACGGACGCCCCGCTGGTGCAGCTGGGCGGCGCCTACAAGCTGATCGAGCAGTTCGACGCGCGGTTCCCCGCCGGCGTGCCGTCGCTGCGTGAGGCGCGTGCGCTGCGGGTGCCGGGGGACTGGACGTTCGGCAAGGGCGTGTCGGCCCACGGCGACGCCGTGCTCGGCACGGCCGACGACGGCGGCACCGTGCCCGACGGCGCCCGGATCGGCCCGGCCGGCGTCGAGGGCTGAGTCGCCGACCGGCTGGCCCGACGGTCAGCGGCGCGGCAGCGCCCGGTCGAGAGCCTGGGCCAGGTCGGCGATCAGGTCGTGCGGATCCTCCAGCCCGATGGACATCCGCAGGTGCCCATAGACCCGGAACGGCTCCGGGTAATGCTCCCCGCCCCGTCGGCTGTCCGGTCCGACATGGACGATCAGCGTCTCGTCGTGGCCGAGCGAGACGGCGGAGGTGATCACCTGCAGGCTGTTCACGAACCGGTTCTGCGTGGCGGTGTCGCCGTCCAGGGCGAACGCGAGCATGGCGCCGAAGCCGCGGCCGCCGAACTGCTTGCGGGCCAGCTCGTGCTGCGGATGCGAGTCCAACCCGGGGTACGCGACATAGGCGAGACGCCGGTCGGCCGCCAGGAACTCCGCCACCTGCTGGGCGGACTCCAGCTGCTGCCGCAACCGCAGCGGCAGGGTGACCGAGCCGCGCATGATCAGCCAGGCGTTGAACGGTGAGATGACCCCGCCGACGTCGACGATCGCGTCCGCGCGGATCCGGCGGACCAGCTCGGCGGCGCCGATGACCGCACCGCCCATCGCGTCACCGTGCCCGTTGATGTACTTGGTCAGCGAGTGGACGACGAGGTCCGCGCCGTCCTGCAGCGGCCGGTACAGCGGCGGCGGCGTGAAGGTCGAGTCGACCGTCAGCAGCGCCCCGGCGTCGTGCGCGATCCCCGCCAGGGTGGCGATGTCGGCGACCCGGGTGGTCGGGTTCGCGATCGCCTCCACATGGACGATCCGGGTGTTGGGACGGACGGCGGCGGCCACGGCGTCCGGGTCCGAGGCGTCCACGAAGGTGGCCTCGATGCCGTACCGCTCGGGCAGCAGCTCGCTGAACAGCCGCCACACCGCTTCGTAGGTGACGTTGGAGACCACGACGTGGTCGCCGCTGGACAGCAGGGTGAAGAACACGCCGTGCAGGGCGGCGACGCCGGTGGCGAACACGCTGGCCGCCTCCCCGCCGTCCAGGGCGGCGAGCTTGCGCTCCAGCGCCTGCTGGTTCACCGCGCCGTTGCGGGTGTAGATCATCCGGTCGGCCGACGACCAGTCCAGCCCCGAGGGATCCTCCGGGAGCAGGTAGGAGTTCGCCATCACCAGCGGGGTGCGCAGTGCTCCGGTCCCGGGGTCGATCCGGTTGCCGCCGTGCACGGCCCAGGTCGCGTCCCGCACGGTGGCCGCGTCATGCTTGTCGGGGAACGCGTCGGTCATCCCGATCATCTCTCTTCTCGTTGTCGACGGGGGCTCTAGCTCGGGTCGACGGTCGCGGGGTGGGCTGCTCCCGAATCTACGGGTCACGCCGCCCGGCTCCCGCACCCGTCCGAGGGGCGGAACCGGTCGCGTGCCCCGCGACCGACGGTGTGACGGGTGCGACGGGCGTCGACTGGCGTTCCTCTAGGGTGAGCCCATGGAGTCACCCATGCGCACCGTGGAGGAGCACCTCGGGCTGATCCTGGACACCGTGCGGCCGCTGCCGCCGTACGACCAGCCGCTGCTCGACTCGCTCGGACTCCCGTTGTGCGAGGACGTGTTCGCGTCCTTCCCGCTGCCGAGCTTCGACAACTCGGCGATGGACGGGTACGCGGTCCGCTCCGTGGATGTTGCCGGAGCCGGGGCCGACACCCCGGTCGCGCTGCCGGTCGTCGGCGAGATCGCCGCCGGCACGGGGGAGTCGTACGCGTTGGGGCAGGGCACCGCGCTGAAGATCATGACCGGTGCCCCGATGCCGTCCGGCGCCGACGCGGTGGTCCCGGTGGAAGACACCGACCGCGGCATCGCAACCGTGCAGATCCACCGGCAGCCGGCCGTCGATCAGCACGTCCGACACGCCGGCGAGGACATCGAGGCCGGCACCCGCGTGCTCGAGGAGGGCCGGGTGATCGGCGTCCGCGAGACCGCGCTGCTCGCGGCCCTCGGACACGGGCAGGTCCGCGCCCGGCCGCGGCCCCGGCTGGTCGTGCTGTCGACCGGGAGCGAGTTGCGCGAGCCCGGCACCGGCCTTGGGCGCGACTCCGTCTACGACTCCAACAGCTACATGCTGGCCGCCGCCGCCCGCCGGGCCGGCGCCACGCCGTACCGCGTCGGCGTCGTACCCGACGACCCGCAGCAGTTCTCCGACGCCCTGTCGGACCAACTGGTGCGCGCCGACCTGGTGGTGACCAGCGGCGGGGTGAGCAAGGGCGAGTACGACATCGTCAAGGAGGTGCTGAGCACCCTGGGCACGGTGCAGTTCGCCGAGGTCGCCATGCAGCCGGGCAAACCGCAGGGCTTCGGCACCGTCGGCGACGACGACACCCCGGTGTTCACCCTGCCGGGCAACCCGGTCTCGTCGTATGTGTCGTTCGAGGTGTTCGTGGTGCCGGCGCTGCGGCGCATGATGGGCCGGCTGCCGTACAAGCGGCCGCGGGTGGTGGCCACCTTGACCAACGACCTGACCTCGCCGCCCGGCAAGGAGCAGTACCTGCGTGGCAACTTCGGCTACCCACGCGGCGAGCCCGAGGTCGCCACCGTCGGCGGTCCCGGATCGCACCTGCTCGGCGGGCTCGCCGACTCGAACGCGCTGATCGTCATCCCGGCCGAGACGACCAGCCTCAGTGCGGGCGACCGGGTCAGCGTGCTTGTGGTGGACCGGGAGTTCTGACCCGATGGACGAGCCGCGGCTGACCCATGTCGACGAGCACGGCGCGGCGCGGATGGTGGACGTCACCGACAAGGACCGCACCGTCCGAGTGGCCGAGGCGTCCGGCCTGGTGCAGGTTTCCAGCCGGGTGGTCGAGTTGTTGCGCGGCGAGGGGGTGCCGAAGGGCGACGCCCTCGGGGTGGCACGGGTGGCCGGGATCATGGCCGCCAAGCGGACTCCCGACCTGGTGCCGCTGTGTCATCCGATCGCGATCAGCGGCGTCACGGTCGATCTCGAGGTGGCCGACGACGGGGTACGCATCCGCGCCACCGTGCGCACCGCGGACCGCACCGGCGTTGAGATGGAGGCGCTCACCGCGGTCAGTGTCGCGGCGCTCACCGTGATCGACATGGTGAAGGCCGTGGACAAGCAGGCGGTGATCACCGACGTCCGGGTCGAGAGCAAGTCCGGTGGCCGCAGCGGCGACTGGCACCGCGACACCGCGGGTGAGGGATCCGGATGAGCTCCGGTGCCGTGGTGCGTGCCCGCGTGGTCACGGTGTCCAACCGTGCCGCGGCCGGCGTCTACGAGGATCGCGGGGGCCCGCTGATCGTCGAGGCGCTCGCCGAGCTCGGCTGCCGGGTCGACGGCCCGGTGGTCGTACCCGACGGTGAACCGGTCGCCGAGGCCCTGCGGCAGGCCAGGGACGAGGGGATCGACCTCGTGGTCAGCACCGGTGGTACGGGGCTGACGCCGATGGACCTCACGCCGGAGATGACCCGCCGGGTCGTGGACGTCGAGATCCCGGGCATCGCCGAGGCGATCCGCGCCCACGGGGTCGCGAAGGGGGTGCCGACCGCCACCTTGTCCCGGGGCACGGCCGGCGTGGCCGGTTCCATGCTGGTGGTCAACCTGCCGGGCTCCACCGGCGGCGTCCGCGACGGGTTGGCGGTGATCTCGCCGGTCGTGCTGCATGCGGTGGACCAGATCAAGGGCGGTGACCACTGAACGGCTGGCCCGTCGAGCTGTCCGCGGGGCCCGTGCTGGTGCGGCCGATCCGCCGCCGCGACGGCAAGGCCTGGTATCAGGCGCGCTCGGGCAACCGGGACTGGCTGGAGGAGTGGGATGCCACCCGCCCGCCGGAGGACCACAGCATCACCGGGCCGGTCGGGTTCCGCACCATGGCCGCTCGCCTGCTGGCGCAGGCCCGCGCCGGGCAGTCGCTGCCGTTCGTGGTGGTGTACAAGGGAACCCTGGTCGGCCAGGTCAATGTCAGCAACATCGTGTGGGGGTCCGCGCGCTGGGGCCAGATCGGGTACTGGATCGACCGGCGCTACGCCGGCCGTGGCGTCATCCCCACCGCGGTCGCCCTGGTCGTGGACCACTGCTTCAGCGTGGTCCGGCTACACCGGATCGAGGTGGCCATCCGGCCGGAGAACTCGGCGTCGCTGCGGGTGGTGCAGAAGCTCGGCATCCGCCAGGTCGGCTTCGCCCCGGGCTATCTGCACATCAACGGCGAATGGCGCGACCACCTGCTGTTCGCCGTGACCGCGGAGGAAGCCGCCGACGGCCTGCTGAACCGGTTGTGCCAGCCCTGAGGTCCGGAATCCCAACAGCCACACAAGTTGTCCGGCGACACACCGCCGGGGTGCCTGCATAGTGACCGTTTGCACCATACGGTCGGGGCGTGGGCTGGTCGGGAGTTCTCTATGCGGCGATCGTCGTCGGCTGGGCGGCGTACCTGATCCCGCACGCCCTACGCCGGTACGACGAGGCGGCCCGCGGTCGCTCGATCGAGCGGTTCTCCTCTGCCATGCGAGTGCTGGGCCGTCGCTCGGACGACAGCTCGCGCAGCGCCTCGACGGTTTCCGCGGTCAAGCCGCGGGCCGCGGACGTACGCACGATCGCGGTCCCCGACCCGAAGGCAGACGGTGACGAGCCCCCGGCCGCCACGGCCGAGGTGCCCAAGACCGTTGCCCGCAAGGCCGCTCAGGTCGCGGCGAAGCGCCGGCGCCGGGTGCTCCTCGGGCTGCTGCTCTGCACCGGTGCCGTTGCCGGCGCCGCCGCGTACGCCTTGCTGCCCTGGTGGGCGGTCGCGGTCCCGGCGGCCATCTCGCTGCTGTTTCTTGGGGTGTCCATCCGGCAAGGGCGAAAGCAGCGTCGGGCGGGCTCCGGCGAGCCGGTCAAGGCGCGGCGTCCGCTCAGTGCACGCACCCGCCGGCGTCGTGCCGCTCGGATCGAGTCCGCGTACGGCTCGGCAACCGACCGGCAGCACCCGGCGGAGGACGAGTCGACCGACGAAGACGGCGTCGCAGTGGTGACAATCGAGCCCGTCGACGAGGCCGTGGTCCAGGTCTCGGGTGCGGTGCCGGCAGCGTCCGCGGACGACGAGCCCACCGTGCTGATCGACCGGGCCGAGTTGGGGCTGTGGGATCCGGTGCCGGTGACCCTGCCCACGTACATCTCCAAGCCCAAGGCCGCCCGAACCATCCGCACCGTCGACCTGAGCCGGAGCGACACCTGGACCTCCGGCCACGACGAGACCGACACGGCGCTCGCGCACCAGGCCGAGCAGGCTCGCAAGGCCGAGCAGCAGGGCGACGGTGCCACCGCCGAGGAGGACGGCGGACCGGCCGCCGAGCCGCGCCGCGCGGTGGGCGGTTAGGGCGCTCTGTCCGGCCGTCGCCGATGCGGGAACGGCTCGGGCTGCGTGCTAACCTTCATCCTCGGTTCGCGGGATGTCCTGCGGCCTCTGGGGCTGTGGCGCAGCTGGTAGCGCACCTCGTTCGCAACGAGGGGGTCACGGGTTCGAGTCCCGTCAGCTCCACCCCGCGCACAAGGCTCGAACCCTTGCCGACAGAATCGTTGGCCGGGGTTCGGGCCTTGTCGGCGTTCTGAGCCCAGTTGAGGGCGTTGGCGTTGACCTCGGGGTCGAGCAGCATCTCAAAGGGCCGGTTGTTCTCGACGCGGATTTCGTCGTCTTCGTCGATGTAGACCTTGGTGAAGAGGCCTGGTTGCACAGGCGCCGGTTGGCGTCGTCGCACCGGTTGTAGATGTCGGCGCAGTTCTCCAGCAGGTTCAGGGCGTCCTCCAGGTGGGCGCGGGCGTCGGCGTACTCGCCGTGGTGGGCGTCGATGCGGCGGTTGATGCTGTCGAGTTCGGCGAGGATGCGGTCTTGTTCTCGTTTGAGCAGGGACAGCGGGATCGCGTCGGCGTAGTGGGCCTGCACCAGTCGTTCTTGTTCGTGCTGGAGCTGGTCGCGGCGGGTGGTGAGGCGGGCGAGTTCGTCGGTCTCGGCGGCCATGAGCTGGTCGAACTCGTGGTGCAGCATCCCGGCGAGGGCTTCGCGGTGGGCGGGGGGATCGGACTGTGAATCGCGGCGGCTCGCGCCAGGACTGGGCGAAAGTCCTGTGATGCCGTCCGCACCGCGGCGCTGTTGGCGCTGGGTGCGGACGGCATCGTGGTCTCCTGCGACTGATGATCGGCATTATTGCTGGAAGGCGGGGCGGATCACCGGCGCAGGCGACGGTAGGTGCTGGCTGACAGCGGCAGAAAGATCGCGGCCAGGATGGCGGGGACGAGGAGGGCGAGCAGGACGGCGTTGTCGGTGAACCAGGATTGGCCAGCGAAGCTGGGGTTTCCGAGCAGTTCACGGGTGGCGGTGGCCGTGGCCGAGAGTGGGTTGGCTTCGGCGATGAGGCCGAGCCAGCGGGGCATGGTAGAGGTGTCGATGAAAACGGTGGATAGGAACAGCAGGGGCCACATCACCACTTGGATGGCGGCGACTGCTTCTTGGCTCTTGGCCTTGAGCCCGATGAACACGCCGATCCAGAGCATCGCGAACCGCAGGAGCAACAGGAGTGCAAAGGCTGCGGCGATCGAGGGGGCGGCGGCGTCGGGTCGCCACCCGAAGATAAGTCCGGCGATGACTACCACGATCAGCGAGATGACCGAGTTGATCATGTCCGCCGCGCAGCGGCCGGCTACTACGGCGACCCCGCTCATCGGCAGGGACCGGAACCGGTCGGTGACACCTTTGGAGGCGTCCGAGGACACCGTGGTCATGGTTCCTTCGAGCCCGAAGAACATTGCCATCGCGAAGGCGCCGGGCATGACGAAGTCGACGTAGGAGCCGCCGGTGGCCGCACCGATGGCGCCGCCGAGGAGTCCGATGAACATTCCCATCATGAGCACCGGGAACAGCCATCCGAAGATCATGACGCCGGGTCTGTTGCGCCAGTGTTGTAGATCGCGGAGCGTGATGGTCCAGGTATCGGCCAGGGCGGAGCCGAGTCCTCCGGCAGGGCGTTCGTGTGCGGGGGCGAGGGTGGTCATGCGGGTGCCCCTTCGGTCTGTGCGGCTTCGGTGCTGGGCTCGTCGGTGCCGGCGGTGCCGGTGAGCTGTATGAAGACCTCATCGAGGCTGGGGGTTCGGATGGAGAGGTCTTCCAGCTCGATCCCGGCCTCGTGCAGCGCAGCCGCCGCGCCGAGCAGGGAGCTGGTGCGTTCGAGAACCGGCACCTGTACATGCCCGTCGATCTCGTGGACCTCACCGGAGGCCCAGGGGGCGACGAGTTGCCTGATCCGGGGCGTATCTGCCTGCACCCGGGGGGTCAGTTCCAGCCAGTCGTCGCCGACCTGCGCCTTCAACTGCGCAGGGGTGCCGCCGGCCACAACCCGGCCGCGCGCGAGCAGCGAGATACGGTCGGCGAGCTGGTCTGCCTCTTCGAGGTACTGGGTGGTCAGCAGCACCGTGGTGCCCGTCCGTACCAGCGCGCGGATCGCCTCCCATACATCGCGCCGCCCGGCCGGATCGAGCCCGGTGGTTGGTTCGTCGACGAACAGGATCTGCGGCGCCACGATCAATGCGGCGGCCAGATCGAGTCTGCGGCGCATGCCGCCGGAGTAGGCGTTGATCCGCTTCTTGCCGGTCTCGGCCAGCCCGAACTGTTCCAGTAGCTCGCCGGCCCGTAGCCGTGCCGCCCGCGGCGACAGTCGGCTCAGGCGGCCGAACATCACCAGGTTCTGCATCCCGGAGAGTTCCTCGTCGACCGCCGCATACTGCCCGACCAGGCCGATGTGGCGGCGCACGTGCCGTCCCTGCTTGGCGACGTCATAGCCGGCGACCCGCGCCTCACCCTCGTCCAGGTCCAGCAGTGTCGCCATGATCCGTACTGCCGTGGTCTTGCCGGCCCCGTTCGGCCCGAGCAGTCCGTGCACGCTCCCGGCAGCCACGCTCAGCTCGAAACCGTCGAGCGCGGGACGATCCGCCGTAGTCGCGGAGGGATAGCTCTTGCGAACGCCTCGTGCCTCGATAGCCGGGGCTTCCTTCATGGATTGCATTGATCCTCCTTCCTCCGTACATGCGAACCGTACGGCGTACTAATCCAGCGTACGGTACGCTGGCGGCTGGACGCAACCGGATGGCCGGAAGGCCCGCGCGCCGAAAGGACCGCCACCGTGACCACACGCTCGCCCGCCCCAGACCTCGTCCGCAGCATCTACCTGCTGTGGGGGCACCATCCGGCGCCGGGGCGCTCGGGGTTGAGCGTCGAGGCGATCGTGCGCGCCGGCATCGAGGTCGCCGACGCCCGCGGCTTGGATGCGGTGTCCATGCGCAAGGTCGCAGAGCATCTCGGGGCGGGAACGATGTCGCTGTATGCTCACGTGCCGGGCAAGGACGACCTGATCGCGTTGATGGTCGACGCCGTCTACGCCGAGCTGTACGACAACGACGTTGAAGCCGCGACTAGCCAGGGCGACTGGCGCGACGCCATGCGCTACGTCGCCGGACGCAACTGGGACCTCTACGTCCGCCATCCCTGGCTGCTGGACCTGCGCCCATCGCGTCCGACCCTGGGGCCGAACCTCAGTCGTAAGTACGAGACCGAGCTGCGCCCCCTGGACGGAATCGGCCTGTCGGAGATCGCGATGGACTCCGCCCTGTCGATGATCCTCAGCCATGTCGAGGCCACCGCCCGATCCAGCCGCCACATCGTGCGCACCCAAGATGATTCCGGCATGAGCGACGCCGAGTGGTGGGCTATCGTCGCTCCCGCCCTGGAACAGGTCATGGACGATGGGGACCTCGTGGTGTCCGCCCGTGTCGGCGCCGCCGTGGGCGAGCAGTTCCAGGCCGCTAGCGCGAGCCCCGATCACGCGCTGATGTTCGGCCTCGACACCATCCTCGACGGCATCCAGGCGAATCTCGACCGCCGCTGACGCTGACCGTACGACGTACTATACCGGTGTACGGTAGGGCGTGGTTCACATCCAACAGCAGAGTCCATCGAGGTTCGTGGCGCACGGGAGAACAACCTGCGCCAGATCGACCTGGGCCTTTAGCGTCGGTCAGTAGACCACCGGCAACGGTCCCTTCGGTGCGATCGCTGCGGCGTGCGCCGTTCGCGTCGGCCATCGAGACGCCGACGCCCGCTCACCCGAGGTCGGTTCAGGCCCGGTCGCCGAGTGCGACGATGTGCTCGGGCAGCCGCTCGTTGGTGCCGTACATGAAGTGGTTCTCCATGCGCTCGGAGTACCGGCTGGCCTCGGTCGTCCGACCCACCGCCTCGGCCACCTGGCGGACCAGCATCGGGGATGCGCCGCAGCACACGCCGAGGTAGCGGATGCCGGCGTCGTACGCCTCCTTGGCGAAGGCGCCGATCTCGTACCGGTTGGCGTACAGCGGATCCAGTGCCGTGGGAAAGGCCCGGCCGTGCGGGGAGGGAGTGCGCGCATGCCGGTCGCTGAGGTTGAAGAACGTCGGCTCCGCCGCAGTGGTCCGGTAGGGGACCGGCAGCGCGGCCACCTGGCAGGACACGGCCGCGCGGATGTCGAGCAGCCACGGCAGCATCGTCTCCGGCCCGCGGAAGCAGTTCATGCCCACCACGTCGGCGCCGGCCTGCTCCAACCGCTGGCAGGTCTCGACGATGCCGACGCCGTCGGCCATCTGGTCCCCGGCCATCGGCGCGATCGTCAGCACCGTGGGCAGCCCGGAGGCCTTGGCGACCTCGAGCGCGGTCAGCGCCTCCTGCGCGTAGTAGAAGGTCTCGCCGATGATCAGGTCCGCCCCGTCCTCGACGGCCCAGCCCACCATCTCCTCGAACATGCCGCGGACATCCGCCTGCCGAGCGGGGTCGGCCGGATCCCAGATGTTGGTGTTGGAGATGTTGCCGGCCATCAGGTCGCCGGGCCGCTGGTCGGCGACCTCGCGCGCGATCCGCAGGGCCGCCCGGTTCAGCGGCTCCAGCAGATCCTCCTTGCCGATGACGCGCATCTTCTCCCGGTGACCGTTGTAGGTGAACGCCTCGACCACATCGGACCCGGCGCGCTGGTAGTCGACGTGCAGGGCACGCAGCGCCTCGGGATGCTCCAGCGCCACCTCGGGCACGAACTCGCCGGCGGTCAGGTAGCCGCGGCGCTCGAGTTCGAACAGGAACCCCTCGGCGCAGATCACCGGACCGGCTTCCAGCCGGTCGGAAAGGGTGGTGTCGGTCATAATGCTGCTCCTCCGGTCGTACGGGCGGGTCGCACGAGACACCTGGACAGCGACGGGCCCACGACCAGCGGTCGTCGGGGGCAGCGCGCTCGGCGAGGCACGGCCACTCCATCTCTCGTGGATCGGCGATACAGGGGGCGTGGCGGACGGTCTCTGACTCCCAGGTCGAGCGCTTCCCACCGGCCTTCCCAAGCCTGACAGCTCAGTGGCGCGTTCGGGTCGGAGCTTCCTGGTCACAGTGGCGAGGACCGTGTCGGACTCACACCGACTTCCCGGTTCCGCCTCGCAGCGGTCACCCTAGACCCCCCTCGACGCGGCAGCAACGAGACCCCGGGCACCGACCGCACGCGTCGAGAACGAGGCCGACAGTGGCACCGTGGAGGCGGCGGCGACGACCCTGATCAGGTCAGTTTCAGCGGATCCCGGCAGAGCACCAGCTTGGTCGTGTGCGCGGTGTACGCCTCCGGCGCGTCGTCCCAGTCGGCGACCAGGCTGGTGACCCGCTCCGCCGGGAAGCCGGTCTCCGCGACGAACGAGAGCAGGTCGGGCAGCACCGGGCGAACGTGGGAAACGCCGAGCCGCAACGTGGCGCTGGTGGCATACATGTCCATGGCCGGCAGCCTGGTGCCTCGCCCCAGGTAGTAGCCGGTGCCGGTGCAGATCCCGCCCGGCCGCAAGGCCCGGATTGCGTCGCGCAGACCTTGCTCGGCGGACGAGGCCTCGACCGCCACGTCGTAGCGATCGGGAATGGCCGGGAGGACGGAGCCGGTTCGAAGGGGAGTCCGTCGCGATCGGTCGACCTTGTGCACCTGTGCCCCGAACTGCTCGGCGATGGCCAGCCGCTCGTCCTGCTCGTCCACGTAGTCGACCTGTTCGGCGCCGGCGAGGACCGCGAGGCCGGCCGCATAGAGGCCGATGCTCTGCCCGCCCCCGCCGATGATCAGAACCTTTCCGCCGGGTCGGCAGCTCAGCGGCGGCGCCACGGCGCGCCAGGCGTCGGCCAGGTTGTCGCTGGCGGCGGCCACCCGCAGTGGGGGTACGCCGTCCGGCACCCGAATCAGCAGGTGGTCGGCAACCGGGATGCGGAGCAGGTCCGCCACCATGCCGCCCCAAGGCCCGGACGACGGGCCGAACCCGAAAGCGGCCAGCGTCCGGCCGGGGCTGAGCGCCATCATGGTGGAGCATTTCGCGGTCAGTCCGAGTCGGCACTCGCGACAGCTGCCGCAGGACACCGCCCACGGGACGACGACGGTGTCACCGACCGCGACATCGATCACGTCGGGGCCGACCGCGGTCACTTGCGCGACGCACTCGTGCCCGATCCCGAACGGCCCGCGGAACGGGACGTCACCGGCGATCGCGGCGACCGAGGGGTCGACCACGCCCAGCTTCAGGCCGGCCTGCAGGGCGCGGGACACCGGGCGGTGGATCGGCAGCACGTCGCCGTCGCATCGGCCCGCGACGAACGGGCGCACCAAGGCATCGGTGGACGCCAGCAACTCCGGCCGGGGCCGGTCCCGCCAGGCCAGCCGTCCGGCACGGACGAACGACAGCTCGCGCACCGGACCGAGGGTAACGGCCCCGCCACCGTCGCCGGCCCGACCGGTTCAGGCCCCGCGGCTCGACGAGGGGAGAAGACGCTGTGCTATTTTTACACTTGAGTCGGTGAAAAATAACCGGCCGGTTCGACACCCACACAGGAGGAACAGATGGCAATCGCCGAGCGCACGGCACGGACCACGTGGAAGGGCAACCTGCCCCGCGGTGAGGGCTCGATCGTCGGGAACAGCGGCGGTTTCGGCGAGCTGCCGGTCACCTGGGCCGCGCGTACCGAGCAACCGGGCGGCAAGACCAGCCCCGAGGAGTTGGCCGCGGCCGCGCACTCGTCCTGCTTCTCGATGGCGCTGGCCCTGATGCTGGGCGAGCACAAGCTCACTCCGGACGAGCTGGAGGTCAGCTCGACGGTCACCCTGGACGAGGTCGACGGAAAGCCGACCGTGGTGTCCTCCGCAATCACCGTGATCGCAAGTGTGCCCGGCGTCGAGGCCGACGCCTTCCAGTCGATCGTCGGTGAGGCCGCCGCGCTGTGCCCGATCTCTCGACTCTTCGCCGGCGCGAACATCACCGTCGACGCCAAGCTGCGCTGAGCCGCCCCCACAGCGGTGGTCAGATCCACCGGCTGAACCAGATCCGCTCCAGCCACTCCGCGTTGGTGAGCAGACCGTCGGTCCAGATCGGCCAGAACCATGCGAAGTTCGCGATCACGAGCGCGACGAACACCCCGCCGGCGACGGCCCCCCACCGTCGCCGGCGGGTACGTCCAGGTGGCCCGAGCAGCTTGCCGAGGACCAACGTCGTGCCGATCACGATGAACGGGATCATGGCCACCGCGTAGAACAAGAAGATGGGTCGCTGGTCGAACCGCAGCCAGGGCAGCCAGGTCACCCCCAGCCCTACCACCGCGACCCCGAACCGCCAGTCGCGGCCGGCGATCCACCACCACAGGCAGCCGAGCATCGCCAGCACGCCGCCCCACCAGAGCACCGGTGTGCCGATCGCCAGCACCTGCCGGATGCACTTGTCCGCGGTCTCCGGGCACCCCTGGGTTCCCGGCTCGATGTCGGTCTGTGCGTCGATCCCCACCGGGCGGTTGAGGATCGGCCAGCCCCACGGGTTGGACTGGTAGGTGTGGGTCGCCTCCTTGATCCCCTCGCCGGTGTGGAAGTCCCAGATCTTCTGGTGGTAGTGCCACAGCGACTGCAGGGACTGCGTCACCTCGCCGAGCCCGCTGGCGTCGTGCGTCAGGTACGTGCCCCACTCGTTGCCGGTCTCGTGGCCGAACCGTTCCTCGTACTGCTGCGCGTGCGCGAGCCAGCCACCCCACGAGGCCACGTAGACCACCAGTGCCACCCCCACCAGGGAGAAGAAGGCGGGCACGGCGTCGACCAGCGCGGACTTGAGCACCGGCCACCGGACGCCGATCGCCCGGCGCGCGGCGGAGTCCCACGCCCAGACCAGCAGGCCGAACGCGGCGAGCACGAACACGCCGCTCCACTTGCTGCCGCAGGCCAGCCCGAAGCACACCCCCGCGGCCAGCCGCCAGGGCCGGAACAGTAGCCCGCGCACCGGCCCGAAGACACCGGCCGGGGGTCGGCCGACCTCGACCGTCCGGGCCAGCCGCAGTCGGCCCCAGTCCCGGTCGGCCAGCAGGCAGGCCACCGCGCAGACCACGAACAGGGTCAAGAAGATGTCCAGCAGGGCCAGCCGCGACATGGTGAAGTGCAGCCCGTCGAAGCACAGCAGCAGCCCCGCCACGCAGCCCAGCAGGGTGGAACCGGTCAGCCGGCGCACGAGGCGGCACAGCACGAACACCGTGATGGTGCCGGCCAGCGCCGCGCTGATCCGCCAGCCCAGCGAGTTCATCCCGAAGACGTGCTCCCCGACGGCGATCAGCCACTTTCCGACGTCCGGGTGCACGTAGAAGCTCGGCGTCGTGGTGAACAGATCCGACGTCCGCCCAGCGTCCACCAGCTTGTCGGCGTCCTCCACCGAGTCGAGCACGTAGCCGTGGGTGAGCAGCGAGTACGCGTCCTTGGCGTAATACGTCTCGTCGAACAGCAGCTTGGCCGGATAGCCGAGGTTCCACAGCCGCAGCAGGCCGGCGAGCACGGTCACGGCCAGCGGCCCCAGCCAACCGGCCAGCGGCTCGGACTTGAACACGGCCGGCATCAGCCGGCGGCGGGCGTCGGGCAGCGGTCGCCCGTCCGGTTCGGTGCCGAGCAGCCGTACCCGGCTGCGCGACCCTGGCCCGCTGGCGAGGTCGTCGACCGGGGGTGACGGCAGGCTCACCCGTCCAACCATACGAAGGCTGCCATGCTGGACCGATGACCGCGGGGCAGCCGACACGGCAAGGAGCACTGGTGCTCGCCGGCACGCCGATCGGACGCCCCGAGGACGCGTCGCCCCGGTTGGCTGCCGAGCTGGCCCGCGCCGACCTGGTCGCCGCGGAGGACACCCGACGGCTGCGCCGCCTGTGCAGCGACCTCGGGATCGAGTTGGCCGGCCGGGTGCTGTCGTACTTCGAGGGGAACGAGCGGCAGCGCACCGACGAGCTGATGTCGGCGTTGCGGGCCGGCAACCGGGTGGTGCTCGCCACCGACGCCGGGATGCCCAGCGTGTCCGACCCCGGCTACCGGCTGGTGGCCGCGGCGGTGGCCGCCGGGGTGCCGGTGACCAGCGTGCCGGGCCCGTCGGCGGTCACCACCGCGCTGGCGGTGTCCGGGCTGCCGGTGGACCGGTTCTGCTTCGAGGGCTTCCTGCCCCGCCGGGCCGGGGAGCGGATGCGGCGGCTGGTGGAGCTTGCCGGCGAGACCCGCACGATGGTGTTCTTCGAGGCGCCGCACCGGTTGTCGGCGACCTTGTCCGCGATGGCGCAGGCGTTCGGCCCGGAACGGCCCGCCGCCGTCTGCCGGGAGCTGACCAAGACCTACGAGGAGGTACGCCGCGACGGCCTCGCCGAGCTGGCCGACTGGTCCGCCGGGGGTGTCCGGGGCGAGGTGACCGTGGTGGTGGGCGGCGCCCCGGAGCCGACGGTGACGGACGAGGAGGTGGCACGCCGACTCGACCGCGCCCGGGCCGAGGGGCGGTCCACCCGGGACGCGGTCGCCGAGGTGGCGGCCGCGACCGGTCTGCCCCGGCGCCACGTGTACGCGGTCGCCCACGGCGGGCGTGACGACCCCGCCACCTAGGATTCCCCCATGAGCGAGTGCAGGGAGCGAACCTCGGCCACGCCGCACCGGTCCGCCGGGCGCAGTGAGGCCGACCAGTGAGCACGGTGTTGTCCGCCGTCGCCTGGCCGTACGCCAACGGCCCGCGGCATATCGGTCACGTGGCCGGATTCGGTGTCCCCTCCGACGTGTTCAGCCGCTACATGCGAATGGCCGGCCACGACGTGCTGATGGTCAGCGGCACCGACGAGCACGGCACCCCGATCCTGGTCGCCGCCGACGCGGAGGGTGTGACACCGCGCGAGCTGGCCGACCGCAACAACCGGATCATCGTCGAGGATCTCACCGGCCTCGGGCTGTCGTACTACCTGTTCACCCGTACCACAACCCGCAACCACTACGCGGTGGCGCAAGAAAAGTTCACGACCGTCTACCGCAACGGGTACATGGTCGAGCGCACCACGCTGAGCGCGATCTCGCCCACCACCGGACGCACCCTGCCCGACCGCTACATCGAGGGCACCTGCCCGATCTGCGGCTACGACGGGGCGCGCGGCGACCAGTGCGACAACTGCGGCAACCAGCTGGACCCGGCCGACCTGATCAACCCGCGCA
>CAZNCE010000027.1:15732-26580 GCA_964571285.1 uncultured Nocardioidaceae bacterium | reverse complement strand
GGCGCGGTGGCCGTCGGGCCGGTGCTGCAGGGGCTGAACAAGCCGGTGAACGACCTGTCCCGGGGGGCGCTGGTGCAAGACATCGTCAACACGGTCGCGATCACGGCGATCCAGGCGCAGGAGGACGGATCGTGAGCAGCAACGTGCTGGTGATCAACTCCGGCTCCTCGTCGCTGAAGTACCAGGTGGTCGACGCCGACACCGGGACGGCGGCCGCTACCGGACTCATCGAGCGGGTCGGCCAGCCGGCCGGCTCGCTCACGCACCAGGTGGGGACCGACCGGAAGCCCGAAGACGTGGAGGTTCCCGACCACACGGCCGCGATGCGGGCGATGGAGCACGCGTTCGACCGGTTCGGGCCGTCGCTGGCCGAGGCGGAGCTGGTCGCGGTCGGCCACCGGGCGGTGCAGGGCGGGCGCCGGTTCGGCGGCTCGGTGCTGATCACCCCTGAGGTGATCGAGACCATCGAGGATCTGGCCGAGCTGGCGCCGCTGCACAACCCGCCCAACGCCGCGGGGATGCGGGCGGCGCGGGAAACGTTCCCGGACCTGCCGCAGGTGGCGGTGTTCGACACCGCCTTTCACCTCACCATGCCCGAGCACGCGACGACGTACGCGCTGGACCGGGAGGTGGCCGAGAAGTACCGGATCCGGCGCTACGGCGCGCACGGGACGTCGCATCAGTACGTCGCGCGCGAGGCGGCCCGGTTTCTCAGCATTCCGGCAGACGAGGCCAACCTGATCGTCCTGCACCTGGGCAACGGAGCGTCCGCGACCGCCGTGCAGGACGGCGTCTCGGTGGACACCTCGATGGGGATGACGCCGCTGGAGGGTCTGGTGATGGGCACCCGGACCGGTGACATCGACCCTGCCGTGGCGTTCCACCTGCGCCGGGTGGCCGGGATGGAGGTCGACGAGATCGACGACCTGATGAACCGGCGCTCCGGGATGCTGGGGCTCACCGGGATGGTCGACATGCGCGACGTGACGCGGGCGGCCGAGTCCGGCGACCGGGCCGCGCAGCTCGGGCTGGACGTGTACTGCTACCGGATCCGCAAATACATCGGGGCCTACAGCGCCGTGCTCGGCCGGGTGGACGCGATCGCCTTCACCGCCGGGATCGGGGAGAACAGCGCAGTGGTCCGGGCCGGGGCCGTGCGGGGACTGGAGCGGCTGGGCGTGTTCCTGGATCCCGAACGCAACCAGGCCCGGCCGTCCGGGACACGGCGGATCTCGACCGACGACTCCCCCGTGGCCGTACTTGTCGTTCCCACCAACGAGGAACTAGAAATCGCCCGGCAGACCGTCGCTCTGGTCCGCGGCTGACCGTCCGCACCCCGCCGCTGCCCGATCGGCTGCCCGATCGCTTCTACCGCGTGGCCCGCACGCGAGCAGCATCAAAGACACGTCCGCTGCGGGAGGCTGCCATGGCACGCGCATTCATTCTCAGTCACGGAGCCCGAGTCTCCGACTATCCGGAGACCTTCGTACCCCAAGGCAAGACCATCTCGTTCTACTCCGAGTACGACCAGAACACGCTGCGGTCGATCGGGCTGGCCGCGCTGAATGCGGGGGACGTCCAGCCGACCCAGACCTACACGGCCGGCCAGACCATCCCGAACTACTTGCTGTCGAGGTTCGAGGACGAGGCGATCGCCCAGCACCTGGCATCCCATTCGTCGGCGACGAACGCCGCGCTGTATTTCGCGGGGATGGAGCTGCCCAGCCCGACGGTCCTCTGCACCACCCCGAAGGTCTGCGTCACGACCAAGCCGCTGCACGCACCCGGCTGCCAGGGTGCGTTCAGCAAGATCGCCGAGGCCGAGATCTTCTCCGTGTCCTGCCGCGGTGTGAGGGGACAGCAGAACCAGGCGACCCGCGAGATGGAAGGCAGCGAGGAGGCGCTCACCGAGTGGCAGACCGAGGCCCAGCGCATCCTGACCTGGGCCAAGACCGAACCCGATGCGGCGATGGCGTACTACCAGTCGCTCACCGACGCGACCAAGTCGATCCTGCACAGCTCGAACACGAACCTGAAGAAGTTCGCCGAGCAGTACTTCGCGGGCGGCGGCAACGCGGTCCCCGAAGCCGTGCTGCAGGCACGCCGCTACCTCGAGGCGTACGGCGAGCCGACGTTCTACGACTGGTCCAAACAGTGGACCACGGAGCAGCGTGAGGTCATCCTCGCCGGCGAGGGGCTGATGAATGCGTGGCTGAAGGGCAAGCAGGTCCGGGACCAGGAGGCCTGGCAGGCATTCCAGGCGGAGAACCCGCACGCTGCTGCGGACGAGTCCGCGGTGCTCGTCACCGGGTTGCAGGACCAGTCTGTCGCCATCGCGGAGAGCGTCGCCCAGCTGCAGCAGATCCCAGTCGCCGAGCACACCGATGATGAGCTCGCGCAGCTCGAGACCGCGGTGGTGACGTTCATGACGGACGCCCAGTCGGTGCAGAGCCTGGCCGGCAGCCCCCGATACGCCCACCTGCTGCAGTCGGCCATCGGGGTGTATGACGCCGGAGCCGACGCCGGGGTCAAGCTGGAGTTGCACAAGGAGGCGCGCGACGACGAGTCGCTGCTGCAACTGGTGGACGCCTGGGAGCTGGTGGCCCAGTGGGTCGCGGCGCTCGCGGCCGTACCGACCCCTCCGCCGCCGGACCAAGGCGCCGCGACGGCCTACGCCTGAGCTGTCCTCCTCGCCCTGCTCCACGGCGCAGCCACTCGCCCCACGCCTCGAGCCCACGCTGGCCTGCCCAGGACCCGGCGCACCGTCCTGCGGTGGTTAGGGTGCGAGCCATGCCGTACCTGTACCTGGTGTTCGCCATCGCCGCAGAGGTGACCGGGACCAGCCTGCTCAAGGCGACCGACGGGTTCAGCCGACTGTGGCCGACCGTGGCCTGCCTGGGCTCCTACGCCCTGGCGTTCCTGGGGCTGGCGCTGACGGTGCGCACGCTGGAGGTGAGCGTCGTGTACGCCCTGTGGTCGGGGCTCGGCACGGCCGCGATCGTCGTGATCGGTGCCGCGCTGCTCGGCGAACCGGTCACGGTGCCGAAGGTGGTCGGGATCGGGCTGATCGTCGCCGGCGTGGTCGTCCTGCACCTGGGCGCCGACACTCGCTGACCCGCCTGCGGCCCGAGTTGTCAGGCAACCGTCGCACTGTTATCGCGGCCGGCGGCCTGACAACTCAAGGGCTCGGGGCTCCGCGCGGCGGCCTGGTTACACTCGACGGACCGCCTAACGTCGGACATCCGAACGAACATCTGAGGCCGCCTTGGCCTACGCCGCGGGCGGCCCGTCCAACAGCCAAGGAGTGGCCAACCCTTGCTTCGCCGAGGCCGACTGGCGGCACTGCTCTGCGCCGCCCTGTTGGCAGCCGGATGCGCCAGCCCGGAACCCCAGCAGTCGTCCGGAATGCCGACCAGCGGCACGCCCGACCACAGGTCGCCGTCATCCGCGGTCGGGTCCAACGGCCGGTCCGGGGAGCCGCCGTCTCCCTCGGCCGACCCCGCAGAGCTGCCGCGCGGCGGGCGGACGGTGTTCCCCCGCTATCGGCTGGTCGGCTTCGTCGGCGCCCCCGGCTCGAGCGCGCTGGGCCGGCTCGGCGTCGGGGACCTCGATGCGCGGGTCCGGGAGATAGCGCGGGTGGCGGAGCCGTACGGCCGGGATCGCCAGATCATGCCGGTGCTCGAGCTCATCACGACCACGGTGCACAGCGCACCGGGTGCGGACGGGATGTACCGCAGCCGGCGAAGCGACGATGTGATCGGGCGCTATCTGAAGGCGGCCCGCCGGCACGACGCGCTGCTGCTGTTGAACATTCAGCCTGGCCGGGCCAGGTTCATCGACGAGGTCAGGGCCTATCGCAGGTGGCTGGTCAACCCCGATGTGGGTCTGGCACTGGATCCGGAGTGGGCGGTCGGTCCCGGGCAGGTACCGGGCCAGGTGTTCGGGCACACCACCGGCGCCGAGTTGGACCAGGTCGCGGCGTACGTCTCGCGGCTGGTGCGCCAGCACGACCTGCCGGACAAAGTGCTGGTCTACCACCAGCTGCACGCGTCCATCGTCACCGACGAACACCGGCTGCGGCGGCACGACGGAGTCGAGCTGGTCAAGTCGGTGGACGGGATCGGCGCGCCGGCCGACAAGCGCGAGACCTGGCGGAAGGTGATGGCAGGCACGCCGGCCTACATCCACCCGGGGTTCAAGCTGTTCTACGACGAGGACACCCGGCTCGGGCCGCTGATGACTCCGGCCCAGGTGCTCAGGCTGCGACCCGAGCCGGAGTACGTCCTCTACGAGTGACCGCGCCGGGCCCGGTCACGGGATGATCTCGTCCCGGCCGGGACCGCCCACGAGCCGGTCGTCGCCCGGCCCACCGCGCAGCGTGTCGTCGCCGCGGCCGCCGAAGATGGCATCCTTGCCGCCCTGGCCGTTCAGCTCATCGTTGCCGCTGCCACCGCGGATATGGTCCGACCCGGTGGTGATTACAAGGGCAACAGCTACGGCCACGCTTCGCAGTCAGGCGACCGGGAGCGGATGCTGCCGGCAGCGGTCACGCAGGCTGCTCGACCCATTGCACAAGCTGCCAGACGATCCCGTTGCCGTCCACGAACTGGCAGAAGCGCTCCCCCCACGGCTCGGTCTCCGGTGGCGTGACGACCTCGGCTCCGGCCCGGCCATCCGGACGTACTCCGCATCGAGATCGTCGACGACGAACACGAGGAGCAGCCCGCGACCGGCGGAGCCCGCGATGCGCTGGGGCTTGAACGTAGGCAGCCCGGTGCGCAGGAAGATCAGGTTGAGCTCGGCGCTGGTCGGGTGCTGCAGCGAGACGAACCCGTCGGCGGACATGGCCTCGGTGAAGCCCAAATGGGTCGTGGCGAACCGCGCCGAGGCATCGACGTCCGGCACGTTGAGGCTGATGGCGGTGGCGGCGATCTTCACGGGCTCTCCCGATATCGTCAAACAGGTCCTGGTCGAGGCGACACTGGCACGGCTGTCGTCGCAGGCGTCCCAGCCGTGACCGACGCGGCGGTAGCCGCGAAGCGTGCAAGGCTACTACTCGGCGCCTCCAGGATCGCGACCTCACACTTTCGGTGCGTCGAGCGACTTCCCTGCACGAGCACCTGACACCGAAGGGACCAGACCGTGTACCGTCGCCACACCACCATCGACACCGCACTCGGCCGGCTGAGTGTGGTCGCCGCGGATGACACGCTGACAGGGGTCTACTTCCCGGGCCACCGGCCGCCGCCGGCCGTCGCGTTCGGCCCCGAGGTCGCGGGTGGATCCGACTCCCTGTTGGCCGAGGCCGGCGCGCAACTCGACGCCTACCTGCAGGCAACCCGGGTTGGGTTCGACCTGCCGATCCGCACCCACGGAAGCCCGTTCGAGGAACGGATCTGGGGCCTGCTGCGCGGAATCCCGTACGGCGAGACGACCACCTATGGCACGTTGGCCACCCGGCTCGGCGACGGGTCGCTGGCTCGGGCGGTGGGCCGCACCGTTGGACGCAACCCGCTGAGCGTGGTGATCCCCTGCCATCGCGTCGTCGGGTCGCAGGGTCAGTTGACCGGGTACGCCGGCGGGCTGGACCGCAAGCGACGACTGCTCCAGTTGGAAAGCCGCGCCGCTGCGGTCACGCTGTTCTGACGTCTGCTTCGTCCGCGGTCGCCAGCACAGTTGCCGGCGGGTGTCGGGCGGTCGAACCGACGGTGCGAGCCCGCCGGGTTAGATCTGGGGCGTGATCCACGGTGGCGCGTTGAAGGGCACTTCTCGGCCCCGGAGTCAGCCGCAACGCGCCACGCTGGGCCCGCCCGCCACACCAACGCGCCACGCTGAGTCCACGACCGCCCTGCAGCGGGCCGCCGGTTGTCCCCCTCCGGGCCGACACCAACCGGTGGACCCGCGGTGCGAAAATGCCCGGGCACGGTTCACCGACCTCAAGCGAACCGCCACCACGCACGGAGGGGTCCCGGCATGCCCACAAGCCGCATCGAGGCGTTCAGCGATGGCGTCCTGGCCATCATCATCACGATCATGGTCCTCGAGCTGAAGACTCCCGAAGGGGACGGCCTGGCCGCCCTCGGCGACGGAGTCTGGCTCAGCCTGCTCACGTATGTCCTGAGCTTCGTCTACGTCGGCATCTACTGGAACAACCACCATCACATGCTGCATGTCACCGACCGGGTGACCGGTGGCACGCTGTGGGCCAACCTGCATCTGCTGTTCTGGTTGTCCCTGGTCCCGTTCAGCACGTCCTGGATGGACGACAGCGGGCTCGCCGCCACCCCGGTGGCGGCGTACGGCGTGAACCTGCTCGCTGCCGCGATCGCGTACTGGATCCTGCAGACGGTGATCATCCGTGCGCAGGGCTCCGGCTCGGCGCTGAAGCGTGCGGTGGGCAGGGACACCAAGGGCCTGGTCTCCCCGGTGCTGTACCTGCTCGGCATCGGCTCTGCGCTGCTGAGCAACGAAGAGCCGGGGGCCTGGACCTACCTGGCACTCGCCTTCTTCGTCGGCGTGGCCGTGATCTGGTTGATCCCGGACCGCAGGATCGAACGCACGATGAGCGCCAGCCACGCGTGACCGGGCTGCGGACGCCGTCAGCGGTGCCGGCGGAGCTCCATCCGCGCGATCTGGCGACGGTGCACCTCGTCCGGGCCGTCCGCGATCCGCAGCGTGCGCTGGTCGGCGTAGGCGAACGCCAGCGGCGTGTCCTGGGAGACTCCGGCGGCGCCGTGGGCCTGGATCGCCCAGTCGATGACCTTGGTGGACACGTTCGGTGCGACCACCTTGATCATCGCGATCTCCGCCTGCGCGGCCTTGTTGCCGGCGGTGTCCATCATCCAGGCGGCCTTCAGCGTGAGCAGCCGGGCCTGGTCGATCAGGATCCGCGACTCCGCGATCCGCTCATGCCACACGCTCTCCTCGGCGATCCGCCGGCCGAAGGCGGTACGAGCGTCCAGGCGTCGGCACATCAGCTCCAGCGCTCGTTCGGCGGCGCCGATGGAACGCATCGCATGGTGGATCCGGCCCGGCCCGAGCCGGCCCTGCGCGATCTCGAACCCCCTGCCCTCGCCGAGCAGCATGTTCGCGACCGGGACACGCACGTCGTCCAGCGTGATCTCCACATGGCCGTGCGGCGCGTGGTCGAACCCGAACACCGTGAGCGGCCGCTCCAGCCGGACACCAGCTGAATCCGACGGCACCAGCACCATCGACTGCTGCCGGTGCCGGTCGGCCTCCCGGTCGGTCTTGCCCATGACGATGAACAGCTTGCACTCGCGGGCACCGGCGCCGGTGGACCACCACTTGCGGCCGTTGATGACGTACTCGTCGCCGTCGCGGCGGATGTCGCACTCGATATTCGTGGCATCCGAGGAGGCGATCCCTGGCTCGGTCATCAGGAAGGCGGAGCGGATCTCCCCACGCAGCAAGGGCTCCAGCCAGGTGTCCTTCTGTTCCTCGGTGCCGTAGCGGTCCAGCGTCTCCATGTTGCCGGTGTCGGGAGCGGAGCAGTTGAAAACCTCCGATGCCCACGGCACACGGCCCATGATCTCGGCCAGCGGGGCGTACTCGTAGTTGGACAGTCCCTGCGGAGCCCGCTCGGAACCGGGCAGGAACAGGTTCCACAGCCCCCGTTCGCGGGCCAGTCCCTTGAGTCGCTCGACGGTCTCCAGGCCGCTCCAGCCGCCGAAGGACTGAGCGGCCGCCTCGGCCCGCACCTGCTCCTCATGGGGATAGATGTGCTGGTCCATGAACGCCAGCAGCCGGTCCCGCAGCTCGGCGGTGCGCGGTGGCAGCTCGAACGGGTCCATCAGATCCTCGCCTCCGGTGGTCGATCAGCGTGTGCGGCTCGGCTGGTACGACTGTGCGATCCGCCAGCCGGCCTCGGCGACCGGCGACGCGAGCGCGCCGACCCGGACCGCGTCGGCCCCACTGGCGATCCCGTCCTCGACCCGCTTGGCGATCCCCTGCAGGATCGCGCACAGCCGAAAGCAGTTGCAGGCAAGGTAGAACGGCCAGTCCTCGAGCACCCTCTCCATGTCGTCGCGTCCCGTCCTCACGCAGTACGAGCGCACGAAGTCGGTCTCGTCGGGAATCCCCAGCGACGCCTGGTCGAGGTGGTCGAACCCGAACGCGGCGTCGGACAGGTGCCAGGCGAGCAGCGTGTAGCCGAGGTCCACCAGGGGATTCCCGAGCGTGGCCAGCTCCCAGTCGAGGACCGCGAGCACGTCCGGCTCGTCGGGTGCGAACACCAGGTTCTCCAACCGGAAGTCGCCGTGCACGATGGTCGTCTCCTCGGCCACGCCGGGCCGGTGGGCGGGGAGCCATTCGATCAGCGCATCCATGCCGGGGATCTCGCGGGTCTCCGAGGCGCGGTACTGCCGGGTCCAGCGGGAGAACAGCCGCTCGAAGTACGCACCCTGGCGGCCGAAATCGCCCAGGCCCAGCCGCTGCCAGTCCACCCGGTGGAGATCGGCCAACACGCCGCCCAGCCGGTCGAACACCGCCGATCGCTGCACGGGCACGAGCCCGGGTGCCCACGGCTCTCGGAAGATCCGGCCCTGGACGTACTCCATCACGTAGAACGCGACCCCGATCACCGACTCGTCGGAGCAGAGCAGGTGCATGGCCGGCACCGGGACCTCGGTCTCCGCCAGGGCCGACTGCACGCGGAACTCCCGCTCGATCGCATGCGCCGAGGGCAGCAGCTCGGAAGCCGGTGCCGGCTTCGCGCGCAGCACCCAGGCGGCGTCACCGCAGCGCAGCACCCACGACGGGTTCGACTGCCCACCGGTCAGCCGCTCGGCGGTGAGGTCGCCCTCGACTCCCGGCAGTCGGCCGCGCAGCCACGCCGCCAGCCGCTCCAGGTCGAACGGGACCGGCTCTGCCATCGGATTCCTTTCTGGTACGGCCTTCGGACGTGGATCGGGTCGCCGACGCGGCCGCCCTCGGCCACCATAATGGCCACGCGCCGGTGCCCGAGTGGACCCCGGCTGCCTCACTCGACCAGATCGGCCGGCGGACCGGTGCGCAGCCGCCCATCGGGGTCGAGCCGAAGCCACGACGTGATGCCGACATCGGCCAGGAACGCGTCGTCGTGGCTGACCACGAGCAGGCCACCGCGATACCCGCTCAACGCGTCGACCAGTTCCTCCCGGCTGTGCCGGTCGAGGCTGTTGGTCGGCTCGTCCAGCACCAGCAGCTGCGGGGGCGGATCCGCCAGCAGCAGCCGGGCCAACGCGACCCGGAACCGTTCGCCCCCGGACAGCCCGGCGACCGTGCGCTCCACCTGGTCGCCGCGGAACAGGAACCGGGCCAGCCCGGCCCGCACCCGGCCGGGAGGCACGCCGGGTGCCACGGCACGCACGTTGTCCAGCACGCTCGCTGTTTCGTCCAGGCCGTCGATGCGCTGCGGCAGGTAGCCGATCCGGTCGGTGTGTCTGGTCGCGCACGGCAGCGATCGATCGGCATCGACTGGCCGTTCGCCCGCGCGCCGTGCGGACGGCTGCATCATCGACTCCAGCAGCCGCGTCTTGCCGATGCCGTTCGGCCCGGTGAGGGCGACCCGGTCGGGTCCCTGGACGACGTACGTGCGCGGGCCGTCGTGCAACTCGGCCAGGCGCCGGGTGGACGGCACCCCCGGATCGGGCAGCCCGATCCGGATCCGGGCATCCTGCCGCACCAGTTCGCGTTTGCGGTCGAGCGTCGCACGCGCCTCCTCCACGTCCCGGTCGAGGTCGTTGCGGAGCTTGCCCGCGGACACCTGCGCCTCGGCCTTGCGCTGGTTCATGATGATCTTCGGCCTCCGCTTGTTCTGGAAGTCGGTGCGGGCATACCGGCGGCGCCGGGCGAGCGTGGTCTCGGCCTGGACCCGCTGCCGCCGCTCGGTCCGTAGCGCCTGCTCCGCGGTGCGCACCGCCTGCTCGGCCGCCTCCTGCTCGCGGGTGAGCAACTCGTGGTAGGCGGAGTACGGGCCCCCGAAGACGCGCAGGGACGCGGCCCGGAGCTCGGCGGTCTCGTCCATCAGATCGAGCAGCACCGACTCATGGCTCACCACCAGCAGCGTGCCGGGCCAGTCCCGGACCATCGCGTGGACCAGATGCCGGGCGCGGCGGTCGAGGTTGTTCGTCGGCTCGTCGAGCAGCACGATCGGGGCGCCCACGACGCGCAGCCCGGCCAGCGCGGCCAGGATGACCTCGCCCCCGGACAGCTGGGCCACCGAGCGGTCCAGGTCGAAGGCCGGCAGCCCCACCGCGCGCAGCGCCTCGTCGGCGCGGGTGGCGATGTCCCAGTCGTCGGCGACGGTGTCGAAGTGCCGTTGTTCGACCGATCCGGACTCGATCGCTCGCAGCGCATCGAGCCGGTCCCGGATGCCGAGCAGTTCGGCCATGGTGCAGCCGGTCCGCAGCGTGATGTGCTGCGGCAGGTAGCTGACCTCCGCCGACGTGGTAAGGCTCCCCGAGCCCGGCCGGAGTTCGCCGGCGATCAGGCGCAGCAGCGTCGTCTTGCCGCTGCCGTTGTGGCCGATCAGCCCGGTGCGGCCGGCACCGAACGCGGCGGACACGTCCCGGAGCACGTACGAGCCGTCGGGCCAGCGGAACGAAGCGTCGTTGAGGACGACAGCTGGATGGGGCGAAGACATGGGGCCTCCCGGTCAGCGAATGACACTGACCCGGCGCCCCGGACGGGCGAACTCGACGGGTCAGCGCACGGAACGTGGCTGCGGACCGCGGAGGTTCTTCACGTCTGCACCTTCGGTGGGAGGAACGGCAGCCGCCCACGGTGCCATACCCACCCTCGGCCCGGCAACGGATTTCGTCGTCGACCAGCCGACCATCGTCGGCG
>CAZNCE010000027.1:0-15632 GCA_964571285.1 uncultured Nocardioidaceae bacterium | reverse complement strand
CCCACCCTCGGCCCGGCAACGGATTTCGTCGTCGACCAGCCGACCATCGTCGGCGCCGGCATCGCTAGAGTCGGAAGATGAGCCGGCTCAGCGGGGTGCGCCTCGCGGACGTGCTCGGCGCCATGTCGCTGGCAGTCGACCTCGGGCTGGGCCAGCCGATGGGCCATGTCGCCAAGTCGTGCCTGCTGGCACAGCGCCTCGGCTCGCTCGCCGGAGAACCGGAGCGCGGAACCGGTCTCTACCACGTGGCCCTGCTGGGCTGGGTCGGGTGCATCGCCGACTCCTACGACGCCGCCGCCCGGTTCGGCGACGACATCGACTACCGCGCCGGCGTGTACGACATCGACATGCGGCCGCTGCCGTTCCTGGGCTACCTGGTCCGGAAGGTGGCGCCCGACCAGCCCGCCCCTCGACGCGTGGGGCAGGCCGCGGCGTTGGTCACCACCGGGGTACGGAGGGTTCAGGACTCGCTGCGGGCGCACTGCCAGGTGACCGAACAGGTCGCCCGCAGGCTCGGGCTGCCCGAGCAGGTGTGCACATCGCTGCGGCAGGTGTTCGCCCGGTGGGACGGCAAGGGCCTGCCGCCCCGGCTCGCCGGCACCGACGTCGCGCTCCCGATCCGGCTCTGGCAGCTCGCCGACGTCGCCGAGGTGCACCACGCGCGCGGGGGCGTCGCGGCGGCCGTCCGGGTGGTGCGCGCGCGGCGCGGAACCCAGTTCGACCCCGCTCTCGCGGACCTGTTCTGCGCCCATGCGGACGCGCTGCTGGCCGCGCTGCCGACTGACCAGGACAGCACCTGGAGCGACCTGTTGTCCGCCGAGCCGGCGACCGCGGCCGAGCTGACCGAGGAGGAGCTGGACCGCGTGCTCGAGGTGGTCGCGGACTGGGCCGACCTCAAGTCGCCGTACTTCACCGGCCACTCGAAGGCGGTGGCGGACCTGGCCGCACGTGCGGCCAGGCTGTGCGGGCTGGACGACGGCCAGACCCGGCTGGTGCGGCGTGCCGGGCTGGTCCACGACATCGGCCGGATCGGTGTGCCGAACAGCGTCTGGGACAAGACGACTCCGCTGACCTCGACCGAGCTGGAACGGATCCGGCTGCACTCCTACTACACCGAGCGGATGCTCGCCGGCACCAGCGCGTTGGCGTTGATCGGTGAGGTCGCCGGCAGCGCCCACGAACGCCTGGACGGCTCCGGCTATCACCGCGGCCGGTCTGCTCCCGACCTGCCGGCGACAGCGCGCGTGCTGGCCGCCGCCGAGTGCTACCGGACCGCGACCGAGGACCGCCCGCATCGGCCGGCGAAGTCTCCCGCCGTCGCAGCCGACGCACTGCAACGAGAGGCCGCGACGGGGCGCCTGGATTCCACCGCGGTCGACGCCGTCCTCACGTCGGCCGGGCGCCGGCCGCCGCGCTCGCCCGCCGGGCCGGCCGGGTTGACCCCCCGCGAGCTGCAGGTGCTGAAGCTGCTCGCCGGCGGCCGGACGAACCGGCAGATCGCCCGCACACTGGGCGTGGCCCAAAAGACCGTCGGCAACCACGTCGAGCACATCTATGCCAAGGCCGGGATCAGCACCCGCGCCGCGGCCACGTTGTTCGCGATGGAGCACGGCGTGGTCTGAGGCGATGGGGTGTTCGCCTCATGACGGCCGCGAACCCCCGGCGGCATGGTGGCAACCGACCCATCCCGGGCGGCCGCGGGGCCGCCGACGGACCGACAGGAGGAGCCATGCCGAGGTATCTGATCAGGCGCGAGGTGCCGGGGGCCGGGAGCCTGTCTCCCGGCCAGCTGCACACCTTGGCCGCCAAGTCCAACGCCGTCATCGCCCAGCTCGGCGAGGGGCTGCAGTGGGTGCAGTCCTACGTCACCGGCGACCGGTTGTTCTGCGTCTATGTCGCCGACGACGAGCAGAAGATTCGTGAGCACGCCCGAATCGGCGGGTTCCCGTGCGACGAGATCAGCCGGGTCGCCGAGGTGATCGACCCGGTGACCGGGGAGGACTGAGCCCGGCGGACGCGGCGGTCCCGCGCAGCCCCACGGGTACGTGCTGCGCGGGCAGCCGCGTCGACATGTCGATCACTCGGTCGGCCACGACGCCGAGCAGTCCCGCGTCGTGCGAGATCGCCAACACCCCGACGCCACGGTCGCGGACCCGGTCCAGCAGCAACCGCCAGGTCCGCGCCTGGGTGATCGCGTCCAGGCTGGCGCTGATCTCGTCGGCCACCAGATAGCGCGGCTCGGCCAGCAGTGCCCGGGCCAGGTTGACCCGCTGCAGTTCACCACCACTCAGCTCATGCGGGAAGCGGGTCAGCCAGTCGACCTTGACCAGCGCGCCGTCCAGCGCGGCGATCCGCCCCCGGTCGGCGCCGCTCTCGGCGAGGATCTCCGAGACCTTCCATCGTGGGTCCATGCCGCGCTCAGGATGCTGGCTCACGTACTGCACCGGGTGCGGCCCGGGCGCCCCACCGGGTGCGGTGCCGTCGACGAGCACACGGCCGCGCTGCGGGCGGGCGAACCCCGCCAGCACCCGGCCAAGCGTGCTCTTGCCGCACCCGCTGGGGCCGGCCAGTCCGACCACCTGGCCCGGCTCGATCATCACGTCGATCCCGCGGAGCACCCAGGGCAGCCCGGGACGATAGCGGAACCAGAGGTCGTGCGCGGTCAGCATGACAACTCCTCGTCCGGAAGGAGGAAGCCGTTGCCGGGCAGCGCCCGCCACAGCGCCCGGGTGTAGCGGTGCGTCAGCCGATCGCCGGAACCGGTGAACTGCTCCGGCGACGCCACGTCCACGGTGCGACCCGCATCGCAGATCACCACCCGGTCGGCCACCTGCAGCGCTCCCGCGAGCTCGTGGGTGATCAGCAGGACCCCCGTCCCACGGTCGGCCATTGACCGGAACTCGGCCAGGATCGCCCGGGACTGCGCTGCCGGCAGGCCCGGCGTCGGCTCGTCGGCCAGCACCAGCCGGGGCCGACTCAACATGGTCATCGCGACCAGCACCCGCCGGGCCATGCCACCGGACAGTTGGTGGGGGTACCGGCGCCACACGCCCGCATCCAGCCGCTGGGCGGCCAGCGCCTCGCGGGCGGCGTGGGCGGGGCGCGGGCAACCGGCCAACCGGGCCGAGCGCCGGACCTGACGACCCACCGGGGCCACCGGGTCGAGGTAGCTGACCGCCTGCGGCAGCAACGCGAGATCTTTCCCGGCCAGCCGCCGGCGGGTGGCGACGTCCACGGCCTCCCCCGCATAGCGCACGGTGCCGCGCTCGGTCGCGTTCGGCGGCAGCAGGCCCAGCACCGCGTGAGCCAGCAGACTCTTGCCGGCCCCGCTGGCGCCGACCAGGGCCACCACCTGTCCGGCGTCCACGTCCAGGCTCATCCCGTCCAGCGCGATCACCTCGCGGCGACGCAGCCCCCGCTCGTACTGGGTGAAGGCGACCGACAGCTCCTCGATGCTCAACAGCGCGGTCACGACGGGACCCTCATAGGTGGAAGCTCCTCGGGTCGGTCAGGGCCCGCACGTTCTCCCCGATGGTGTCGACCAACTTGACCACGACCAGCAGGCACAGGCCGGGCAGCACCGCCAGCCACCACGCCCCCGCGGACAGGAACCGCATGGACTCGGCCAGCAGGATCCCGATCGAGGGCTTGGACGGATCGATGCCCAGGCCCAGGAACGACAACGCCGCCTCGTGCAGGATCGCGTGCGGGAACAGCAGCACGGTGCCGACCACGAAGTGGTTCAGCAGGTGTGGTGCGACGTGCCGACGGGCGATCCACCAGCGGGGTCGACCGAACCGCCGTGACTGCGCCACGTAGTCCGACGACGCCACCTGCATGGCCTGGCCGCGCAGCACCCGGGTGAGCGACGGCCAATGGGTGACCGCGACCGCGACCACCACCGCCCCGGTCCCGCCGCCCAGCACGAACGCCAACAGGATCAGCAGCACCAAGTGCGGCAGCGCGAGGAACAGGTCGACCAGCCAGCTGACCACCCGGTCGGCGATCCGCCCGCCGATCACCGCGACGCTCGCCATCGCCATCGCTATCGCCCCGGACACCAGTGCGGCCGTCACCCCCACGAGCAGGCTGAGTCGCAGCCCGGCCATGGTGCGAGCGAACAGGTCGCGCCCGAGCCAGTCCGTACCGAATGGGTGGGCCCACGACGGGCCTTGGTTGCGCAGCGAGAGGTGGGTGGTCTCGGCCGCCGACACGAGCAGGGTCCCCGCGACCGCCACGGCGACGACCAGGGTCCCGGCGACTCCGAGCCAGATCAGGGTGCGGGTGCGCCGCTCCAGCAGGCGGCTCCCGATGGGCGTGGACGCGGTGTCGACGGTCATGTCGGCACCGCCGAAGCCCGCACTCGCGGATCGAGCCCGGCATGCAGCAGGTCGCCGAGTAGGTTGCCCACGTATACGAAAACCGTTGTAAACAACACAATCCCCAGCAGCAGTGGAACATCGTTGTTCAGTGCTGCCTGCGTCGTTGCCTGGCCCAGCCCCGGGTAGGAGAACACCTGCTCGGCCAGCACCGAGCCGCCGAACAACTCCCCGAACGAACTGAACTGCAGCAGCAGGGCCGGTCCGGCGGCGTTGCGCAGCACCCGGTGGACCACCACGCCGCCGGTGCTCTCGCCCTGGGACCGGGCCAGTGCGACGTAGTCGCTGGCGAGCGCCTCGACCACCGCCTGCCGGGTGTGCAGCACCACCGGGGCGACGCCGATCAGGCTGAGCGTGGCCGCCGGGAGCAGCAGGTGGTGCAGCCGGTCCCACACGGTCACATCCGCCGCCAACTGACCCACCGGCGCGGCGCAGCACAGCGGCGTCCACTGCAGGGCCACCGAGAACACGTACAACAGCAGCAGACCCACCCAGAACGTGGGCGCGGAGGCCAGGGTGTAGGCCCACCAGCACAGCACCCGGTCCGGCCACCGGCCGCGGAACACCCCGGCGGCAATGCCCATCGCGAACCCGAGCACTCCGGACAGCAGCCAGGCCAGAGCCATCAGCGCCAGGCTGGTGAGGAACTTCTCACCGATCACCTGCGTCACCGGGGCGTTGAAGCTCGCGGAGAAACCCAGATCGCCACCGAGCAGGTTGCCCGCCCAGCTGAGGAACTGCTGGGCCGGTGGCTGGTCGAGCCCCCATCGCTCGATGATCTGGGCCTGCTGCTCCGGGCCGATGGCGACCAGGTCCGCGCCCGCGTACGCCCGTACCGGGTCGATCGGGGACCGGGTCATCAGCACGAACGAGCCGACCGCCACCGCGACCAGCAGCAGCACCAGCCGCAGCAGCCGGACGCCGACCGCGCGGACCACCGCCCCGCGTCCCGAGGCGCCGACGGCCCGGGCCGGGTCCGCGTCGTTCAGCAGGTCCAACGCCACTCCGCGATGTCGGAGCTGAACGGCCAACCGTGCCCGTGCGGCTCGATCTGGTTGGCTCCGGTGTCCAGGCACTCATCGACGTAGTACAAGTGCTCGAGGTTGACCAACCAGGCGTACGCGGCGTCGGCGGAGGCGCTGAAGCCGTTCCCCTGGTCATCGAGCTGGGCGGCCCGCCAGTGCCGGTTCGCGGTGTCGGGGTCGGTGGCCGCCATCGCGGCGTCGAGGTGCCGTTGCACCGCCGCGTCGGAGTAGAACCCGGGGTTGAACAGTTCCACTCCGGCGCGGGTCTGCGAGTACAGGTTGTACATCTCGGTGGCGTCGTGGCTGCCCCAGCCGAACAGCACGGCATCGGCATGCATTCGCTGCTCGATCACGTCCCAACCCTTGCCGGTCGCGTCGATGCTGATCCCGATGGGCTCCACCATGTCGGCCACGCTCAGCGCCAGCCCCTGGCGCAACGAGTCCCCGGCCGGGTAGATCAAGGTGAACTCGGCCCGGCGTCCGTCCTTCTCCCGCACCCCATCGCCGTCGGAGTCCACCCAGCCCGCTTCGGTGAGGAGCCGAGCGGCGCGGTCGGGGTCGTCGTCCTCGATCGCGGAGGCCGGCTCATACCAGGGGGTGCCGTCGACCGGGCCGGTGGCGGGCGACCCGAACCCCTCCAGCACGCCCTCCACCAGCGCGTCCCGGTCCAGCGCGTAGTTGATCGCCTGCCGGATGGCCCGATCCGACGTGACGTCGTTGCCGATCGGCGCGCCGGACTCGGTGGTCTTCCCCTCCTCGGGCACGTAGGGGAACATCAGACCGCGGTTGTCCACCGACGTGACCTCGACGAGCCGCATTCCCGGCACCTGTCCGGTGGCCAACGACGGCGGCACCGTGGCCACGTCCACTTCCCCGGCCTGGGCCATCGACAAGGTCGCATCCTCGTCGGTGAACACGAACACCAGCCGCTCGAACACCGGCCGCGGGCCGTAGTAGTCGTCGTTGCGCTCGACGATCAACTGCTGTCCCCGATCCCACTGCACGAACTCGAACGGCCCGGAACCGACGGGGTGCTGGGCATAGCCGGGTCCGTGCGCGTGCTCGGGAACGATGCCCAGGGTCACCAGCCGGTTGACGAACGTGCTCTGCGGCTCGGTCAGGTGCAACTCCACCGTGTGCCGGTCGACCACCACGGCCCGGTCCAGCACGGTGACGTCGGTGAGCCCCCCGCTCTCGCTCGCGGTGGTGAAGGTGTACGCGACGTCGTCGGCGGTGACCGGCTCCCCGTCGGTGAAGACCGCGTCGTCGCGGATCCGGACCGTCCACACCAGACCGTCGTCGCTGACCGAGTAGTCGGTCGCCAGGTCGGTGTCGAGGTTCAGGTCGGCATCTCGCTTGAGCAGCGTCGACTGGAACAACGGCGAGCCGTAGCGGCCCCAGCCCAACGTCGGGTCGTACCCGTCCTCCGACTCCCCGCCGATCGCCAGACGCAGCTCCGTCGTCGCTCCCGCGGACTGACCGCGCCCTTCGCCACCGCCACAGGCCGACAGCACCAGCAACCCCGCGGCGGCCAGAACCGCCGCTCCCCTTTGTGCGGCCGCACTCCGGCGCATCCCGCCTCCGCTTCGACTAGGTCGTTATTGCAAGTAATTCGCAATAGCCTAGCCGTTGCGATATATCAGCGGGCGCGCGGCCGGCCGCACGGCCGGCGGATCAGCTCCGACCGACCCGCCAGTAGCCGCAGAACATGATGTGCTGCTTGGGCACCCCGGCCGCCACCCAGTGCCGCCGTAGCCCGGTCGGCAACGCCTGTTCGCCGACCACCCAGCCGTACACCGACCCGTCGGGCAGCGGTCGGCGCATCGCTTCGGCCAGTGCCGCGCGGCCGGGTACGGCGTGCGGGTCGTCGCGCACCACCCAGGTGACCTCGAAGCCCGGCGGGGTGTCGAACGACTGCTGGTCCTCCGCGGCGGCGATCTCGATGACCGCCTGGCCGACGGTGTCATCCGGCAGCGAACCGGCGATGCCCGCCACCGCGGGCAATCCCGTCTCGTCGGCCACCAACAACACGGTCTGCACGTCGGGCGGCGGGTTGAACGCGACGCCCTCGTCGAGCAGGGCCACCGGGTCGCCGCGCCTGCAGGTCTGCGCCCATGCCGCCGCCGGGCCGGACCCGCTGCCCTCGTCGGCGCCGTGCAGCACGAAGTCCACGTCCAGCTCGGGTCCTTCCGGCCCCGACCGGCGGAACGCCCGCACCGAGTAGTTGCGGAGCACCGGCCGGGTCGCCTTGGCCATCGCCAGGTAGCGCAGGTAGGCCGTGGTGTTCAGCTTGCCGGGCAGCCGGGTGAGCGCGTCCTCGGCCTGGGGCACCGGGAGGAACAGCCGGAACCACTGGTCGTACCCCAGCGGCTGGAAGCGGTCGAGTTCCCCGCCGCCGAGCGTGACTCGAGCGAAGTTCGCGGAGAGGCGCTCCCGGCGCAACACGTTCGCCGTGACCAATCCCTCCGTGGCCGGCTTCACCCGGGTGGCGGCCATGTTGGTTCGTGCCATCGTCGGACCCTCTCAGTCGAGCTGCCCGATCGGTTCGCGCTTCTCGGCCTGGAACTGGTCCTCGATGCGCCCCTTGGCCCAGTACGCCGAGATCGACAGCGACTCTCGGGCCAGCTGTCGCTCGCCGACCAGGTGTCTGCGCAGCGCCTTCACCGTGCTGCGCTCGCCGTGCACGAACGCCTGCGGCCGCCCTGCGGGGAAGACCAGGTTGTGGGTTGCCCGGACCAGCGGATCGTCGGCGCCGTCGGGCTTCAGCCAGTGCAGCTCGACGCCGTCCGGGCGGGGCAGGTCGATCCAGTCCGCGGCATCGTCGGTGCAGGCCAGCACGTGCCCGGTGGCGTGAGCGGGCAATGCCTCCAGCGCCGAGGCGATCGCGGGCAGCGCCGCCAGGTCGCCGATCAGCAGGTGCCAGTCGGCCTGCGGGTCGGGCCGGTACGCACCGCCGGCACCGGTCAGGACCAGCGTGTCGCCCGGGGTGGCTGCCGCCGCCCACGGCCCGGCCACGCCCTCGTCGCCGTGCACCACGAAGTCGATCGCCAGCTGCTGGGTCTCCGGGCGTGCCCACCGGACCGTGTAGGTGCGCCTCGCCGGGAGCTGCTCCGGCGCGGTCCGTCGCAGGTGGTCCAGGTCGTACGGCGGCCGCAGCCCATGGGCCGGGTCGGCGAACAGCAGCTTCACGTACTTATCGGTGAAGTCGTTGTCCTGGTAGTCCGCGAACCCGGGACCACCGGCCACGATCCGCACCAGACCGGGGCTGACCCATTGGCGCTCCTGGACGGTGAGCACCGCCTGCGACCGGGCAGGGCGCCGCTGTCGGGGTGGTGCCGCTGGCTGCGCAGCTGCGGTCGGGCGCGGGTCGGTCACGGGTGGCCTCCTCCGGTCGCGGTGCCGGGCGACGTGCGCGGCGTGCGCCACGTCACTCCAGACTTAGGTAAGCCAAACCTTAGCCCACGCCCGCCGAGCGGCTCACACGCCCCGGCAGGGCTCAGTGCGCCAGCAGGCAGAACTCGTTGCCGTCGGGGTCGGCCATCGCGATCCGACCCGCGTGTCCGCCCACGCTGCTGGCACCGAGCGAGACGAGGCGGTCTGCCTCCCGCTGCAGGTCGGCGCCGCCGGATGCCGCCAGGTCGAGGTGCAGCCGGTTCCGGCCCGTCTTGGGATCCTCCCGCGGACCGCCCCAGGTGATCTTCGTGCCGCCGCGCGGTGACTGGATCGCGGTCTCCTCGCCCTGGTCCCAGACCAGCGGCCAGCCCAACGCCTCGCTCCAGAAGCAGCCGACCTCCCGTGAGCCGTCGCAGGAGAGCGCGCCGATGAATCCGCAACCGGCCAGGAAGTCGTTGCCCGGCGGGATCACGCAGAACTCGTTGCCCTCGGGATCGGCCAGCACGACGTGGCCCTCATCCGGGCGCTGGCCGACGTCGATCGGTCGGCCGCCGAGCTCCAGCGCTCGCTGCACGGTCTGCTGCTGGTCGTCCAGCGAGGTGCTGGTCAGGTCGAAGTGCATCTGGTTCGGGCCGGCCTTCGCCAGGGTCGTCGGCAGCACCCGGATGGGGAACTCCGGGTCGTCACCGGAGAGCAACAACGGCAGGCCTGACGGGCCGGCGAGCTTCCGGTTCAGCACGCCCGCCCAGAACCGCGCCACCCGTGCCACGTCGTTGGCCTCGATGCACAAGGCGACAAGCCGAGCGGTCATCTTCGCTGCCCCGATCCACCACCCCGATCCGAACCCACGCCCAGCAGGCGGGTGGTAGGGCGAGGCTAGGGCGTCAGGTGGTCACCCGGCCAACGAAAATCCGGTCACCATGACGCACCCGGGCTCGAGGCGTCGTTCGGCCTAACCAGGCCCAGCCGCACCACCCCGGCGCCCAGTAGTCGCGATCGCCCGCACAGTCGTTCAAGACGGCCGGCACCTACGACGCGTACACCGGTGGGCATGGAGACAGTCGGATTCATCGGGCTCGGGGTGATGGGCCGGCCGATGGCGTTGAACCTCGCCCGCGCCGGACGGCGGCTGGTGGTGTGGAACCGCACCGCTGAGCGAAGCAGACCGCTGGCGGCGGCGGGCGCCGACGTGGCCGTCGACACCGAAGAGGTGTTCGCGCGGTGCGGGCTGGTGCTGCTCATGCTGGCGGACGAGCGGGCGATCGAACGGGTGCTGACGCCGGGCACGCCCCGATTCGCCCGCCTGGTACGGGGCCGGCTGATCGTCCAGATGGGCACCATCGAGCCCGCGTACTCGATCGGCCTCGCCGATCAGGTGGCCGCCGCCGGCGGCCGGTATGTCGAGGCCCCGGTGTCGGGGTCGCGCGGTCCCGCCGAGGCGGGCCGGCTGGTGGGTCTGCTGGCCGGTGAGCCCGCCGACCGGGACCGGGTGCGTGCCGCGATCGAGCCGATGTGCGCGGCCGTGTTCGACTGTGGCGAAGTGCCGATGGGGCTGATCACCAAGTTCGCGGTGAACCTGTACCTGATCACGATGGTCACCGGCCTGGCCGAGGCGTACCACTTCGCGGAGAGCAGCGGCGTGGACCCGACCCTGTTCCACCGGATCATCGAGGCCGGCCCGATGGCCTCCACGGTGTCCGGTGCGAAGTCGGCGAAGCTCGTCGAGGGCGACTTCGACGTGCAGGCGGGACTGGCCGACGTGCTGAAGAACAACCGGCTGATCGCCCAGGCAGCTCGAGACCGTGGGATCGCGGCACCGTTGCTGGACGTCTGCCATGCGTTGTACGGCGAGGCCGTGGGCCTGGGCCACGCAGGCCGGGACATGGCCGCGGTCGTCCACGCCCTGCGGGCCCGGACGAACGCACTCGATCATCAGCCGGCCGTGGCTGCACGCCAGGCCGACGGGGTCAGGCCGTAGGCGTCCTTGAACCTCCGGGTCAGGTGCGGCTGGTCCGCGAACCCGGCTTCGACAGCCGCGGCGGCCAGCGGTACGCCGCGGGCGATCAGGTCCCTGGCCAGCTCCAAGCGGCGGAGGGTCCGGAACCTGCTGGGGCTGGTGCCGAACGCCGCCCGGAACTGTCGCGCGACCGTCCAGCGATCCAGTCCCGCCACCCGTTCGAGGTCGGCCGCACTGTGCTGGCGGACCGGGTCGTCCAGCAGACTCGCCCGTACCCGGGAGAGGGCGGTGCTGTCGATCCGGCCACCGGAGGATCCGCCTGCGGAGGAGGCGTGGCGGCGCAGCAGGTCCGTCACCGCGGTGACCAGGTCGGTCGCCGCCAGTTCGTCGAGGGGGTCGTCGAACCGGCGGAGCCCGTCGGCGAGGGTGAACGGGACACCGCGAGCGTCCAGCACCGGGTCGGCGACGAACGGCAGCGGCCGACCATCGAGCGCGTCGTGCACCAGGGCGGGGTCGACGTAGAGGATCCGGTAGGCGAACCCCTGCCCGGTGCCGGGCATCCCGTCGTGCGGCTCGTCCGGGTGCAGGATGTGCCACTGTCCGGGCAGGCAGGCGCGCTGCTCTCCCCGGTAGGAGAACGTCTGCACGCCGGCCAGGGTGATCCCGATCGCGTAGGTGTCGTGCCGATGCCGCTCGAAGCCCGCACCGACCAGGCTCGCCGCCATCCGCTCGACGCCGGCCGTCCCGCCCGCGAACCGGAAGCGGGTCCGGGCGCCGGCGGCCGTGCGCTCGATCTCGGCCCGCGTGATCGTCACGGTCCAAGTCCACCAGATCGCCGGAGTAGCTGTGTGGTCCTTTCCGCGCAACGGAACGCCGGGCGCGGACGTAGCATCGAATATGCGCTACGCCTACGACCCGGCGTACGCCGCCGAGCGGGACCGGCTGCGGGGCATGGAACGGCTCTGGGATCCGGGAACGTTCGCACTGCTGGACCGGCTCGGCGTCGGGCGTGGTTGGCGGTGTGCCGAGGTCGGCGCCGGCGCCGGTTCCGTGGCCGGTCGGCTGGCCGACCTGGTCGGCGACGCCGGCACTGTGCTCGCGCTCGACCTGCATCCTCGGTTCGTCGAGGCCCTCGGTGACGGGCGGCTGGACGTCCGCTCCTTCGATGTGCGCACCGACTTCGTGCCACCGGGCCACGACCTGGTCCATGCCCGGCTGCTGGTCGAGCACGTCGGCCCCGCCGCCCTGGACCACCTGGTGGCCGGAGTGCGGCCGGGCGGCCTACTGCTGGTCGAGGACTACGACTGGGCGGCGCTGGCGGTCGATCCTCCGCATCCGGACGTCATCGCGATGTGCCGTGCGATCAACTGCCTGATGGCCGAGTCCGGGTACGACCCCGAGTGCGGCCGCCGGCTGACCGGCTACCTGACCGCCCGTGGCCTCACCGGAGTGGCCGGGGAGTCGCGCGGTCGGGTCGTCCGCGGCGGCACCGGCCAGGAGGCGTTCTTCCGGCTGAGTCTGCAGTCCCTCGCTCCGACGCTGATCGACCGCGGGATCATCGACGAGGGCGTACGCGATCGCGCTCTGGCCGGGCTCGACGACCCGGAGACCGTGCTGCTCACCCCGGTCGTGGTCGCGGCGTGGGGATATCGCCATGAGGCGTTCACCCCATGACCCACTGCCACCGGCCGGTGCACGGTGGACTCGACCCGTACCCGGGCCGATGGGCCACTCGTACACCGAAGGAGGCCGGTCATGCCGCTGGCTGCCAAGCGATTCGACAACCCGGACGAGGTACGCAGTTTTCCGCGCGGGCGGATGGACGTGGTGCTGGTCGACGGGCACGCGGTCGGGTTGGCCACGTTCCAGCCCGGCTGGAGATGGTCCGAACACGTCCGGCCCGCGGTGGCGACCGCATCCTGCCGAGCCGCCCACGTCGGCTATCTGCTGCGCGGGCGGCTGGCGGTGCGGATGGACGACGGCACCGAGGCGGTGGCCAAGCCCGGTGACGTGGTCGCGGTGCCGCCGGGCCATGACGGCTGGGTGGTGGGCGACGAGCCGTGCGTGATGCTCGACTGGGGAGCCGCCGCCGAGTATGCCCGGCGGTGACCGCGGGTCGCCGCCGCCGGCTGAGGATGGACCCGCTGAGGCTGGTTGGTCTCCCGTCAGGCTGCGGCGCCGGCCAGGTCGTGGCGTGTTTCGCGCACAGCGAGGTCCCCGCGTCTGCTGATCCAGCGCTCGGCAGCGATCGTGGTCAGCGGCGGTATGGCGGCCAACAACGCGACCACGGTGACCCGCGGACGCCACCGCAGCTTGACCGCGGCGGTGATCGTGAGGGCGACGTACGCGATGAATGCGATGCCGTGGATCGGGCCGAACACCTGGACGCCCACCTCGGTGGTTTCGGTGACGTGCTTGAGGAACATCCCAAACAGCAGGCCGAGCCAGGTGGCGGCTTCGACCAGGGCACTGACTGCGTAGGCGCGGCCGATCGGAGTGGGGGTCATCGCAGGCTCTCGCTCCTCGTCTCGTGTCTGGCGACGCCGGCCGCGAGGTCGCGGTCCACGGTGCTGAGTCGCCCAGAGGAGCAACCGTAGATCAGGCCGACGAGGTGTTACTCCCGGGGAGGCTCCCGGCAGCCGTCCCTGCCGATCACAACCAGCACCCCTGTGCCGCGGGACGCGGGAACGGGAGCCTAGGCCTGGACCGAGCCGACCATCCCGGTCGCGCCCGGAGGCGTCCACCATGACCACGCTCGCCGCCCAGACTCGAACGGCGCCCGGCGTCAGCCCACTCGCCGCCGCCATCGCGGCACCGCTGCTGTTCCTGATCGGTCGCTCTGGCCCGTGATGCCGGGCTGGGCCGACCGGTCGGTGACCGCCGCCCGACTGAGCTCAGTGCAGGGCGCGATCGCGAAGTGCCTTCTCCAGCACGGTGGCGGCAGTGTTGGTGCCGTCCAGCTCGCGGATCCGCGCGCCGATCCCGGCCGCCGCCTCGCGATGCGGGCCATCGGTGAGCAACTCGTCGATCGCCGCCCGGATCTTGGTCGGCGCGGACCGTCGGCTCATGGTGCACCCGGCACCCGATCGCGCGATGGCACGCCCTATCTCGTGCTGGTCCGTCTTGGGGTCCGTCGGCAGCACCAGTATCGGCAGGTCGTGCGCGAGAGCGAGCATGGTGGTGGCGTGGCCGCCGTGACCGACGACCATCGATACCTTCGGCATCACCTCGTCATGCGGCAGCCAGGGGTGCAGTTCGACGCTCAACGGCACCCGCAGGGACGCGATATCCACCGCCGGCCCGGTCGTGGCGAGCACCCGCGCCGGCAACCCCTCGACCGCGTCCAGCACTCGCTGCCAGGCGCGCTGCAGGCCGGCGAACCGGACGGTGCTCAGGCTGACGAGCACTGTCGGCTCGTCCGGGGAGGCCGGGACGCCGCTGACCACCGGGCCGGTGTGTACGACGTCGCCGTACCCTCGATCGAGTTCGGCCAGCGATGGCGTGAGCACCGGGTCGCCGGCGTCGATCAACGCCAGCGGCCGAAGGCCACGCGCACGGAGCATCGTTCCGAGCGGGCCCCGGGCGGAACGGCGCAGGTACCCGTCGAAGGAGTGCTCGAATGTGACGTAGGAGCGCCCGGCCCGCCGCAGCTCGTCCATCACCCCTAACAGGAAGCAGTCCACGACGATGAGGTCGGCCGGATCTCGAGCCAGTTCGGCGAGCAGGTCCTTCCCCATGCCTCGACAGGCGAAGACGCCGAGCAGTTGCGGCAGCCTCACCCGGACGGCGGACTCGAATGGCGGCGCCGAGGTGAACCCGGTGAAGTCGATGCCGGCCGCCGCGAAGCGTCTGGCTTGCACCGGGTGCCCGAGGAAGCGGATCCGGTGCCCGCGGCGCCGCAGTTCCGCCGCAACCCCGATTGCCGGCGAGACGTTCCCGCCCCCGTCCCACGTCACGAACGCGACAGTGGCCATCGTGCTCAGCCTCTCCCCGGCATCTGGGCGAGCAGCGCACCCACCAAGGTCTTGATCCGGCGCTCGGTCCGGGCCCGCGAATGCCCGCGATCCAGCCGCAGCAGCTTCCAGGTGTAGACGTCGGTGGCCACCACGAGCAGATCGATCAGTTCGGGGTCACCGGCGGTGTACGGCGCGAAGACACCCTCGACCCAGTCCCGGTGCAACCGCCGGCCATGCGCGGTGATACGGGCCATCTGCTCGTCCACGCTCTCCTGCGCGAGCATCAGTAGCGATGCGCGACCCCGGAGCTCGTAGTGGTCGACGAGAATCCGGATCGCGGTCTCGACGTCGCCGGACGGCGTCGTCCGTTCCTGCGCGACGACGCCCAGCGCGTGGTCGGTCGCCGCTTCGATGAGCGCCGCCTTGCTGCCGAACTGACGCAGCACCGTCTGCACACTGACCCCGGCCTCCCGCGCGATGTCGTGCAGGGACACATCGGCCAGCACGCGGACACCGCACAAGGTGAACGCAGCGTCGACGATCCGCCTGCGGGTCTCCTCGACTGCCTTGGCGCGGGCACCCATCGTGTAGCTGCGCCTATTCATGACAACATCAGTTAACGCCAAAACTTTATTTCGCGTCAATAGGGACTCTCATGAAATGCGTCCGCTTCATCCGCCCCCGGCATCCAGCCGACACCAGGCGCACCGACACCTCCGGCATCCTGGCCACATCGGGAGAGAACGCCCAGCCCCCACCAACCCGGTGAGACGTAGCTAGGTCGTGCACCAACTCAGAAGTCAACCAGCGGACCCCGAAGGATCCGCTGTTTGAGGATCATCGTGTCGAGAGCTCGAAGAAACCTTGGGTGGAGCTGAGGGGACTCGAACCCCTGACCCCCTCCATGCCATGGAGGTGCGCT
>CAZNCE010000026.1:1589-26654 GCA_964571285.1 uncultured Nocardioidaceae bacterium | reverse complement strand
CCCGCGCTCGGGTACACCTGTCGCGAGCTACTTGCGGCGGCGACGACGGCCGCTGAGCACGCCGAGCCCGAACAGGGCGGCTCCGACGGCACCGGCCGCACCGATCGCCGCGAGTTGCTGGTCTCCCGACGAGGCGGCGCCGCGGTTGCCGAGCAGCTCACCTGCCAGGTCGTCGTAGGAACCGTGCTCGCGCGGATACTCGTCGATCCCCTCCCGGTAGCAGTACACGATGTCGTTCGCCGACCCGGTCAGCCCGCCACCGCGGTTCATGCTCTGGCTCTCCGGACGGCCGGTCTCTCCAGGCAGATCGCGCCCGGTGGGCATCCGCAGCCCGAACTGGTCGCGGGTGCGCTGTTCGACCTCGTCCACCAGATACTCGCCGAGGCGCAACGAGGCCAGCAGCTGCCGGTCGACGTACTGAGTCAGGAGCCTGCGCGCGGCCTTCCGCTCCCCGGCGTCCAGCCGCCGCTCGGCGCGATACCGCACCCGCTGCTGCTCCTTCAGCAACCGCTGTTCGAACGACTCGATCTCGGCGGTCACCGGCTTCAGGAACGTACGCGGATGGTCGCAGGTGTAGTACATCAGCCGCTTGAAGGTCCGGGTCGCGTACCGCGTCGCCTCGAGACCGGCGTAGTCGGCGGCCAGGTAGGAGGACGCGGCGTCGCTGGTCATGTACCGGTGCTGCTTGAACTCAGCAGGCACATCGGTCGCGCCGATGTAGATGGGCACGTAGGGCGTGGTGACGGCCCCGGTCACCGCGGTCCAGAGCACATTGAGCTCGCGGTGCTCGACGTCCTGCAGCTGCGCGACCTGGCCGTAGCCGGACCGGTCGTGCGACCAGCGTGGGTCGCGGACGTAGGCGAGCATGTCCTCCAGCGAAACCGGCCCCAGGTCCTGCGCCAGCTCCCGCTCCTTGACGGCCTGGTCGTTGTAGCCCACCGGGTGGGTCCCGCTGACCATCCGGTGGTTCGGCTCGATGGCGCCGTAGATCTCCTGCACGTCGAACACGTCGCTTTGCGCCGGGTCGAACCAGCCCTGCTCGACGGCGAAGTCGATCAGGTTGTCGGAGGCGAGGTACTCGTCGGGGTGCTCGCGGAAGTCCAGCGGGAACGGCTCCAGGTACCCCGGGTACGACACCCGCACCTCGTCCGGGCCGAGCCGCTCGGCGGCCCACAGCCCCTGGTTGCCGCCGTAGTCGATGAAGATCCATCCCTCGTTCGCATCGGCGAACAGGTGCGAGTTGCCCCCGTAGGAGGAGTACCCGTACTTGTCGATCAGCCGGCCCAGGATCTGCACCGCGTCCCGCGCGGAGGTGGCCCGCTCCATCGCGATCCGCGACAGGTCGCTGTAGTTGGGCCCGGTCTGCGTCTCGTCGGTGAACTCCAGCAGCCGTTCGTCGGTCGGCGACCAGATGTCCCGCGCCGCCACCCCGTGCTCGTTGAGACCCCCGTTTGTCAACGGCGCCGGAAAACCCGCGAACTCGGAGTAGTTGGAGGTGATGTACTTGGCGGTCCGCCGGGCCTGCGGGATCTCCATCAGCTCGCCCGGCATGGACGCCTCGTCGGTGATGCCGACCGTGGTCGTCGCGCCCTTCGGGAACGTGCGGCGCGGCACGATCTCCAGCCAGTGGCTGGACGGTTCGTGCCCGAAACCGCCGAGCAGCACCGAGCCGTCCTCGGTCAGGTTCTTGCCGACATAGAAGCCGATGCTCTTGGTCGGTGCCGGCGCCTCGGTCGTGTCCTGCTGCTGGGCGCTCGGCGGCCGGGCCTGTGCCGTGCCCGGTGCGACGACGACGGAGGTCAGGAGCAGCCCGGCGCAGGCGGAGAATGCCAAGGCACAGCGCCGGACGGTCGCTACGGAGCTCATCGAGATCACCACTGTCTGGAGTCGGGAGTGCCGTACAGCATCCGACGACATCCGCGCGTCCCGATCAACCGACGCCTCACCATGTGGACCCCGGGCCTCCAACCAGCCCTGCTGCTGCGCCCCTCGCCCGGTCGGATCGTCAATCCTGGCTGGAGGGCGGCTACAGACGCTCTGGGGCTTGGGGTGTTGCCGCGGCCGGCCGAACCGACCTACAACTTGAGCCCGAACCCCAAGCCAGAGGACCCAGATGGCTCATCCGCCCCTGCAGGGGGGACGCGTCGTCATCGTCGGTGGGGGCATCATCGGCGCGTCGATCGCGTTCCACCTGGCCAAGCTCGGTCACCCCAACGTGACCCTGCTCGAGCGAGGCCGGCTGGGCGAGGGTGCCACCGCGTACGCCACCGGCGGTATCCGGCACCAGTTCTCGTCCCGGGTCAACGTCGAGCTGGTGCACGCCTCGCTGCCGTTCTGGATCGGGTTCGAGGAACGAACCGGCGCGCCGCTGGACTTCCGCCGGCACGGCTACCTGTTCCTGCATGCCGCACCGGAGACCTGGGCGGCGTTCTGCCGCAACGCCCACATGCAACGCGACGTCGGCGCAGAGGTGCAGGTGCTGCCGCCCGACCGGGTGGCGGACGTGTTCCCCGGCGTCCGCACCGACGACCTGCTCGGCGCCACCTACAGTCCCGGCGACGGCTCGGCCTCGCCGGCGGATGCGATGAGCGGGTACGTCCGCGGGGCCCGCCGCGGCGGGGTCGAGATCCGGCAGCACACCGCGTTCGGCGGCCTGCTCCGGGACCGGGTCGGGCGGATCCGGGGCGTGCGGACCAGTGCGGGCGACCTCGACGCCGAGACCGTCGTGCTGGCGGCCGGACCGCAGACGCGGGAGGTCGGCGTGCTGTGCGGTGTCGACCTGCCCGTACGGCCGCACTCCCGCCAGGCGTTCGCCACCGCCAGGCTGCCCGGGCTGGGGCCGCACCTTCCCCTGGCCGTGGACCTGCCCACCGGGGCCTACCTGCATCCCGAGGCGTCCGGCACCGCGGTCATCGGCGGCAACGACCGGGTCGTCCCCAGCTCCGACCGCGCCATGGTCGACTGGTCCCGCACCGAGTCGTTGGTGGAGGCGCTGGCGCACCGGTTCCCCGGCCTGCTCGACGTGCAGATCACCCGCGGCTGGGCGGGGCTTCGGGAGATGACCCCGGACGACCTGGGGATCGTCGACCGGCTCGACGACACCGGGCGGCTGTGGGTCGCGGCCGGCTTCTCCGGGCACGGGTTCATGCAGTCGCCCGCCGTCGGACACGCGGTTGCCCAGCTGCTGATGCACGGCCGCTCCGATCTCGACCTGACCGGGCTGCGCCTGTCGCGGTTCGCGGCCGACCAGGCGGAGTCCCCCGAGACGGCGGTGTTCTGAGAACGGTCCGCGACCGGGCCGTGGTCCCGCCCGCGTACCCTGAGGCAGACCATGCCACCCCAACATCTGCGCACCGCACCGGCGGGATCGAGAGCGGCGCCGTCGTGCTGAACATGATCCACCTGCAGACGCTGCAGGCGGTGCTGCGCGCGGGCTCACTGAGCGAGGCCGGCCGGCAACTGGGCTACACCACCTCGGCGGTCTCCCAGCAGGTCGCCGCCCTGGAGCGCAGCCTGAACCTCAGTCTGTTCATCCGAGGCCCCCGCAGCCTGCAGCCGACCGCCGCCGCGCTGCACCTGGGCAAGCACGCCGACACGCTGCTGCTGGACATGGCCGCCGCCGAGGAGCAGATGCGGGAGTTCAGCGAGGGGCAGCGAGGCGGACTGCGCATCACCGCGTTCCCCACCGTGGGCGCCCAACTCCTGCCCCGCGCGCTGGCCCGACTGGTGCACAAGCACCCCCGGGCCTCGTTCAGCCTGCAGGAGGACCAGCAGCCCGAGCTGGTCATGGAGGCGGTCCGCGAGGGCCGGTCCGACCTCGGCCTGGTCTACGAGTACGGCCACGTGCCCACACCGCGGCCGGGCGGCCTGGAGGTCGGCGCCGTCCTGGACGAGGAGCTGGTGATCATCCACGGGCCGATGCATCCGCGGCTGCCCGATCCCCTCGGCGGCTTCGCCGAGCTGGCCGGCGAGATCTGGGTCAGCAACCAACCCGGCTCCGCGGCGCACGAGAACCTGCACCGGCTGTGCACCCAGGCGGGGTTCGAGCCGGAGACCCGCTTCACCAGCAACGACTACGACGTGATCCGGGGGCTGGTGCGGGAGAGCCTCGGTGTCGCCCTGGTCCCCGCGCTCGCGCTCGGCACCGACCGGGACATCTCGATGCGGCGGTTCGGCGCCGATGACGCACCCCGGCGCGGGGTGCTGGCGGTGGCCCGGTCCAACGATCCGAACCCGCTCATCGAGGTTGCCCTGACTGCGATTCGCAGCGCCGCCCACGAGTTCGTCCGGTGGACCGAGCACGCCTTCGCCGTACGCATCGAGTCGCCGCTGGCGACTGTCGTACCGGGGTGAGGTGGCCGTGGTACACGGTTGCTGAAGTGCCGCTCCAGCAGGTCTTGCCCATGGCCCCTTGTCCGGCCCGAGCGACAACCCCTTGAATCACGACAACACCGGCTCCCCCAACGCTGGCTTCAGACCCTGGAGTCGTCCCCCGGGAGGACACATGTCTTCGAGACGCGTCGCTGGCACCACAGTGGCCGCGTTGGCACTCGTCCTGGCCGGCTGCGGCGGTGGGGCGACCGGCGAGGGACAGCCCCCGGACTCCGAGCAGGCCCTCAAGCTCGGCTACCTCCTTCCCGAGACGGGCCCGCTGGCCTACCTGGGACCACCGGAGATCCGTGCCACCGAGTTCGCCGTACAGACCATCAACGATGCAGGCGGCGTGCTCGGCGAACCGATTCCCGACCTGGTGGACGGCGACGAGGCCGGCGACCAGGCGATCGCCAGCCAGTCGGCGGACCGGCTGCTGAGCGAGGGCGTGCACGCGATCATGGGGGCGGCCTCGTCGTCGATGACGCTGGCAGTGATCGACAAGGTGACCGCCGAGGGGGTTGCCATGTGCTCGGCGGCCAACTCGGCACCGGCGCTCACCGAACATGACGACGACGGGTACTACTTCCGCACCAACCCCAGCGATGCCCTGCAGGGACCCGCGATAGCGGAACTGATCGTCGCGGACGGGCACAGCCGACTCGCCGTGATCGCACGACAGGACGACTACGGGACCGGGCTCAGCAAGGCGACGTCCGACGCCTTCGAACAGGCGGGTGGCCAGGTCGTCACCGAGGCCGGCTATGACCCGAACGCGACCACGTTCGACGCGGTGGTCCGGAAGGTCGCCGCGAGCGACGCGGACGCCATCGTGGTGATCAGCTTCGAGGAGGGCAAGCAGGTGCTGAAAGGGCTGATCGAGTCCTCGCTCGGCCCGCAGGACGTGGGCGTCTACATCGCCGGGGGCCTGGTGTCGGAGAAGCTGGGCGAACTGGTCTCCCCCAACCAGCCACAGGTGGTCCGTGGGCTGAAGGGCGTCTCCCCCGCGGCTGAGGTCAACGAGGACTTCATCGCGGAACTGAAGGAGTTCGCCCCGGAGCTGGAGGAGACCCAGTTCGCGCCGCAAGCGTTCGACTGCGTGATCGTGACGGCCCTGGCCGCCGAGGCGGCCGGAAGCCCCGACGCCGCGGAGTTCAAGGACGCGATCATCGACGTCACCCGCGACGGGCAGAAGTGCACCAGCTTCGAGGAGTGTGCTGGACTGCTGGCGGACGGGACAGATATCGACTACGACGGGCCGAGCGGACCGCTGGACTTCACCTCGGACGCGGAGCCGGACTCGGCGAACATGGAGATCTACGAGTGGGATCGGCAGGGCCGGATGCAGTACGTGCGGTCGCAGCTGGTGCACGCCCGCTGAGGGCCGACGGGCCCGGCCGCAGTCTCGACCCGCGCCCGAGCGCCTGTGACCTGGCCGACGACATCCGCTCCGGCCGCCGGAGCGCACTCGACACCCTTGAGGACACGCTGGCCAGGATCGGCGCGCAGAACGCGGACCTGGGCGCCTTCGTGTTCCTCGACGAGCCTCGGGCCCGCCGAGCGGCCGAGCGGGTCGACCGGGACGTACGCCGGGGCCGGGATCCCGGTGTGCTGGCCGGGATACCGCTGGGCGTGAAGGAGCTACAGGCGGTCGGGTCCTGGCCGCTGACGTACGCCTCCACGGCCTTCCGCGACCGGATCGCCGACCGGACCGCGACGATGGTCGACCGGGCGCTACGCGCCGGCGCCGTGCCGGTGGGACTCACCGCGGCACCCGAGCTGGGACGTTCCGCGTTCACGTCCTCGGCGCTGCACGGCGTGTGCCGCAACCCCTGGGACCCGACGCGCACGCCGGGCGGGTCCAGCGGCGGGTCCGCGGCCGCCGTTGCCAGCGGCATGGTGCCGATGGCCACCGGCTCGGACGAGGGCGGCTCGCTGCGGATCCCCGCGGCCCACTGCGGCCTGGTCGGCTTCAAGGCCAGCTTCGGCCGGGTCCCCATCGCGCCGGAGTTCACCCCGTTCGCACAGACCTCCCACTACGGAGCCCTGACCTCGACGGTCCGCGACACCGCACGGTTCCTCGACTGCGTACAGGGCCCCGACGGGATGGACCGGACCGCGGTCCCACCCGACGAGGCGGGGTACGAGGCCGCGGTCACGCGGCGGCCGCGGGCGGGCCTGCGCATCCTCTGGTCCCCGGATCTGGGCTTCGTCCCGTGCGCGCAACAGGTGCGCCAGACCGCCCTCGCCGCGCTCGGCCGACTGGCCGCGTCGATCGACGCCGAGCTCGTGGACGCGGGACAGCCGGGCGCCGAGCTCACCATCGACCCGGAGATCAAGACCGCCTACCGCACCCTGTCCTCGCTAGACGTGGCGGCACTCCTCGGACGGGCGGGCCGTGACCGGCGACACCGGTTCGCGGCCACGGTCCGCTCGTACCTGGAGTCCGCGGACGGCATCACCGTCGACGCGATCGTCGCGGCGCACCGATGCCGGCAGCGACTGGTCGAACAGCTTGGCACGGTCCTCGCCGACGTGGACCTGATCGCCACGCCGACGGTGCCGTGCACCGCCTTCGACGCCGGCGGCCCACCCCCGGACACGATCGCCGGACGACCGGTCGACCACTGGACGCTGGTCGGCTTCACACTGCCGTTCAACCTGTCCGGGCATCCGGCGATCTCGGTTCCGGCCGGGCTCGCCGACGGGCTGCCCGTTGGGCTGCAACTCGTCGGCCGCAGGTATGCGGACGCGGACGTCCTCACCGTCGCGGCGGCGCTGGAGCGGCTCGGGCCGTGACCGCCGTCGGTCAGTGCATGGCGAGCGGCGTCTCGGACTCGGCCTCCTCGTCGAGGAGATGGGACTCCTCGCGCTTGCGGGGCAGGAAGGCGACCGGGATCAAGGTCACGAGCAGCGCCACACCGCTGACCCAGTAGGCGACGCTGAACGACGAGGCCAGGTCGCCGAGTGCGGTGGCCTGGAAGGCGTCGCCGAGCCGCTGGGCGACCGCGATGGCCCACTCCGGTGGCTGAACGCCGCCGATCTTCGCCTCGGCCAGCGCACGCGCCGCGTTGAGCGCGTCGGAGGCCTGCTGCTGGTTGGTGAGGACCACCGAGATGACCGCGACGCCGGCCGAGGCCGCGACCTGCTGGATCACGTTGATCAGGGTCGAGCCGCGGGCCACCTGGTGAGCACGCAGGGTCTTCAGCGCGGAGGTGAAGATCGGCATCATCGTCGCGCCCATGCCGAGGCCGAGCACGAACAGACTCACGATGATGTGCCAGTACGGCGTGTCCGGGTCGGTGCTCACCGCGAGTCCGCAGATGCCGAGGATCACACCGAGGAAACCGAACGGCACGATCCGGCCGACCGGGATCCGGTCGGCGAGGGCGCCGGCGATCGGCATCGTCAGCATCGCGCCGAGCCCCTGCGGAGCAACCAGCAGACCGGCCATCAGCACACTTTCGCCCCGTACCTGCTGGAAATACGTCGGCACCAGCAGCAGGGCACCGAAGAAGGAACCGGCGAACAGGAACATCACGATGGTGGCGACGGTGAGGTTGCGGTTCTTGAACAGCCGCAGGTCCAGCAGAGGGTGCTCCGGGCGGAAGGCCCAGATGACGAACGCGACGATCAGCGCGGCCCCGATCAGGCCGGGCACCAAGACCTTGGTCGCCGCCACGGTCCCCTCCCCAGGCACCGCGGAGACGCCGTAGAGGAACAGCGCGAGACCGGGAGACATCAACAGCATGCCGACGAAGTCGAACCGCTCGCCGGGCTCCGGAGTGTCCGGGCTCAGGGCGGCGGCCGCGTAGGCGATGGCGATGATGCCAAGCGGCAGGTTGATCAAGAAGATCCAGTGCCACGACACCGCGTCGATGAGCCAGCCGCCGAGGATCGGGCCCATGATCGGGCCGAGCAGCATGGGTACGCCGAGGATCGCCATCAGCCGGCCCATCCGATGGGGTCCGGCAGCCCTGGTCATGATGGTCATGCCGAGCGGCATCAGCATCCCCCCGCCGAGCCCCTGGAGCACCCGGAAGGCGACCAGCGACTCGATGCTCCAGGCGGTGGCGCACAGCACGGAGCCCAACGTGAACAGGGCGAGCGCGGTGATGTAGAGACGCTTGGTGCCGAAGCGGTCAGCCGCCCAGCCCGTGACCGGGATGATGGCGGCCAGGGCGAGCGTGTAACCGGTGATCGTCCAGGCGACCGTGGAGTACTCCTCGACCCCGAACTCGGTCTGGAACGTCGGCAGCGCGACGTTGACGACGGTGGTGTCGAGGATGGCCATGATGGAGCCCAACACCACCACGCCCGCGACCTTGAGGATCTGGCCGGTGATCCTGTCGTCGTCATCGGGCGGGTGCCCGGTCTCAAGTTTGTGTCGGCCGCTCGTGGTGGACATCGATGACTCCTTCTTTCAGCCGGGCAAGGCGCAGCACGGCCCGGCTGCTCGCGCAGACGAATGGGTGCGGTGTGGTTGGTTCAGGGTGCGGGGATGTGGGATCGAGGCAGCAACGACCCTCCGGCCAGGACCGGACGGAGCGCGTCGGCGAGCGCCTCCACCTGCTCGTCGGGCAGCCGGTCGATGAACGTCCTGAGCGCCCGGCGGCGCGCCTCGAGATGACGGTCGACCAGGTCCAGGCCCTGCGCCGACAGCGAGACCAGCCGGACCCTCCGATCGTCCGGGTCCTCCCGACGCTCCACGATCCCGACCTCGACCAGCCGGTCGATGTTGCGGCCCGCGGCATGCACCGAGAGCTCCAACTGGTCGGCGATGGACCGGATGGGCCGCGGCTCGGAACACGCCAGCAGCATCGCCATGCGCACCTGGGTGAAGGACAGCTCGACGTCGACGAGGAAGCTGAGGCCCTCCAACTCCACCAGGCCGACCAGCTGCCGTACGAAGTCTTCCAGGCTGTCGAACAACTCCCCCCGCACATCCACAGCCGAAATACTAGCATGAGCGCGACTATTGCGCTGAATGCACTAGTTGCGGCTTCGGATCGCCGCCGCTCCGATGACCCTTCTCGATCCCCGAGACCCCATGACGGTTGGTGTTGACACGGTTGCTCAGCGCTAGCAGCATCAGCGCAATCCAGCTGTACGCCTTCGGAGGGCAGACCCATGTCCGGCACGGAAAACGACCGACCCACCGCTCCGCTCCCACGCCGCGCGTTCCTTGCCGGATCGGCCGCCGTCGCCGGGATGGGCGTCCTCGGCGAGGGCCTGGTCAGTCCGGCCTCGGCGGCCTCCGGGCCCGCCGCCCGCGGCCGGGCCGGCCGCCCACCCGTACCCGCGCCGATCGTGCTGGTCGGCGGCACCCTGCTGGATCCGCTCTCGGGCAAGGTGACCGAGAACGCCGTCGTGGTGCTGAGCGACGGGAAGGTGCTGGTCGCCGGTGGCCCGGAACGGATGGACGTCCGGCGGCAGCAGGCCTTGGCCCGGAAGGACTCGCAGGCTCGGATCATCGACGTGTCGGGATCCTGGCTGCTGCCCGGCCTGCTGGATGCCCACACCCACGCCACCAGCATCGAGTCCGCCAACCGGGCCCTGCAGCGCGGCGCGACCACGTTGCGGATGGCCTCGGCCAACTTCTACGCCGACGTCGCGTTGGCGGAACTGGCCCGCTGGGTGCCGGAGCAGATCCCGCGGGTGCAGCCGGTCGGGCTGTTCGTCCGGCCGTTCTTCGGCGACAACATCCTGTCCGACCCGGACCTGGCACCGCTGGCCACGGACCCGGAAGCGCCGCACACCCCGGCACAGCTGCGTCGCGTCGTGCGGGTGAACCTGGCCCGCGGTGCCGACCACATCAAGACCTGGGCGACGCAGCGGGCGGGCCTGTGCGAGCAGGACCCCCGCGAACCCACCTACACGCTCGACCAGTTGCGCGTGATCGTCCGCGCCGCCGGCGGGCGCCCGGTGATGTGCCATTCGCACGGGGCGGAGGGCTGCCACAACGCGGTCCGCGCGGGAGTGACCAGCCTGGAGCACGGCACGTACGTGTCCGAGCGGACGCTCGACCTCATGGCGACCCGGGGCACCTACTACGACCCCACCATCTCCGCGATGGTCGACCTGTTGGAGTCCGGCGGCGAGTACGACGAACCGTGCCTGCAAGAACGCGGCCGGGAGATGCTGCCGGTCCTGCAGGAGGCTACCCGGCAGGCGTACCAACGCGGCATCCCGATCGTCGCCGGCCCGGACACCAGCTATTCGTCGGCATCGGTGTCCAGCGTGGGCGGAGAGGTCGTGCACCTGCATACGGCCGGGCTGTCCGCGCTCGACGCCATCCGGGCATCCACGACAGTGGCTGCCCGGATGATGCGGCTGCAGCGCAAGGTCGGCCGGCTGGTCAGTGGCTTCGCCGCGGACCTGATCGCAATCGACGGCTCGCCGCTCGATGACATCACCGCGATGGAACGCGTGCAGTTGGTCATCCACGGCGGAGCGATCGCCCGGAACGACCTGTCAGCGGGCCGGCTGCAGGCGGCCTCACGGACGGCTACCCAGCCGGTCGGCTGACGGCGAACCGGCGCGCGAGCCGGGTGAGCACCTCGGCCGCGGTGACGGTGCCGGAGCGGCTCACCCATTCCACGTCCGCGTGCGCTCCCTCGCCCTCCGGCCCGTAGAGCACGGTGGGGATGCCGGCGGCGGACAGGAAGGCGGAGTCGGCCCAGTACCACATCGGCGCGACCGTCGTGCCGGGTCCGGCCACCACGAGCAGCGCCTCCGCCACCGGCGAGGTGGCCGGCGTCTCCATCGGCGCTCGGTGCAGCACGGTGCGGGCGCTGACCCGCACGCGCGGGTCGAGTGGTCGGCAGCGCTGGAGCACGTCGGCCACGTCCGCCTCCACCTGTCCGAGGGTCTCCCCCGGCAGCGTGCGACGTTCCACGGTGAACACGCAGCGGTCGGGGATGGTGGACTCCTCGGTGCCGCCGCAGATCAACGACGCATGCAGGTTGCCCGAGCCGAGGAACGGATGTGTCCGCTGCCGCAGCCGCTGGTCGAGCCGGTCGAAGCCGACCAGCAGCGGCCCCGCGGCGAGGATCGCGTCGGCGCCCAACTGAGGACGTGACCCGTGTGCGGCGACTCCGGACACCGTCACCTCCGTCCACACGAATCCGCGGTGCGCCGTGCCCACCTGCCGTTCGGTGGGTTCGGTGACCACGGCCGCGTCGATGTCGACCGGGTGCAGGTGGGCCAGCACCTCCTGGATGCCCAGGCTGGCGAGCTCCTCGTCGGCGACGGCAGCGACCACCACCTCCCCGTCGAGGCCCGCCCGCGAGGCGTCCCGGCAGGCCACCAGCGCGGCGGCCAGTCCCGCCTTCATGTCGTACGCGCCGCGGTCGTAGAGCCGGTCCCCGTCGACCCGCGGGGCAAGGGGGTCGGACGTGCCGGCCAGACCGACCGTGTCCAGGTGGCCGCACAGCAGCAGCCGGCGACCACCGGTGTCGCGTCCGCCGCGCAGCAGGACGCTCGGCCGCCCCGGCGTACCCTCCACCCACTCGACGCGGAGTCCTGCGGCCCGTCCCCACGCGGCGACGAACCCCGCGATCTCGGCCTCGCCGGCGCCGGTCGGGTCCAGCCCGGGGTTCACCGAGTCGATCCGGAGCAAGGCATCGAGCAGGTCGAGCACGCCGACCTCCGCGAACGTCCGAGCGGAGCGCTCGACGGGGCCGGTCACGGCTGGTCCGCCAGCCGCAGCACCGCGTTGGCCAGTACGTCCGTGCCGTTGCCGCAGGCGTCAGGGTTGGAGTACTCGCGAGGTGTGTGGCTGATGCCGCCGTTCTCCCCGGCCACGAACACCATCGCGGTCGGGCAGATCGCGGCGATCTCCTGCGCATCGTGCCCGGCCCCGGACATCGCCCGGACGTACGGCAGCCCGAGGTCGTCGGCGGTCCCGGCCAGCAGGCCCTGGATGCCGCGATCGAACAGCACCACGCCGGTCTTGGCCATCCGCTCCCACGACACCTCGACCCCGTGCCGGCCGGCGAGCCCGGCCACATACGTGGCCAACCGCTGCTCCGCAGCGGCCATCAGCGCGTCGTCGGGGTTGCGCAGATCCACGGTCAGCGTCGCGTGGTGCGGGATGACATTGGTCTGGCCCCGGCCGAGATCGAAGCTCCCCACGGTGGCCCGCAGCTGGCCGAACTCGCCGCTCTCGCACATCCGGCGGGCCTCCACCACCACCGACGCCGCGACCAGCCCGGCGTCGTGCCGCGACCCGACCGGCGTGGTCCCGGCGTGGGCGGCCTCGCCGCGTACGGTGAGCCGCTGCCAGGAGATCGCCTGGACGCCTTCCACGATGCCGATGTCGACGCCCGCGTCGGCGAGGATCGGGCCCTGCTCGATGTGGCACTCGAGGTAGGCGTGCGGGATCGGGCGGCGCTCGGGGGCCGGACCGTCGAAGCCGATCCGGACCAGCTCCTGCTGGACCGTCCTGCCGTCCTCGTCGTAGAGCTTGTGCGCGTGGTCGAGGGCGATCCGGCCGGCGGTCACCGCCGAGCCGAGCATGTCGACACCGAAGCGGACGCCTTCCTCCTCGGTGAAGAAGCCGACCTCGATGTCGCGGAGCGTTTCGATCCCGGCGTCGTTGAGGGTGCGCATCACCTCGATCCCGCCGAGTACGCCGAGGGTGCCGTCGAACGCGCCGCCGGTGGCGACGGTGTCGATGTGGGAACCCATCAGCACGCACGGCAGCGAGCGGTCGCGACCCGGACGGGTGGCGTAGACGTTGCCGATCCGGTCCACCCGCACCTCCAGCCCGGCCTCCACCATCCAGGCCACGCACCGGCGGCGGGCCTCGGCGTCGGCGTCGGTGAGTGCGAGCCGCCGCACGCCGCGCAGCCCGGTGGCCTCGTCGTCGTACGCGCCGATCTCCTTCAGCTCCATCAGCGAGGCCCAGAGGCGGTCGCGGTCGACGCGCAGGTTCATCGAGTGGCTCCCTCGGTGCTGAGCAGCACGACGACCGCGCGGTCGTCGAGGTCGAGCGCGGCCCGGCGCTCTCGGTCTCGGAGTACGGCGCGGGCGCCAGCCAGGGTGGCTGCGCCGCTCGGCCCGGAGGACACCCCGAACCCGGCGAGGTCGTCGACGGCGCGCAACGCATCCTCGTCGGAGACGGCGACCGCCGCGTCGCAACCCGCCTGCAGCACCGGCCAGGCCGCACTGGAGACGGTGCCGCAGTTCAGTCCGGCCATCACGGTGGAGCCGGTCGGGACGTCGGTGGGCCGGCCGGCGGTGAGGCTGGCCAGCAGGCAGGCAGCGGTATCGGGCTCAGTCGCGAGGACGCTCGGGTGCGAGACACCGGGGCGGCGGTAGTGCCGGACGACCGCCTCGGCCAGCGATCCGACGCCGACCGGCACCGCCACCAGGTCGGGCGAGCCGCCGAGCTCGGCGTCCACTTCCGCCAGCAACGTGGCGTAGCCGGCCACGATCCAAGCCGGCACCTGCTCGTACCCGGGCCAGGCGGTGTCCTGCACCAGCGCCCGGCCGGGCCGCCCGGCCGTAGCGTCGCCCGGATCCTCGGCGGCGAAGTCCGCGGCGCGCCGGACCGCCGCGGTGTAGTCGCCCGACACCCGGACCACCTCCGCGCCCTCCTCGCTGATGCGGGCGGCGGTCTCGGGCAGCATCAGCTCCGGTACGAACACTGTCGCACCGACGCCGAAGTGGGCGGCCATCCGGGCGACCGCGCGTCCATGGTTGCCGTCGGTCGCGGTCACCAGCGTGGCGCCGGGCCGGCGCTGCTGCACCTGGTGGCAGGCCCAGGAGGCGCCGAGCACCTTGAACGCCGGCAGCCCGAGCCGCGACGACTCGTCCTTGACCAGCACCCGTCCGACGCCGAGCTCGGTGGCCAGCTGGGGCAGCTCGATCAGTGGGGTCGGCGCGTAACCGGACAGCGACCGGTGGAAGGACAGCGCGTCCTCCGGCACGGGCGGTGCGGTCCACTCGCGAGCGGCCGGGGAGGAGTACCAGGCGGTCATGGATCCATCCTGGCCGGTCCGACCCTTCAGGTCCATCGCGGAAATCGACGCGATAATGTTAAGGATATTCGATGATTTGAGGTGGCCGATGCTCGACCTGCACCGGTTGCGGCTGCTGCGCGAGCTGGCCCGCCGGGGCACGATCACCGCGGTGGCCGAGGCCCTGTCGTACAGTCCGTCCGCGGTCTCACAGCAGCTCGCGACACTGGAGCGGGAGACCGGTGTGCGGCTGCTCGAGCCGGCCGGCCGCAGGGTCCGGCTGACCGCCCAGGCCGAGCTGCTGGTCGAGCATGCCGGGGTGCTGCTGGAGCAGCTGGAGCGGACCGAGGCCGCACTCGCCGATTCGCAGCACGCGACCGTCGGCACGGTGCGCGTGGCCGCCTTCCAGACCGCGGTGCTGGCTCTCGTACCCGATGCCCTGGGCCGGCTGGAACGGCACCATCCCGAGCTGCGCGTCGAGGTGACCGAGACCGAGCCCGAGGCCGCCCTCCCCGCCCTGCTGGCCGGCGGCTTCGACCTGGTGCTCGGCGAGGAGTACCCCGGACATCCGCTGCCACGACCCCGCGACACCGAGCGGCTCGACCTGCTCAGCGACGAGCTCCGGCTGGTGACCCCGGCCGACTGGCGCGAGCGATCACTGGGCCGACTGGCCTCCCGCCCGTTCGTGCTCGAACCGGCCGGGACCACCGCCCGCCGGTGGGCGGACGCGGCATGCCGGCGGGTCGGGTTCGAGCCGGACGTGCGCTACACCTCCACCGACCTGCAGATCCACCTCCGCCTGGTCGAGCGGGGCCTGGCCGTCGCGCTGCTGCCAGACCTCGCCGGCGCCGGGGACCGCGACGGGGTGGTCGCCCGCCGGCTGCCCGGCCGGCCGGAGCGGCGGACCTTCAGCGCCGTACGGCGCGGTGCGGCCCGGCATCCGCGGATCCGCGCGGTCACCGAGGCGCTCACGGCCGAGCACCCGCGCCCGGCATCGGCCCGGGCGACGGTTGACCGCACGTCGACGCGTGCGGGACGTTGAACGCCACGTATGACGGACAGGAGCCAGATGGGTGACGACGGCGCGACCGGGCGGCCGCTCGGCGTGGCGGTGATCGGGTACTCGTTCATGGGCAAGGCCCATTCGAACGCGTGGCGCAATGTCGCCGCGTTCTTCCCTGATCTGCCGCGGGTACGCCAGACCGTGCTGGTCGGCCGGGACGCCGACCGGGTGACCGAGGCGGCGGAGCAATACGGGTGGGACGCCGCCGCCACGGACTGGCGCCAGGTGGTGGACCGGCCGGACGTGGACATCGTGGACGTGTGCACACCCGGGCACCTGCACGCCGAGGTCGCGATCGCCGCGCTGGAAGCCGGCAAGCACGTGCTCGTGGAGAAGCCGCTGGCCAACTCGGTCGACGAGGGCGAGCGGATGGTGGCGGCCGCCGACGCGGCTCGCGGTCGCGGTGCCCAGTCGATGGTGGGGTTCAACTATCGGCGGGTGCCCGCGCTGGCGTTGGCCCGGCGGCTGATCGCGGAGGGACGGATCGGCTCGGTACGACAGGTGCGCGCGGCATACCTGCAGGACTGGCTCGCCGACGCGGACGCGCCGATGACCTGGCGGCTGCGCAAGGAGTCGGCCGGCTCCGGGGCGCTGGGCGACCTGGGCTCGCACGTCGTGGACCAGATCGGCTTCCTGCTGGACGAGCCGGTGGTTTCCGCCAGTGGGCAACTGCGCACCTTCGTACCCCAACGGCGCGGGGCTGACGGCTTGGAGGAGGTCACCGTCGACGACGCGGCGTGGGCCCTGGTGCACACGGCATCGGGGGTGCCGGCGAGCGTCGAGGTCAGCCGGATGGCGTTCGGCCGAAAGAACGGGATGACCATCGAGGTGTACGGCTCCGCGGGCTCGCTGGCCTTCGACCTGGAGGCGATGAACGAGTTGTACGTCGACGACGGCGGCGGTGCCGGTGGCGCCGGGCGGCGCCGGATCCTGGTCACCGAGCCCGAGCACCCGTATGTGGAGGCGTGGTGGCCGACGGGGCACATCCTGGGGTGGGGCGACACCTTCGTCGCGGAGGCGGCCGACTTTCTCACCGCGATCGCGGCCGGGACGCCGCCGCGACCGTCGTTCGCCGACGGATTGGCGGTGCAGCGGGTGCTGCAGGCGATCGTGGAGAGTGCCAGCCGGGGCGGCGAGCAGGTGGACCTGGCCTGATCCTTCCGGCCGACCCACCGTGGGGCGTTCGTGAGCGGGGCGGCCCACCGTGGCGCGCTCAGCCGGCCCAGCCTCAAGATCCGACGGTGAGATCCGACGCACCGCGGACCGATCCCACGGGGGCCAGCCTCAGACCGTCGGATCCAGACGTCGGATCTTGAGGCGGACTCGGACGCCATAGGGTGAGTCCGTCGCATCGGCAGACGACCGCAAGGGTGGCATTCGGTGAACCTGGTGGACTTCGACGCGCTGAGCTTCGACTGCTACGGCACGCTGATCGACTGGGAGACCGGTCTGGCCCACGTGCTCGAGCCCTGGGCCGCCGAGCAGGGGCTCGAGATGCGGCGGGAGCAATTGCTCACCAGCTATGCCGCGCATGAGGCGGCGGCGATGCGCCGGGCGCCGGGCGCGCTCTACCCCGAGATCCTGGCCACCGCCTTCACCGACCTCGGCGAGGAGCTCGGGCGCCCGGTGGCACCAGAGTGGGCGCAGCGGTTCGCCGGCTCGGTCGGGGACTGGCCGGCCTTCGACGACTCGGCCGCGGCCCTGGCCGAGCTGGGCCGGCGGTACAAGCTGGTGATCGTGTCCAACGTGCACCGCGCCGGGTTCGCCGGCAGCAACCGGCGGCTCGGCGTGCGGTTCGACCGGATCATCACCGCCGAGGACGTCGGTGCGTACAAGCCCGCCGACCGCCACTTCGTCGCCCTGAGCAGGGCACGCGAGGAGCTCGGCGTCGCGGACGGGCGGCTGCTGCACGTCGCGCAGAGCCTGTTCCACGACCACGTGCCGGCAAGACGGTTCGGGCTGCCGTCGGTGTGGATCAACCGGCGCCGCGACCAGCCGGGCTGGGGCGCCACTCCCGAGCCCGCCGAGCCGTACAGCTACCAGTGGGAGTTCCCGTCGATGCGTGCGTTCGCCGACGCCGTCGAGGCGGACGGAGCCTAGACCCCGCTCGCCCGTCGACGGTCAGGTCGTCCCGTTCACCGGCTGCCCCGTCTTCCAGTCCCGCTCGATGTGGCGCAGGTGGGCCGACATCAGCTCCCGGGTACGGTCCTCGTCTCGCGCCGCAATCGCGTCCAGCAGCTCGGTGTGCTCGCGGGCGGAGTGCTCCAGCGCCCGGTTCTGGGCCAGCGCGTGCAGACCGTACAGCCGGGTCTGGTCCCGCAGCCGGGCCACCAGGTCGACCAGCCGGTCGTTGCCGGCGAGGGCCAGCAGACCGAGATGGAAGTCCCGGTCGTGCTGCAGGAACAGCGACACGTCGCCGGCCCTGGCCGCGGCCTCGATCTGCTCCGCCAGCGAACGCAGCGGGCCCAGCCGGTCCCCGAGGTCGAGCGGGCACAGCGACACCACGGTCGGGATTTCGAGCAGCGATCGCAGCTCCACGATCTTGGACAGCTCGGCGTCGTCGAGCTCGACCACCCGGTAGCCGCGGTTCTTCACGGTCTCGAGGATCCCGTCGTGCACCAGGCTGAGCATCGCCTCCCGGGCCGGGCTCAGCGAGATCCCCAGCTGCTTGGCCAGCGCGGCGGCAGAGTACATCGCACCGGGTTCGAGGTCTCCGGACACGATCGCCTGCCGCACCAGGGCGAGCGCCTGGTCCTTCAGGCTGGCCTGCCGCTCCAGCGGTTCGGCGCTGAGCTCGTACATCCGTCACCTCTTGACAGACAACTGTGTCGGCGTTCAGCCTAGCGGTTATCAGTAACCGATTACTACGGGTGCTTCGGTGGTTCCCATGCAGCTGGATCCCCTCCTCGAGCCGTTCGACCTGCGCGGGCTGCGGCTGCGGAACCGGGTGGTGTCCACATCGCACGAGCCGGCGTTCGGGGTGGACGGCATGCCCACCGACCGCTATCGGCTCTACCACGTGGAGAAGGCCAAGGGCGGCATCGGGCTGAGCATGATCGGCGGCTCGGCCATCGTGTCCCGGGACAGCCCGCCGGCGTTCGGGAACCTGGAACTGTTCCGCGACGAGATCGTGCCGTGGCTGCGCCGCCTCACCGACGACGTGCACGAGCACGGGGCGGCCGTGATGTGCCAGGTGACCCACCTCGGCCGGCGGACCAGCAACTACACCGCCGACTGGCTCCCGGTGGTGGCGGCCTCGTCTGTCCGGGAGCCAGCCCACCGGGCGTTCCCCAAGGTCGCCGAGGACTGGGACCTGGACCGGATCGTGCGGGACTACGCGGAGGCGGCCGCCCGCTGCAAGGAGTCCGGTCTCGACGGCATCGAGATCCAGTCCTACGGCCACCTGATGGACGGGTTCCTCTCCCCCGCGACCAACGACCGCGACGACGAGTACGGCGGCAGCCTGGAGAACCGGATGCGCTTCCCGCTGCGCGTGCTGGAAGCGGTCCGGGCCGCGGTCGGCCCCGACTACCTGGTCGGGATCCGGATGATGCTGGACGAGGCACGCCCCGGCGGGCTGACCTACGACGACGCCATCGAGGCGCTGAACACCTACGACCGCCGGGTCGGCATCGACTTCGTGTCCGTGATCAAGGGCTACATCGAGAGCGACGCGTCGCTGGCCGACGTGATCCCGGGGATGGGCACGCCGTCGGCCCCGTTCCTGGATTTCTGCGGGCAGGTCAAGCGCGACACCACGGTGCCGGTGATGCACTCCGCGCGGATCCAGGACGTGGCCACCGCGCGGCACGCGATCCGGGACGGGCTGGTGGACCTGGTCGGGATGACCCGGCCGCACATCGCCGACCCGCACATCGTCGCGAAAGTGGCCGCCGGCGCCGAGGACCGGATCCGCCCGTGCGTGGGCGCCAACTACTGCCTGGACGCGATCTACGACTCCGGGGACACCAAGTGCATCCACAATCCCGCGACCGGGCGGGAGGAGTCGCTCCCCCAGACGATCTCCGCCGCTACCGGGCCGCGCAAGAAGGCGGTCGTCGTCGGCGCGGGCCCGGCCGGGCTGGAGGCCGCCAGGGTGCTCGCCGAGCGCGGACACCAGGTGATCGTGTTCGAGGCCAACGACACCCCGGGCGGGCAGATCCGGATCGCCGCCTCCTCCCCTCGGCGCCGTGACCTGATCGGCATCGTGGACTGGCGGCTGGGCGAACTCAAGCACCATGGCGCCGAGGTGCGCTGCGGCAGCTACGCCGAGCGCGAGCACGTACTCGCCGAGGACCCGGACGTGGTCGTGATCGCCACCGGCGGCATGCCGGCCAGGAAGTTCCTGCGCTCGGGAGCGGACCTGGTGCACGACAGCTGGGACGTGCTGGACGGGTCGGTGCGGCCCACCGGCGACGTGCTGGTCTACGACGACCACGGCGGCTACCCGGCGATGGACGCTGCCGAAGTCCTCGCCAACCGCGGGGCCCGGGTGCACCTGGTCACCCCCGAGCGGACGTTGGCCCCCGAGGTGGGCAGCATGAACTCCCCCGCATACCTGCGGACGTTCGCCGAGCACGACGTGCAGACGACGCTGAACCGCTGGCTGACCTCGGTGACGCGCGCCGAGGGCGGTCGGCTCAGCGCCGACCTCTACAGCGAGTACGCGCGCAGCACCCAGCAGCTGGTTGTCGACCACGTGGTGGTGGAGAACGGCACGCTGCCCAACGACGAGCTGTACTTCGACCTGCGTCCGGACTCCGTCAACCTCGGTGAGCTGGACCACCAGGCCTACCTCGACCTGCGACCGCAGGACGTTCGCCGCAACCCCGGCGGCCGGTACCAACTGTTCCGGATCGGGGACGCGGTCAACAGCCGCAACATCCATGCCGCTGTGCTCGAAGCACTGCGGTTGTGCCTGGCGATCTGACCGGCACACCCGCCCATGCCGTCTCGAGGGGAAGCACGTTCAGCATGAGCAACTCAGCACATCCGCAGCCCGGCGCGATCAGCATGGAGGAGGCGCCGTTCCGGCGGTTCCACGCCTACATCGCGGCCTGCACCGTCGGCGGGCCGATCGTCGACGGTTACATCCTCGGCATCATCGCGATCGCGCTGTCGCAGATGACCGACGACCTATCGCTGTCACCCGCGTGGCAGGGCCTGATCGGCGCCGGCGCGCTGATCGGCCTGTTCATCGGCGGCATCGCCATCGGTTGGGTGGCCGACCTGATCGGCCGCCGCGTCATGTACACCATCGACCTCGCCGTGTTCGTGGTCGCCAGCGTCCTGCACCTGTGGGTGGACGAGCCGTGGCTGATCCTGGTGCTGCGGGTGATCCTGGGCATCGCGGTCGGTGCGGACTACCCGATCGCCACGACACTGCTCGCCGAGTTCATCCCACGACGACAGCGCGGGTCGTTCCTCGCCGCCCTGGTCGGTGGCTGGTGGGTCGGCTACTTGCTCGCGTTCGTCGTCGGCTACGCGATCTCCGGCATGGGCGAAGGCTCGTGGCGGTGGGCGCTGGCCAGCTCGGCGATCCCCGCCGTCCTCATCCTGGCCATGCGGCTGGGGATGCCCGAGTCGCCGTTGTGGCTTGCCAGCAAGGGCCGGCGCGACGAGGCGGAAGCCATCGTGCGCAAGCACATCGGGCCGGAGTACGTGTTGCCCGCGCTGGCCGCGGACCGCGCGGACTCCGACTATCGCCGGGTGTTCCGCAAGCCCTACGGGGTGCGGACGTTCTTCGTCTCCGCGTTCTGGTTCGCCCAGGTGCTGCCGACGTTCGCGATCTTCACGTTCGAGCCCGAGATCCTGTCCAACTTCGGCGTGGAGGACGCCGCCCTGGGCACGGTGCTGATCAGCCTGTTCTTCGTCGTCGGCGTGGTCCCCGCGGTGTTCCTGGTGAACAGCTGGGGTCGCCGCCCAGTGCTGCTGATCGGCTTCGTCGTACCCGCGATCACGCTTGCGCTGTTGGGTGTCTCGTCGGTGCTGCCGCTGTGGCTGGTCTTCACCTTGTTCATCTTGTTCGCCATCTTCAACGCCGGGGCGAGCGTCGTGCAGTGGGTCTACCCCAACGAGCTGTTCCCCACCGACATCCGCGCGACCGCGGTCGGTTTCGGCACCGCGATGAGCCGCGTGGGCGCGGCGATCGGCACGTTCCTGCTGCCGGTGAGCCTGAGCCACCTCGGCACCGGCCCCACGATGCTGATCGCCAGTGGCGTGTGTGTCGCCGGCCTGGCGGTGTCGATCCCACTCGCCCCGGAGACCCGCGGCCTGTCCCTGGTGCAGACCAGTTCGGCCGATCCGGACTGGCGCAACCGGTCCCGCGGCCGCACCCTGAGCGAGTCCACCGAAGCTTGACGAGAAGAGGAGCGCTGGATCCGATGCCCACCACCCCCTGGCTGGTCGACGAACCGCTGCAGGTCGGTCCGCAGACGCTGCGCGGCCGGGTCTACGTGCCCGCGCATCAGCCCGGGCTGGCCGAGGACGGGCGACCCGGCGACCGCTACATCGCCTACCAGCGGGCTCGCGCCCGGGCCGGCGCCGCCATGCAAGTGACGGGAGCGACGCCCATCCTCCCGTCCAAGGAGTGGAGCGACATCTGCCTGTGGAACATCGACGAGTCGATCGTTCCCGGGTACCAGCGACTGGCCGACGCGGTGCACGCCGAAGGCGGCAAGATGCTCGCCCAGCTGGCGCATCCGGGACCGACCGAGTTCGCCGGTGCCGAGGTGCTCGGCCCGTCTCGGGACTTCTCCGAGGTCAGCCGGCAGGTGGCCGTAGCCGCATCGCCCGGACAGCTGGACCGGATCACCGGGCTGTACGCCGCTGCCGCGGAGCGGTGTGCGCGCGGCGGGCTGGACGGCATCGAGATCAGCATGGCCCACGGGCTGTTGCTGGCCGCGTTCCTGTCGCCGCTCACCAACCACCGTGACGACGAGTACGGCGGCACGTTCGAGCGCCGCCTGGCCTACCCCATCGCGGTGCTCGACGCGGTGCGCGCAGCCATCCCGCCGGAACTGATCCTCGGCATCCGGCTCGGGGTCGACGACCTGGTGGACGGTGGGCTGGTCCCGGAGGAGGCCGCCCGGGTCGCGCAGGCACTGCAGAGCCGGGTCGACTACCTGAGCGTCATGGTCGGCAACAACAACCGCCTGGAGCCGCGGGTGCGGCACTGGCCGCCCACCCCGGCCGCGCACGGCCTGTTCCGGGGAGTGGCCCGCACGATCAAGGAGGCCGTGGACAAGCCGGTCTGCGTCGTCGGCCGGATCACCACCGTCGCGATGGCCAACGACATCCTCGCCGCAGGCGACGCCGACCTGGTCGGCATGGTCCGCGCGCACATCGCCGATCCGGAGTTGCTGCCGAAGAGCCGAGCCGGACGTCCCCTCGACGTACGCCCGTGCATCGGAGCCAACGTGTGCGTGAACGGCCTGCTGGCCGAGGAGCGCACCGCTTGTCTGGTCAACCCCGACGTGGGGCACGAGGGCGAGGCACTCACCCCGGCCGGCGCGGCGCAGGGCACGGCCGTGGTGGTCGGTGGCGGGCCGGCCGGCCTGGAGGCGGCTCGCCGACTCGCCGTCGCGGGGCTCACCGTCACACTGTTCGAGTCGGAACCAGAAGTCGGTGGCCAGTTCGGCGCCTGGAGCCTGGCCCCCAGCCGCACCGAGTTCGCGGACTTCCTGCGCTGGCAGTCCCGTCAGCTGGGCGCGCTCGGGGTCGAGGTGCACACCGGCGTCGTGGCGGACGCCGCCACGATCGGTTCTGCCGGTGCGGGCGTGGTGATTCTGGCCACGGGTTCCCGTCCGGCCGATGTGGTGCTGCCCGCGAACGACGGCTCGGTGCCGGTGCTGGACCCGCTGCACGCGCTGCGGCGCGGCGCACCCGGAGAGGTCGTCGTGTTCGACCAGGTCGGTGAACTGGGAGCCGCGCTGATCGCCGAGCGGCTCGTCGACCTGGGATCGGCGAAGGTGACGCTGGCGACGGCCCGGATCCATCTCGGTGAGGGCGAGGGCATCAGCACCCTGTACCCGATGATCCGCCGGCTCGCCGAGTTGGGCGTCACCGTCCACGAGCGAGTCCGGCCGGCCGGCATCGACCAGGGCCGGGTCGGTTTCACCGGCGTTTTCGGCGAGCCCGGCGTACAGGTCGCGGCCGACGCGCTGGTGCCCTGGTGCGGCGGTGTCTCGAACACCGACCTCGTCTCCGACCTGCGCCGGCTCGGGCTCGAGCCGGCGGTCATCGGGGACGCGCTCCGACCCCGGTCCGCACTGCAAGCGGTACAGGAGGCCAGGACCGCGGTGAACGCGATCCTGGCCGGCGAGCGACCGGCCGAGGTCCTCGCCAGGCCGGCCCCGTAGTGGATCACGTCCGGGTCAGGACGAGCCAGACCAGGTAGCCGACGTAGGCCGCCACGAACGTGCCGCCCTCGATCCGGTTCATCTTCTGGCCGGACAGGAAGGCTGGGATGCTGGCCAACACGGCCGCAGCCAACAGCAGCAGGTCCGCCCCGACGAGCTCCGACGACACCGGGATGCCGCGGGGGGCGACCAAGACGGTGATCCCCAGGACGAGCGCGATGTTGTACACGCTGGAACCGAGCAGGTTCCCGATCGCGATATCGCGATCTCCCCGCAGGGTGGACAAGACCGTGGTCGCAAGCTCCGGCGCCGAGGTACCGATCGCCACCACGGTCAGGCCGACGACCGCGTCGCTCACCCCCAGCGTGCGTGCCCCCTGCACCGCGCCCTCGACCAGGAGCTCGGCGCCGATCCAGATGATGGCGATACCGCCGACCAGCCCGAGGGTCGCCCACAGCGGTCGCTGACTCCAGCCAGGTGCCTCGGTGGGGGCCCGTGCGGTCGGCTGTGCGTCGGCATCCGGGCGGCTGGATCGCAGCACGCCCCAGGTGTAGGCGATCGCGCCCGCGCACAGCAGCAAGCCGTCGACGCGGCCCAGCATGCCGTCCAGCGCCAGCACGTACAACACCAGCGAAGCCGCGGTCATCGCCGGGAGGTCGAACCGCAACGTCCGGGGTTCGAACGCGAGCGGGACCAGGAGTGCGCTCAGGCCGAGGATGAGCAGCAGGTTCACCAGGTTGGTGCCGATGATGTTGCCTGCGGCCAGCTCCGGGCTGCCGGTGCGAGCCGCATCGATGCCGATCGCCAGCTCCGGCATGCTGGTGCCGATCGACACCACGGTCAGGCCCACCACGATCGGCCGGACGCCCAGTCGTAGCGCTAGGCCGGTGCCACCACTGACCAGCAGCTCGGCACCGGCGAGCAGCACCACCAGCCCGCCGAGGAACAGCAGTGCGCTGGTCACTCGAACGCTTCCTCGAGTGTCCGGTTCATCGCATTTCTCCCAGGATCGAGGGTCCCTTCGCCGTTCGTGCCGGCCGCGCGCCTCGTTTACAGGCAAGGCGGCCAGCCCTAATCTTGCCTGTTGGGCCCGCCGCCCGGGAGCACTGCCGAAGTCACATCACTGGCCCCGACAGAGGACACGGCGCATGAGCGCAGTAGAGACGGAAACGAGCGAGAGCCCGGGCGTCGTTGCGAAGATGAGCCTGCCGACGCTGACCGCGATGGTCGTCGGCAGCATGGTCGGTGCAGGCGTCTTCTCGCTCCCGGCCAGATTCGGCGTGGCCACCGGAATCCTCGGGTCGTT
>CAZNCE010000026.1:0-1489 GCA_964571285.1 uncultured Nocardioidaceae bacterium | reverse complement strand
CGGGCATGCTGATGCTCGCCTTCGTGTTCCAGAACCTCGCGATCCGCAAGCCCGACCTGGATTCTGGTGTGTTCATCTACGCCAAGGCAGGATTCGGCGACTACGCGGGCTTCAACTCCGCGATCGGCTTCTGGGCCAGCGCCGTCTGCGGCAACGCCTTCTACTGGGTGTTCATCACGGCCACCCTGGGGGCGTTCTTCGGGGGTTTCGGCGACGGCGACACCGTCCTCGCGGTGGCGCTCTCCACGATCGGGGTGTGGCTGTTCCACTACCTGATCGCCCGCGGTGTCCGGGACGCCGCGATCATCAACCGGATCGTCACGATCTTCAAAGTGCTTCCGATCCTGGTCTTCATCGTGGTGCTGCTCATCGCCCTGGACGCCGGGGTCTTCGCCGACAACTGGACCGCCTATGGCTACGGCGATCTGGGCAACCTCAACGAGCAGATCCGCAACACCATGCTGATCACCACGTTCGTGTTCTTGGGCATCGAGGGTGCCAGCGTCTACTCGCGCTACGCCAAGAAGCGTGAGGACGTCGGCAAGGCGACCGTGCTCGGCTTCCTCAGCGTGCTGGCGATCTTCTCCCTGGTGACGCTGTCCAGCTATGCCGTCATGCCGCAGCCGGACATCGCCGACGTTCGGCAGCCGTCGATGGTCGGCATGTTCGAGCATGTCGTGGGCGACTGGGGCGAGATCTTCATCAGCGCCGCCGTGATCGTTTCGGTGCTCGGGGCCTACCTGGCCTGGACGCTGATGGCCGCCGAGGTGATGTACATCCCGGCCCACAACGAGGATTTCCCCAAGTTCCTGGGCACGGAGAACGACAACGGGACACCGATCACCGCGTTGGTCGTGTCCTCGCTCGCCGTCCAACTGCTGCTGGTTGTGACGCTGTTCCTCACCGACGCGCTGAACTTCATGCTGGACCTGTGCGCCGCACTCGCGCTGATCCCCTATTTCCTCGCCGCGGCCTATGCGCTGAAGATCGGGCTGACCGGTGAGGCGTACGAGGAGGTACCCCGCAGGGTACGGACCAGGGAGACGATCATTGCCGGCGCCGCAACGGCGTACACGCTCTTCCTGATCGACGCGGCCGGCCTGAAGTTCCTGCTGCTCGCCACGGTGCTGCTCGCGCCCGCCACGCTGCTGTACGTCAAGGCGCGCAGCGAGCGCGGGCGTCGCATCTTCAGCCCCACCGAGATTGTGCTGTGCGCCGTGATCGTGGTCGGTGGCATCGTCGGCGCGGTCGGCCTGTGGACCGGTCAGATCACCATCTGAGCAAGGACAGAAAGGACCATCATGACCGATCCAGCAACCAGCGTCTCCTCGACGTACGGAGTCCACTCCGAGGTCGGCAGACTGCGCAAGGTGCTGGTCTGCGCTCCCGGGCTGGCACACAGCCGGCTGACACCGACCAACAGCGACGACCTGCTGTTCGACGACGTGATGTGGGTGGAGAACGCGCAACGCGACCACGCCGACTTCGT
>CAZNCE010000025.1:12696-26849 GCA_964571285.1 uncultured Nocardioidaceae bacterium | reverse complement strand
CGAGCACACCGGCACCCACTTCGACGCGCCGAACCACTGGGTCACCGGCAAGGACAAGGCCGACGTGGCGTCGGTGCCGGCGGGCCGGCTGATCGCGCCGGCGGTGGTCTTGGACTTCGCCGCACAGGTGGCGGACGACCCCGACTTCCTGGTCGAGATCGACCACGTCAAGGCCTGGCAGGACCAGCACGGCCCGCTGCCCGACGGTGGCTGGCTGCTGGTCCGCACCGGCTGGGACGCGCGCACCACGCAGGCCGATGCGATCAACGCCGACGAGACCGGGCCGCACAGCCCGGGCATGTCCGCCGAGTGCGCGCGCTGGATCGCGGAGGAGACCCCGGTGATCGGCATGGGGGTGGAGACCGTCGGCACCGACGCCGGTGCGGCGCACTCGTTCGACCCGGCGTTCCCTTGCCATGCGTACCTGATGGGCAGCGACAAGTACGGGCTGACGCAGCTGCAGAACCTGGCCCAGCTGCCGCCCACCGGGGCGATGGTGATCGCCGGGCCACTGCCGATCGTCACCGGCTCCGGGTCGCCGGCCCGGGTGCTGGCCCTGGTCGAGCGCTGATCCGGCCCGAATTGTCAGCCAACCGTCGCACTGTTATCGCGGCCGAGCACCTGACACGTCGGCCGGGCGGCCGGCAGCCGAGTTCCAGGAGGAGCATCTGATGGACGTCGCCGAGGCAGTCGGCCGGGCGCTGGCCGAGGCCGGGGTGAACCATGTGTTCGGCGTGGTTGGCTCCGGGAACTTCCATGTCACCAACGCGATGATCGCCGCCGGCTCGACGTTCGTCGCCGCCCGGCACGAGGGTGGGGCGGCGACCATGGCCGACGCGTACGCGCGGATGAGCCAGACCGTGTCGGCGGTCAGCGTGCACCAGGGCTGCGGGCTGACCAATGCGATGACCGGTATCACCGAGGCCGCCAAGAGCCGTACCCCGATGCTGGTGGTGGCCGCGGAGGCGACCCAGCCGCGATCGAACTTCTACGTCGACCAGGAGCTGCTGGCCCGGGCGGTCGGCGCCGAGGTAGTCCGGGTCGACGACGCCGGTTCCGCGGCTCGCGTGGCGCGCGCCGCGGTCGAGCTGGCCCGGGACGGCCGACGGACCGTGGTGCTCAACCTGCCGCTGGACGTGCAGGCCGAGCAGGCCGGTGACTGGGCCGCCCACGATGCGGAGGCGGCGGGACGCGCGCCGCGGGCCGCGGACGCGGCCGACCTGGACGTGCTCTGCACCGCGCTGGCGACCGCCGACCGTCCGGTGTTCGTAGCCGGCCGGGGCTCTCGTGGGCCGGGCTGCCGCGAGGCGCTGGAGCGGCTGGCCGACGCCTCCGGCGCACTGCTGGCCACGTCGGCGGTCGCCAAGGGGCTGTTCACCGGGAATCCGTGGTCGCTGGACGTGTCCGGCGGGTTCTCCTCGCCGCTGGCGGCCGAACTGATCAGCGCGGCCGACCTGATCGTGGGGTGGGGCTGCGCGCTGAACATGTGGACGATGCGGCACGGCCGGCTGATCGGCGCCGAGGCGACCGTGGTGCAGGTCGACGACGAGGCGGCGTCCATCGGGACGCATCGCGACGGCGCGGTCGGCGTGGTCGGCGACGTCCGGGAGACCGCGCTGGCGGCTGCGGACCGGTTCGAGGTGGCGCTGGACGGCTACCGGTCCGACGAGTTGCGGGAGCGAATCCGGTCGTCGATCCGGTGGCGGGACGTGCCGTACGACGACACCGGCACCGGCGACCTGATCGACCCGCGCACGCTGACCATCGCGCTGGACGACCTGCTGCCGGCCGAGCGGGTCGTGGGCGTGGACTCGGGCAACTTCATGGGCTACCCGAGCATGTACCTGTCGGTGCCGGACGAGTTCGGGTTCTGCTTCTCCCAGGCGTACCAGTCGATCGGGCTGGGGCTGGCGACCACGATCGGCGCCGCGCTGGCGCAGCCGGACCGGCTGCCGGTGGCGGCGCTCGGCGACGGCGGCACGCTGATGGGGGTCGCGGAGCTGGAGACCGTGGTCCGGCTCGGGTTGCCGATGGTCGCGGTGGTCTACGACGACTCCGCCTACGGCGCGGAGGTGCACCACTTCGGTCCGGACGGATACCCGCTGAAGACCGTGGAGTTCCCCGATACCGACATCGCCGCGATCGCGCGTGGCTTCGGCTTCGACGCGGTCGTGGTGCGCTCGCTGGACGACCTGGGGCCGGTGCGCGAGTGGTTGGCCGGCGACCGGTCCCGGCCGCTGCTGATCGACGCCAAGGTCACCCGTGGGGCGTCCTGGTGGCTCGCGGAGGCCTTCGGCCACTGAGGGCGCCCGCTTCTCGTCACGGTGCGTCCCCGTGACGATAGGTTCGTCGCGCTGAGTCCCCGTGCCGCACAGGATCCGTAGCAGGTACGCCCCGTGGGACGCAGGCCAGTCGGTCAGCGGACGGCGTGCCCGTTGATGTGCGGAATCAGGAGCCGCGGCCAGCTCCGCTGCAGCGGTCGGCTGTCGATGACCAGAGCGGCGAAGCCGGCCGCCCGCAGCGCCGCCTCGGTGTCGCGAGCCGGGTCGCAGCCGTGGTCGAGGACGCGGCTGAACGGCGCGACCACCCGCATCGCGAACCGGCTCCAGGTCCCCGGTCCCGGCAGCACGTGCTCGTGGAACACCAGCCGGCCACCGGGACGCAGGACGCGGCGGATCTCCGCCAGCGCCAGGGCCTGATCGGCGACCGAGCACAGCGTCGCGCAGCTGATCACGGCGTCGAACTCGCCGTCCTCGAAGGGCAGTCGCTCGGCCCGGCCGCGTACCACCCGCCGGTCGGCTCGGTCGCCGGCTCGCTCACTGAGCCGCCGGTACGCAGTCCGTCCGGGCTCCAGCCCCACCCATGACACCGAGTCGCGCAAGAACCCGAGCGAGTTGCCCGCACCGGCCCCGATGTCCAGCACTCGCCCACGCAACCCGCCCAGCACACCGGCGCGCCACGTCGCCCGGATGGCCGGCATCCCGGCGGTGGACGGGTACGGCGCGGCAGCGGCTGGCTGATCGGTCATCGAGCCCATGGCACGGGCGACGATAGCCGCCGATCCACCACGGACGGCACTTTTTTTCGGCCCCCGCAGCACGAGTCGGTGGGCGGCCGCCTACCCCGCGCCGTAGGCGGTGAAGCTGCACCAGGCCGGGTATGCCTTCGGGTCCTCCAGGTCCAACGCAGACCGAGCGGCGTGCAGCGCGTCGGCCAGCGTCTGCCCGGCCAGCAGCCCTTGGTGCAGGCCGACCATCAGCGGCGCCACGTGACTGTCCAGCACCAGCATCGTGCTGGCGACCACGCCGGCGGTGCCGCGGCCGAGCAGCGTCCCGATGAAGCCGAGCACCTCGTTGCCGGGATAGGTGACGCTGCCGCCGACGTCGCAGGCCGCGAGCACCATCCGGTGCGGCACGCCGCCGTGACGGTCCAGTTCGTGCACGGTCAGGTTGCCGTCGGTGAACCGCAGCGACGAGAACGTCGGGTTGTCGGTCCGGACCTCGCCGTGGCAGGACAGGTGCGCCAGCGCGGCGCCGGGCAGCGCGTGCTTCACCGCCTCCACGGTGCTGTCCGGCGGAGCCAGCAGGGTGGCATCGGGGTAGTACCCGGCCAGGTCGGCGATCTCCTCCGGCGCCGCCCGCAGCCCCGGCCCGGCGGCCAGCAGCACCCGCTCCGAGGCAGGGGTACGACTCGCGCCGGCCAGCCAGGTCGAGGCCGAGGGCGCGACCGATACCGGCCGGTCGAAGAGCGCCGACCAGGGCACCCGCTGCAGCTCACCGACCGGGATCACGACCACCCCCGCCTCGGCGTCGACGCCCAGCGGCTCCACCAGCAGCTCGCGGACCCGCTGCACCAACTCCCGCGCCGTGTCGTGCAGGAACGGCGCCATCTGCGGGACCGCGGCGTTCAACGCGTGCAGCGACGACCGCAGCGCGTCCACCTCGCCCTCGATCTCGTCCCGCGAGTCCAGGTCGACGATGCGGGTACGACGTGGCTCGACGACGGCGGCCACCACCCGGTCCGCGTGCAGGTCGTACTCCACCAGCACCCGGCCGGCCAGACGTTCCCGCAGAGCCTTTGCGGAGAAGGCGGATTCCCGGGTTGACTGCACGGCCGAGGCGCCGGCCCAGGTGCTCTGCCGGATGCGCGCCTCGAGCGCGGAGCGCCGGCCGAGCAGCGCGGGCAGCATGTTGCGATCGGACCGCCGGGCGCGGGTGATCTCGGTCTGCACCGCCCGCAACGCCGCCAGGTCGCCGGCGGCCTCGCTCACCGGGCCGACGCCTACGGCCTGCAGCGCCGTCGCCCGGGTGCGCTCCATCCAGGCCAGCACCTGCCCAGCCGGGCGGGTACGTCGAACGGCGCCGAACCCCAGGGTGGCGAACTCGGCCCCGTGCCCGGAGGCCAGCGCCCGCAGCTCGGTGGTGGGCAGCGCCGCCCGGTGCTGGGCGAGGTCGGCCAGCGCCTGGCGGCAGACACGGAGCAGCTCCTCGTCGTCCCCGCCCGCCCGGGCCGCCAGGGCCCGGGCCAGCCGCCCGGTGAGCCGAGCCAGCACCGGCACGTTGGGCGCCAGCTCGGCAGCCCGCTCCCAGCTCTGGATCGCTTGCGGGCGCCTTCCGATCCGTTCCGCCACTCGTCCGGCGGTGAGGTAGGCCTCCGCGGCAGCCAGCGGCCCGGCCGCGTCCACCAGGGTGCTCGCCGCGCGCAGGGCGAGCGAATGGTCGTGGGGGTCGGTGCTGCCACACGCCAGCCGGGCCCGGATCGCCACCAGGTGGGCCCGGGAGCGCCAGTCGGCCCGCCGCTGCCGGCGCAGCCGCTCGATGGTCTCCTCCGCCATCCGCTCCGCGGTCTCCGGGTCACCGGTCGCCAGCGCCAGGTCCGCGGCGCGCAGCTGCGCTTCCACAGCGACCAGGTCGACGCCCTGGGCCAGCAGCGCCGCCGCGGCGTGCTCGGCCTGCTCGCGGGCCTCGGGCAGCAGCCGCAGGTTGGCCAAGGCGTCCGCGTAGTCGGCGTAGAGCTCGCCCAGCGGGCGCTCCGCCCGCTGCCACAGCTCGATCGCCTCGTCGAACTGCCGCATGCCCTCGGTGATGTGACCCGCCCGTACGGTCGCCCACGCGCGGGTCTCCGCGACCACCGCGAGGGGGAGCTGGCCGGCGACCGTCGCCGCCTTCGCGGCCTCGTCCAACCAGCGATCGGCGGCCGCATGGTTGCCCAGCTGCGCCTCGAGCAGCCCCAGGTTGTTCGCCGCCCGGGCGCGCTGCAGCGGGGTGAGGCTCTTGCGCCGTAGCACCCTGGCGTACGTGTCGGCCGCGTCTCGCAGCCGGCCCGCGTTCTGCGCGACCGCGGCGCGCGCCACGTCGACGTCCACGGCACCGTCGGCGCCCAGCAGCTCGGCGGCCTGGTCCAGGTCGGCCTGGGCGTCGTCCCACCGGCCGAGCTCCAGACGCAGCAGTCCCCTTGTCAGCAAGGCTTCTCCCAGCCTGCTGTCCAGACGATGCCGTCGGGCGATGCGGACCGCCTCCTCCAGCAGCGGACCGGCCTCGGCATGGCCGACCAGCCGGCGGTGTGATTCCGCGAGCGCACGCAGGGCGGCGGTTTGCGCGGCCCGGTCCCCCACCGCCCTTGCCCGGTCGACGAGGCGCTGGGCGGGTACGCGGGCGTCGGCCGGATCGGTCACCGCATGGTGATAGAGCCGCAGCGCCGCATCGAGGAGTGGCTCGTGAGCGGCGTCGCCGGTCCCGTCGCTGCCCCCGTTGCGAGCACCGGGTTCTGCCTTGTCACCAAGCTCAGCCGCGGGCCGGGACGACCCGTCGGTCGAACCACCGGACGAGTCACCCGGCGCGGCCGCCACGGCAATGCGACCGACCGCAGCCCTCCCATCACCCATGGGCACCAGACTAGGGTCAGACAGGCACCGCGCGGTTCCGGTCTCGAGGAGGAGCAACATGCCGAGGAACTGGCAGGCCAGGCGCATCGAGCGACAGCAGCGCAACGCGAACGCCCGACGCGTCCTGATGGACCTGTTGGTCGAGCGTCACGGCGGACCGTGGCCCTCGGCGGACGGCCCGGCCGCAGCCGACACCGACACAGCCGACGGCACAGCCGACACCGGCACAAGGGACGCAGCCTCGCGCGACGCCGCCTCCGGTGGCTCCGGGACGTCCGCTGACTCCATCGACGCCGAGTCGACGACCGGCCGGGACACCCGCATCAGCCAGCGACCGTTGTGGATCGAGCGCCGTGCCACCGACCGGCGGGATCTGCTCGTCGTCCGCTCCGAACTGCTGGCGCGCACGGCGGACCTGAGCGACCGGGCGCACGAGTTGATCGCTCAGGCGGGCTTCACCGAGACCGTCGTCGAGGGGCTCGACTGCCGGGTGACCCGGATCTACAAGGAGCGCGCGCACCCGCCTCAGGTGGACCGGCTCAAGGAGCGGCTGAACGACGCCGGCGCGGACGCCCGGTTGTCGTACGTGACCCCGAACATGGTGATCGACAAGAGCGACGCCACCCCCGAGATGGGGCGTCGGCGGCCCAAGACGACGATCCCCGAACCGGACCCCGCCGTGCAGGTCGCGATCCTGGACACCGGGGTGAACGACGAGGACCGAACGGATGGCTGGCTGTGCGGGCTGCAGAACGCTGCCAACCGGGATCCGCTGGACGTCTATCCACCGCTGGGCAAGCTCGACTATGCCGCCGGTCACGGCTCGTTCATCGCGGGCCAGTTCCGCCAGGTCGATCCCGAGCTGGATCTGCGGGCGATCCGGGTGCTGGACAGTGACGGCCTGGCCAGCGAGGTGGATGTCGCGGTGGCGATGGTGCGCTGCGCCGAGGAGCACCTGACCGAGGGCGGCCGGCTGCTGGTCAACCTGTCGCTCGGCACCGACACGATGCAGGAGGAGGAGCCACTGGCCCTCCGCGTCGCGCTGGAGATCATCGCCGAGATCCAGCAGCGCAAGCGCGGCGAGGTGATGCTGGTCTGCGCGGCCGGCAACCAGGGCAACACCAACCGCTGCTGGCCCGCTGCGTTCGCGGACTCGAGCCCGGACGTCCAGGTGGTGGCGGTGGCCGCGCTGACCCAGGACCACCGACCGGCGACCTGGTCGACCCGGGGACCCTGGGTGACCTGTTCCGCGGTCGGCGAGTCCGTGCAGTCCACCTTCGTGAAGGGCGAGGAGGATCCGCAGGTGGATCCGCACCCGGAGACCTTCCGCAAGAACGCGTGGGCGCGCTGGACCGGGACGTCGTTCGCGGCCCCGGTCGTCGGCGCTCATGTCGCGGCGGTGGCCAGGAAGGACGACGTCTCGCTACGCGAGGCACTGGCACGAGTGGAAGCCAACCACCAGATCAAGCCTCAGCCGCATCCGCGGTTCGGCGTCCGGCTCGACCTTTGACGGGCCGGTCGTCAGGCACATCCATCCGGCGACAATCGCCGCCGAGAGGAACGGTGGACCTCGTGTCTGCGTTCTCGGGGGCTCGAGGGGAGAAGCAACATGGCGAGGAGTTGGCAGGTCAGGCGGATCGAACGCCAGCAACGCGATCCGGGACAGCGCCGGGATCTGATGCGGAAGGTGGTGCACCGGCATCCCACCCCCGAGGGGGGCCTGCACCTGCGCAGTGAGGGCAGGAACCACTATTTCGTACGGAACTCGGAGCTCTTGGCGCGGACCGAGCAGCTGACCGATCGGGCCCGCGAGGTCATCGCGGCGGCCGGGTTCCGCGCGGACTCCATCGCGGAGCTGCAGGACAAGGTGACTCGGATCCACCAGCCGGCGGCCACGCAGGAACAGGTCGACGCGCTGCGCGCCGAGCTGGGCAAGAGCGGGGTGGCTGCCAGCCTGTCCTATGTCACCCCCAACATGGTGATCGACAAGAGCGACGCCACTCCGGAGAAGGCCAGGCGACGCCGCGCGACCACGCTGCCCGAGGTCGACCGCGCCGTGCAGGTGGCGATCCTGGACACCGGGATCAACGTGGCGGATCGCGACGACGGCTGGCTGGCCGGGCTGCTGGACCCCAGCGGCAGCAACGCGGACCCGCTGGACGTCGTCGAGCCCCTCGGCCGGCTCGATTGGGCAGCCGGTCACGGCACCTTCATCGCCGGCCAGTACCGCCAGTACGACCCGGCGTTGGACCTGCACGTCTCCCAGGTGCTGAACACCGACGGAGTGGCCAGCGAGGTGGACGTGGCGGTGGCGATGGTGCAGACCGCCAAGCGGCATCTTCGCCGGGACAGCCGGCTGCTGATCAACCTGTCGCTGGGCACCGACACCATCCAGCAGCAGGAGCCGCTGGCGCTGCGGGTGGCGGCCGAGATCCTCGGCGACCTCCAGCGCCAGGAGGGCGGCGAGGTGATGCTGGTCTGCGCGGCCGGCAACGACGGCAGCGATACGCGCTGCTGGCCCGCCTCCTTCGCCGACGCCGACCTCGCCGTGCCGGTCGTGGCGGTCGCGGCCATGACCCCGGACTACCAGCCGGCCAAGTGGTCCACGAAGGGCTCGTGGGTGACCTGTTCGGCGGTCGGGGAACTGGTGCGGTCGACGTACGTCAAGGGCACCGAGGACATAGACATCGACCCAGACCCGGAGACGTTCGACCGGAACGCATGGGCTGCCTGGACCGGCACGTCGTTCTCGGCACCTCTGGTCGGGGCGGCGATCGCCTCGCTCGCCCGCACGGACGGCATCTCGCTTCGCCACGCACTCCGTCATCTGCTGCGCGACAAGGGCATGGGCACCGAGCCGGGGTACGGCGTCCTGCTGGACCTCGACGATATGTCGCACAATTGACGGTCGCAACGAAAGTGTGACAACTTAGGGGCGTGTCGCCCCCGCTGTCCCCCCTGTGGTCCGCCCGTGGAGTAGCGGTCGTCGGGGCCAGCGAACGGCCCGGCGCCCTCGGCCGGCTGCCCCTCGAGTTCCTGCAGCGGTACGGCTTCGACGGTGACCTGTGGCCGATCCGCCCGGACGGGGCCACGGTGCTCGGTCTGCCCTCGTACGCCTCGATCCGGGACTGTCCCGGCGAGGCGGACCTGGCCATGATCATGGTCGCGGCGGAACGCGTGGCCGACGCGATCCGCGACTGCGCGGCGGCCGGCGTGCCGGTGGCCGTCGTCTGCTCGAGCGGGTTCGCCGAGGCGGGCGAGGAGGGCGCCGCACGGCAGCGCGAGATCGTGCGGCTGGCCCGCGAGGGCGACGTCCGCCTGGTCGGCCCGAACTGCATCGGCAGCGTGGGGGTCGCCGGGCACCAGGTCACCTCGTTCTCGCCGTTCTTCTCGGGCAAGCACACCCGCCTGGTGGACGGCCCGCTCGGCTTCGTCAGCCAGAGCGGCGCACTGGGCTACGGCGCCGTGAGCCTGGCGTACGAGCGCGGGCTGGGACTGCGCTGGGTGGTCAACACCGGCAACGAGGCCGACGTGGGCGCCCTGGAGGTGATGACCGCGATCGCGGGCGAGCCGGGCTGTCGCGGCATCCTCGGCTACGTCGAGACGCTGTCCGACGCCGAGCAACTGCGCGCGCTCGCCGCGACCGGGACACCGACCGCGATCCTCAAGGCCGGCCGCTCCGACGCCGGCGCGCGGGCCGCCGCCTCGCACACCGGAGCGCTGGCCGCCGGGGACCGGGTCGTGGACGCGGCGCTGCGCCAGTACGGCATTGTGCGCGCGTTGGACGTCGACGAACTGCTGGACATCGGGGACGCGTTCGCGCAGCCGCGGCGGCCGGCCGGACCACGAGTGGCGGTGGTGACCACGTCCGGCGGCTCCGGCATCCTCGCCGCCGATGCGGTGTCGGACCATGGGCTGGAGCTGGCCGAACTGGCCGCGACCACGCAGGACGCGCTCACCCGGATCGTCCCCGCGTTCGGCGCGACCGACAACCCGGTCGACGTCACCGCGACCGTGATGCGCGACCCGGCGCTGTTCGACCGGGCGCTGGACGCGCTGGTGGACGACCCCGGCGTGGACCTGGTGGTCGCCTGTTTCTGCGTGCTCACCGGCTCCCAGGCCGACGACGTGGTCGCCGGGCTGTCGCGGGTGGCCGACCGCAGCGGCAAGCCGGTGCTCGCGGTGCGGACCGGCGCAGACCACCTGGCGCCGGAGGCCGGGGAGAGGCTGCGCGCCGCCGGCATCCCGGTCTACTCGACGCCTAACCGCGCCGTACGGGCGGCCGCCGCGCTGTGGCAGGTCGCCGCGCACCCGTCAGTTGTCAGCCAACCGTCGCAGTATTACGGCGAGCCGCAGCCTGACAAGTCGGGCGACGCCCCCGCAGCTGGTGCGGACGAGCACGCCGTCAAGCAACTGCTCGCGGACGCCGGGCTGCCGGTGCCCACCGGACGGCTCGTGGACGGCCCGGAGCAGGCCGAGCAGGCGGTCCGGGACGTGGGCGGCCGGGCCGTGCTGAAAGCCGTGGTGCCAGGGATGACGCACAAGACCGAGGCCGGCGGAGTAGTCGTGGGGGTCACGCCCGAGCAAGCGGCGGACGTCTACGCCCGCCTGGCCGCACTGGGCGGGGACGTGCTGGTGGAGGAGTTGGTCGACGGCGGCGTGGAGGTGCTGGCCGGGGTGACCGGCAGCCCGCTCGGCCCGGTCCTCACCCTGGGCCCCGGCGGCATCCTGACCGAACTGCTGGACGACGTGGCTCTGCGGCTGCTCCCGGTGACCCGTGAGGAGGTCGAGCGGATGGTGGACGAGACCCGGCTCGGTCGACTGCTGGCCGGGACCCGCGGCGCCGAGCCGGCCGACCGCGCCGCCCTGGTCGACCTCCTGCTGCGGCTGGCCGACGTCGTCGCCGGCTGGCCGGGCGGGTTCGAGCTCGACCTGAACCCGGTCGCCGCGCTCCCCACCGGGCAGGGGGTGCGGATCCTCGATGCCGCCTACGTCGCCCCGGCTGCGCCCGAAGGGAGCGATGATTGATGGACGTCGGAACACTCGTCACCAGGGCCGCGCGCCGGTTCGCCGACCGGATCGCCACCGACGGCCCTGACGGAACGCAGACCTTCGCCGAGCTCGGCGAACGGGTGGTACGGCTGGCGAACGGGCTGCTGGGCCTGGGGCTGCGGCCCGGTGATCGCGTACTCGACCTGCAGTCCAACAGCACCACCTACCTCGAGACCGACCTGGCCATCCGCTCGGCCGGACTGGTCCGCTGCGCGCTGAACTACCGACTGCACACCAGCGACTGGGAGCGGATCGCGGAGGACTCCGGGGCCAGCGCGCTGGTCTACGACGCCCGGTTCGCCGACCGCACCGAGGCGCTGCGCGATCAGCTCGACCACGTGGTGGTGGTCGGCGACGGCCCCGGCCGGCCGTACGACGACCTGGTGGACAAGGGGACGCTCCGCGCGCTGGAGCCGGTGCCACCGGATGCGCTGTGCGGGCTGCACTACTCCAGCGGCACCACCGGCCACCCCAAGGGTGCGCAGCGGACCCACCGCAACTGGTTCGCCTCCGTGGTCAACATGACCCAGGACGTACTCGGGGGCGTGCCCGGCTCGGACGACACGTACGTGCACGCAGGTCCGATCACGCACACCAGCGGCCTGTTCGTGCTGCCGTTCCTGGTCGCCGGCTGCCGGCAGATCATCCTGCCCGGTTGGGATCCGCAGAGCTTCGTCGAGGCTGTCGCCGAGCGCGGCGCCACCCACACCGCGGTCGTGCCGACGATGGTGTCGCGGCTGCTGGCGGTGCCCGGGGTGGACCGGGAGACGTTCGCCGGGTTGCGCATGCTGGGCTACGCCGGTGCGCCGATGCCTCCGGAGCAGATGCGCCAGGCGTACGAGCGGATCACCCCGCACCTGGTGCAGTACTACGGGCTGGTCGAGGCGATCCCACCTGTCACGGTGCTCGACGCCGCCGACCACGAGCGCGGCCTGCGGGCCGAACCGGAGCTGCTCACCTCGGCCGGCCGCAGCGCACTGGGCGTGGAGATCCGGGTCGTCGACGAGGAGGGTCGTCCACTGCCCGACGGCGAAACGGGCGAGGTGGTGACCCGCGGCGACCACGTCATGCGCGGCTACTGGAACGCCGAGAACCGGGACGACCTGTCCAAGTCGGTCGTGGACGGCTGGCTGCACACCGGCGACCTGGGGCGGCTGGGCGCGGACGGCCACCTGTGGCTGGTGGACCGGGTCGGCGACATGATCATCTCGGGCGGCTACAACATCTACCCACGCGAGGTGGAGGAGGTCGTGGCCGAGGTCCCCGGGGTGGCGGAGGTCGCGGTGGTCGGCGTGGCCGATCCGGACTGGGGCCAGCGCGTGGTCGCCCTGGTGACCACGCCGACCGCGGCCAGCGACAGTGACCGGAAGGCCCTGCAGGAGTCGGTGCTGGCACACTGCCGCGCCCGCATGGCGTCGTACAAGAAGCCCAAGGAGGTGCGCGTCGTGCCGGAGTTCCCGCTGAACTCCACCGGGAAGATCGCCAAGCGGGTGCTGCGGTCGCAGCTCGAGGAGGCGGCGACCGACGGTGGGCTGGGGAACGGCTCATGAGCTCCCGCGGACCCTGGCGGCTCGAGCCTGACTATGCGCCGGAGGGCGCCGAGCGCCCCGGCGAGTTTCCCTTCACCCGTGGGGTTTCACCCGAGCCGAAGCCGTGGATCATGGGCCAGTACGCGGGCTTCGGCACCGCACGCGAGTCCAACCAGCGCTTCCGCGCCCTGCTGGACGCGGGCGTGACCGGCTTCTCCGTGGCGATGGACCTGCCCACCCAGATGGGGATCGACTCCGACGACCCCCGCGCGGCCGGCGAGGTGGGCCGAGTCGGGGTGGCGATCGACTCGCTCGCGGACATCGAGCTGCTGATGGATCAGATCCCGCTGGCCGAGATCACCCAGGTGCGCACCACCGCCAACTCCATCGGCTACATCTGGGCGGCCCTGTTCGTGGCGCTGGCCGAGAAGCAGGGCGTCGACCCGAACACGTTCGGCATGTTCATCCAAAACGACGTGCTCAAGGAGTTCATCGCGAGGGGCACCCAGATCTTTCCGGCCGAGCCGTCCATGCGGTTGTCGGTGGACACCATCGAGTACTGCGCGAAGCACCTGCCCCGGTGGACGCCGCTGGCGATGAGCGGCTACCACATCCGGGAGTCCGGGGCCTCGGCCGCGCAGGAGATCGCCTTCACTTTCGCGAACGCGCGCGCGTACCTGGACGAGTGCGTGCGCCGCGGCGTGCCGATCGACACCGTCGCCCCCACGCTGTTCACCTTCCTCGCCATCACCATGGACTTCCTGCCCGAGGTGGCGAAGTTCCGCGCCGCCCGTCGGGTGTGGGCCCGGCTGCTGCGCGACGAGTACGGCGCGAGCGACCCGCGGTCGCAGCAACTGCGGATCTTCGCGTTCACCGCGGGCTCGACGCTGACCGCCCAGCAGCCGATGAACAACGTCGTACGCGCTTCGCTGGAGGCCACCGCCGCCGCCCTCGCCGGCGTGCAGACCATGCATGTGTCGGCGTACGACGAGGCGCTGGGGGTGCCGACCGAGGCCGCCGCCACGCTGGCGCTGCGCACCCAGCAGGTGGTCGCGTTCGAGAGCGGGCTGACCACGACCGTGGATCCGCTGGCCGGGTCGTACGCCGTCGAACGGCTCACCGACGAACTGGCGGACGAGATCACCACACTGCTGGACGACATCACCGAACGCGGTGGCGCGCTCGCCTGCATCGAGTCCGGCTGGTTCGCCCAGGAGCTGGCCGATGCGGCGTACCGGCACGCGCAGGAGGTCGAGTCCGGCGACCGGGTGGTGGTCGGCGTGAACCGCTACCCCTCGCAGACCGAGCCGCTGGAGGTGTTCGAGATCGACCCGGCGGCCGAGGCCTCGCAGGTGGCCGCCGTGCGGCAGGTCCGGGATGAGCGGGACGGCGCTGCCGTGGAGTCCGCCTTGGACCGGCTCGCGGCGGCCGCCCGCGCCGGCGCGAACGTGCTGCCGGCCACGATCGAGGCGGTCCGTGCCTACGCCACGATCGGCGAGATCGCCGCCGTGCTGCGCGGGGTGCACGGGGAGTGGCAGCCGACCGCGGCGTACTGACCCGTACTGACCGGCGGGTGTGCTGGGGTCGGGCCAACAGGCAGCGTGGCGCGTTCCGGCGGACGCGCACGCCAGCGTGGCGCGTTCCGGCCCACCTGTGTCCGAGTTGTCCAGCACCAACGCGCCACGCTG
>CAZNCE010000025.1:5041-12596 GCA_964571285.1 uncultured Nocardioidaceae bacterium | reverse complement strand
GAGGCCCGCCCGTCAGGCGTGCAGCACCTCCCCACCGGGCACCGCGGGCAGGTCACGCCCGACCACGAAGTCCAGCGGGTTGGTCAGGCAGCGGATCGAGCCGCCGCCCTTGTGGAACTCGTCGACCTCGGCCAGCACCACCTCGAAGCCCCACCCGGTGAGCACCTGCCGCACCCGGTCCGGGCAAGCCGGCATCACCACGGTGCGCCCGACGACCACCGAGTTCGCGCAGAACGTCGCCGCCTCCTGCTCGGTGAGCAAAAGGGGCTCGGGCACCAGCTCGAGCAGCGCCCGCGCCGACGCGTCGTCGAACGCGGACGGGCACACCATGGCTCGGCGCTCGTCCAGGGGGCAGAACGCCAGGTCCAGGTGGTACATCCCCGGGTGCTCGATCCGGAGTCCCCGGACCCGTACCCCCAGCGCTGCCGCCACCGCCTTCAACCCGAGCTCGTCGGTGCGCGGTCCGTAGCCCACGACCAGCGCGTCGCCGTAGGGGAACGCGTCACCGGCCTCGAAGAACGCGCCGACGCCGTGCCGCCCGACCGACGTGGTCTGGAAGCCGTGGCGGGTGAACCAGTCCTCCGCGCTGTCGGTCTCGGCCCGGCGCTCGCGGAACCGCATGTGCGACAGCACCGCCCGCGACCCGGTGTCGTCGGTGGCCGCCAGGCCCAGGTTCATCGCGTAGACCATGTCGGGTGAGTCCGCCCGCTGGGCCAGCGTCTCGACAGTCCCGCCCAGCGATCGCAGGGTGGCCACCAGGGCGTCCCATTGCTGGCGCGCCCGGACCGGATCGGGCTGGTCACCGGGGTCCATGTACGGGTTGATCCGATACGTGACCCGGAAGTGCTCCGGCGACACCATCAGGTACCGCCACCCCCACTGCAGAGCCACCGCTACCTCCTCATTGCCTGAGTGCCAGATTGTCCGACACACCGACAGTGTGGCTGTTTGGCAGACTTCGGGCAAGCGGGAACCGCAACCGCACGGAAAGGACCCGATGTACGAGTCGCTGCAGGTCGACCGCTCGTCCACCGTCGAGCGCGTCGCCGAGGAACTGCGACGTGCCCTGTTCGACGGGGAGCTCGCCCCCGGCACGCCGCTGCGGGAGGTCGCGCTGGCCGAGGCCATGCAGGTGTCGCGCAGCACGATCCGGGAGGCGCTCTGGACCTTGGTGAACGAAGGCCTCGTCACCCGTGCCCCCAACCGAGGCGTCAGTGTCACCGCGATGTCGCGCGCCGACGTGCGGGACGTCTGCCGGGCCCGGGCCGCGCTCGAGCTGGCCGGGGTGCGCAGCTGGCCGGACGCCACCGCGGCCGCCAAGAGCGACCTGCGCGCGGCGCTGCACGACTACGCCGCGGTGGCCGACACGGTGGCCACCGGCGGCCGGGCAGCGGCCGGCACGCGGGACCTGACCGCCGCCCACCTGGCCGTACACCGCGCGCTGGTCGGTCTGACCGGCAGCACCCGCCTGGTGGGGATGGCCGACTCGCTGGCCGCGGAGATCCGGCTGGCCCTGGCCCATGTCGACCGGGTACGCGGCAACGCCGCGGAGCAGGTGGCCGAGCACAGCGAACTTATCGACAGGCTCGAAGCCGGGAAGGTCGATACAGTCGTAGCCGAGCTCAGCGAGCATCTCGCCCACGCCGAGGAGTCCCTGGTCGAGGCGGTGGGCCGGAGACCGGGAGGGAGGCGGAGCGGCTGATGAGATTCGTGCTGACGGTGCTGATCAGCGCGGTGGGCCTGGCCGTCGCGGCCTGGCTGTTCCCCGATATCTACGTGCAGGGGGACGACGACGGGCAACGAGTGCTCACACTGCTGATCGTGGCGCTGATCTTCGGGCTGGTGAACACGCTGGTACGCCCGGTGGTCAAGCTGGTGGCGCTGCCGCTGTACCTGCTGACCCTGGGGCTGATCGCGTTCGTGATCAACGCGTTGATGCTGATGTTGACCTCGTGGGTGGCCGACCAGCTCGACGTCGGCTTCGGCGTCGACGGCTTTTGGACCGCGCTCGGCGGCAGCCTGGTGATCTCGTTCATCACCGCGGTGCTGACCACGATGATCAAGGACGGCGATCGCCGGTGACGGGCACGACCGACCGGCGGGTCGCACAGGTCCCGCCACCGATGGGCGACGGGGAGCCGTACCGGCTGTCCCTCGTCTGCCTGGGCAACATCTGCCGTTCGCCGATGGCCGAGGTGGTGCTGCAGGAGGCGCTGCACCGGGCCGGGCTGCACGATCTCGTGCACGTCGACTCCTACGGCACCGGCGACTGGCACGTCGGCCACCCAATGGACCGGCGCGCTGCGGCGGCGCTGTCGGAGGCCGGGTTCGACCCCTCGCGGCACCGGGCTCGACAGTTCACCCAGGACCGGTTCGGCCGGCACGACCTGCTGCTGGCCATGGACGACTCCAACCTGGCGAACCTGCACCGGCTGGCGACGCACACCGAGCTGGACGCCGACCGGGTCCGCAGGTTCCGCGACTTCGACCCGGAGGCCGGTCCCGACGACCGGGAGGTGCCGGACCCCTACTACGGCGCCGAGGACGGGTTCGACGAGGTGCTGGCGATCGTACGGCGCACCACCGGCGAGCTCACCGGCCAGCTGTCCGCGCTCATGCTCGGCTGACCCATTTCGGTATCCACCGGGTGGCTCTACTGCGATCCACCTTCGGCACGGGGACGCTTCGTGACGAACCCATCGTCACAGGGACACACCGCGACGAACCGCTGCGCCCGGTAGGTTCGGGCCATGGCACGGATGGGGACGATCGCGGGCCGCGCCGAGGCCTTGCTGGGCACGGCCGTCGTCGCGACGACGCCGGTGGCGGGCGGGGACATCTGCACCGCCACCAGGCTGCGGCTGTCCAGCGGCCGATCGGCGCTGATCAAGACCAGGCCGGGTACGCCCAAGGGGTTCTTCGCCGCCGAGGCCCGCGGCCTCAGCTGGCTGCGGGACACCGACGGCGTGCCGGTGCCGGAGGTGCTCGGGCAGGCCGAGGACTGCCTGGTGCTGGAGTGGATCGAGAGCGGCAGCGCCACCCAGGAGGCCGCGGAGGAGTTCGGCCGCCGGCTGGCGCGGACGCACCAGGCCGGGGCGGAGACGTTCGGCGCCGACGCAGGCGGGTACATCGGGCTGCTGCCGCTGCCCAACCGGCCCGCCGACACCTGGACGGAGTTCTACGCCAGCCGCCGGCTCCAGCCGTACCTCAAGCTGGCCGTCGACCGCCGAGCCATCGCGGACGAGGACCGGGCCGCTGTCGAGCAGGTGCTCGAGCGCCTGGACGAGTTCGCCGGGCCCGCCGAGCCTCCATCCCGCATCCACGGCGACCTGTGGTCGGGCAACGTGGTGTGGGGCAGCGACCGGACCGCCTGGCTGGTGGACCCGGCGGCACACGGCGGGCACCGCGAGACCGACCTGGCGATGCTCGCGCTGTTCGGCATCCCGCACCTGATGCGCATCCTGGATGCCTACGACGAGGCGGCGCCGCTGGCCGACGGCTGGCAGGCGCGGGTACCCCTCCACCAGCTGCACCCGCTGCTCGTGCACGCAGCGACCTTCGGCGGCGGCTACGGCAATCGGGCCGGCGCGGCCGCGCGCTCGCTGCTGGATGGCACCGCCGGCGACCGGTGATCCGGCGTTCAGCACCGTCTCAGGTGCCGATGGCACCCTGGTGACATGCGCATCCTCGTGGTCGACGACGACCCCGCCGTGCGGGAGTCGCTGCGGCGCTCCCTGCAGTTCAACGACTACGAGGTGAGCCTGGCGGGCGACGGCGCGGAGGCGCTGGCCCGGATCTCCCACGACCAGCCGGACGCCCTGGTGATGGACGTGATGATGCCTCGGCTGGACGGCCTGGAGGCGACCCGGGCGCTGCGCTCGGCCGGCAACGACGTCCCCATCCTGGTGCTCACCGCCCGCGACGCGGTCCGCGACCGGGTGGACGGGCTGGACGCGGGCGCCGACGACTACCTCACCAAGCCGTTCGCGCTGGAGGAACTGCTGGCCCGGCTACGGGCGCTGCTGCGGCGCAGTTCCACCGGCGCCGACCCGGACGACCCCGGCGACCAGGTGTTGGCGTTCGCCGGGCTGTCGCTGGATCCGGCGACTCGCGAGGTGGCGCGCGACGGGCGGTCGATCTCGCTCACCCGCACCGAGTTCAGCCTGCTGGAGCTGTTTCTGCGCCGCCCGCGACGCGTGCTCGACCGCGCGTACATCCTCGAGGAGGTCTGGGGGTTCGACTTCCCCACCACGGCCAACTCGCTCGAGGTCTACATGGGCTACCTGCGCCGCAAGACCGAGGCGGGCGGTGAGCCACGGCTGCTGCACACCGTGCGCGGCGTGGGGTACGTCTTGCGGGAGCAGGCGCCGTGAGCCGGATGACCCTGGCCCGGCGGGTCACCGTGCTGGTGGCCGCCGCGGTGACGGTCGCGGTCGGCGCCACGATCCTGGCCGCCTTCCTGGTGATCCGCCACCAGTTGCTGGCCTCGGTCGACGAGTCGGTGCGGACCCGGGCGGAGACCGCGCTGCAGAACTCCATCCGGAACGGCAAGATCACGTGGCAGGAGGACCCGTCCACCGGGCTGCTCGGTGCCGCCGACATCTGTGCCCAGCTGCGCGACGCCAGCGGCCGGGTGGTGCAGGAGGTGCCGGCCCGCTGCGGCCTGCGCGGCGGCGCTCCCGAGCGCGCCGTTGCCACCGGCCGCTCCGACAGCGCGACCCGCACCGTGTCGTCCAACGACGGCAACTACCGGATGGTCACGCTGCCGCTGCCGAACCGGGAGGGTTCGTTCTCGCTCGCCCAGTCGCTGGAGCCGACCGAGAACGTGCTGACCACGCTGGGCTGGACCACCGTGCTGGTCGGCGCGATCGGCGTGGTGGGGGCGGCGCTCGCCGGCATGGCGGTGGCCCGCTCCGGGCTGCGCCCGGTGCGCCGGCTGACCGAACGCGCGGAGGAGATCGCGCGGACCGACCGGCTGCTGCCGATCGAGGTCACCGGCGACGACGAGATCGCCCGGCTGTCCCGCGCGTTCAACGAGATGCTCGCCGCCGTCGCCGCGTCCCGGGAGCGGCAGCGCCAGCTGGTGGCCGACGCCGGGCACGAGCTGCGTACCCCGCTGACCTCGCTACGCACCAACCTGGACCTGATGGCCCAGGCCGACCAGCGCGGCGGCATGGACCCGGCGGCCCGGGAGGAGCTGCTCACCGCCGTACGCGCGCAGGCGGTCGAGCTGAGCACGCTGGTCCAGGACCTGGTGGAGTTGGCCCGCGACGAGCCCATCGAGCACCACCCGGAGCAGCTCGAGCTGGCGGACCTGGTGCACGGCGCGGTGGAGCGGGTACGACGCCGGGCGCCGGACGTGGCCTTCGATGTCCGCACCGAGCCGTGGGCGGTGGTCGGTGAGAGCCAGTCGCTGCAGCGTGCGGTGATCAACCTGCTCGACAACGCGGTCAAGTGGAGCCCCGAGGGCGGCACCGTGACCGTGCTGCTGCGGGACGGCAAGCTGGACGTGTACGACCAGGGGCCCGGGCTGAGCGAGGAGGATCTGCCCCACGTGTTCGACCGGTTCTACCGAGCGTCGGACGCACGCCGGCTGCCGGGGTCCGGGCTGGGCCTGGCGATCGTCCGGCAGGCCGCGGAGCGGCACGGCGGGCGGGTGCTGGCCGGGCATGCCCCGGGTGGCGGCGCGGCCTTCCGGCTGATCCTGCCGGGGCGGGCACCGCAGCCGGCCGATGAACCGGCCGACGACCACCCCGCCGACCGCTCTGCCGGCGCCCAGCGCTGATCCGCCGGATCGCGCGCAGCCACACGTCGCGACGTCGAGCCGACAATCCGCGGGTGGCGTGCACTGTTCGGCGCCGATCGGGGTAGAAGGAGAGTCTTGGACAGTCCCAAGCGCAGTCTCAGGGGCCTCTCAGGCTCCGCGGACACACTGGATCACATGAACGACGGAACGACTCCCCGGCAGGACCCGCAACACGGCACCGGCGACACGTCACGCGATGACGCGTTCATCGGTGCGGGACGACGCGCCGACGACCAGTACCGGTCCGAGCAGGACCGGGAGGGTGGCTGGACCGGATTCGGCGCGGCGAAGCCGGATCCGGACTCCCCGCAGCAGAAGCCGGGGCGCGGGTTCGCGTTCAGCCGCCGCGCCCACGAGTCCGCGCCGCGGGAAGCCGACGGCACCGGTGCCGAGTCCGGGAACGAGCCAACGGCGGTGTTCCCGACGTACGCGCAGAACCGTCCGCAGGACCCGCACTGGACGCCGTACGGTCCGTCGTACCCCCAGTACCGGCCGAACCCGACACCGGGATCCACCGCCACCGATCCCGGCGGGCCGTTCGGCCCACAGACCCCGCCCTCGGCACCCACCTCGCGCAAGCGAGGACGGGGTGCGGGGATCGTCGCCGCCGCGGTGCTTGCTGGCGTACTCGGCGGCGTCGGTGGGGCCGCCGGCTACAGCGCCGTCACCGACTCACCCGAGGCCGCCGCGCCTGCGACCGCCGAGACGTCGTCCTCTTCCGTCTCGAACGTCAAGGCGCCGGCCGGGTCGGTGGCCGCTGTGGCTCAGGCGATCCTCCCGTCGGTGGTGAAGGTTGATGTCGCCGGGGCGGCCGGAAGCGGCTCCGGTTCCGGCATCATCCTCACCGCCGACGGCTACATCGCCACCAATAACCACGTGGTCCAGCTGGCCGAGAACGGCGGCGAGATCGCGGTCTCGTTCAACGACGGCTCCAGCGCCCAGGCCACCATCGTCGGTACCGACCCGGTGACCGACCTCGCGGTGATCAAGGCCAAGGGGGTCAGCGGGCTCGAGCCGGCCAACCTCGGCTCCTCCGGTTCGCTGCAGGTCGGGCAGCCGGTCGTGGCGGTCGGTTCGCCGTTCGGGCTGGAGAGCACCGTGACCAGCGGTATCGTCAGCGCGCTGAACCGCCCGGTGACCGCCGGCGGCGAGGGTGGCGGCCCGGGCACGACGTTCCCGGGCATCCAGACCGACGCGGCGATCAACCCCGGCAACTCCGGCGGCGCCCTGGTGAACATGAACGGCGAGGTCGTCGGCATCAACTCGGCGATCCGCAGCACCCAGAGCCTGGGTGGCCAGGCCGGCTCGATCGGGCTCGGGTTCGCGATCCCGATCGACGAGGCGAAGCCGATCATCCAGCAGCTGAAGAACGGTGAGCAGGCCACGCACGCCCGGCTGGGCGTCACGGTCGGGACGCCGGAGAACAGCGAAGGTCTTCCCGCCGGCGCCCAGGTCAGGACCATCGTGCCCGGCTCGGCCGCGGCGAAGGCGGGCCTGCAGCAGGGTGACGTGATCACCAAGGTGGGCGACCAGCCGATCAGCACCAGCGACGGCCTGGTCGCGATGGTCCGCGCCTACCGGCCGGGTGACCAGGCGACGCTGACGGTGGTCCGCAACGGCGACTCACATCAGGTCAAGGTGACCTTCGGCAGCGACGCCGGCAGCAACGAGACCTGAGCAAGCCCCAGACCGGCCCCACCGGAGCGAAACCGCAGCCGAGCAGGCACCCGGCTGCGGTTTCGTCGTCCT
>CAZNCE010000025.1:0-4941 GCA_964571285.1 uncultured Nocardioidaceae bacterium | reverse complement strand
CGACCCCGCGCTCCGGTACACCCCCACCCCGGCTCTCTCCCGCCGACCCCGCGCTTCGGTACGTCTAGTCGAGCAGCTCGGTGAGCAGGTCGCGCACGATCGCGTACCCGTTTTCGGTGAGGATCGACTCCGGGTGGAACTGCACGCCGCGGAAGCGCGGACCACGGACCAGGTGCACGTCGCCGGTCACCGGGTCCGAGTCGACCGTCACCCCGGTGGGCAGCGAGGTTCCCTCGCCCACCCGGGCCACGAATGTGTTGTAGAAGCCCACGTCCTCCCGGCGGCCCAGCACCTCGATGGTCGTCTGCGTGCCCTGGAAGACGATGTCCTTGAGCACCAGCGGGATGCCGAGCAGGTCGCACAGGATCTGATGCCCCAGGCACACCGCCAGGAACGGCCGGTCCGAGTCCAACAGTCGTTCGGTCACGTCGCGCAGGGCCGCCATCTTGGGATGTGCGCGATCGCGGGGGTCCCCCGGTCCCGGACCCACCACCACCAGGTCCGCCTCCGGCAGCGCGCCGGCGCCGATGCTGGCGTGGGCGACCACTGTCACCTCAAGACCGAGGACCCGCAGCACGTGCGTGAGCATGTTCACGAAGTCGTCCTCGCCGTCGACGATCACCACCCGCCGGCCGCGCAGCGACGGCACCGCCACGGCACCGCCCTGGTCGGTCATCCAGAACCGGGACAGCCGCTGGTTGCGTGACCCCAGCGCGATCAGCACGTCCTCGTCCACGCTGAGCTCGCGTACGCCCTGCCGGGGCACGTCCGATCCGGCCACCAGGCCGAACGCGGCGAGGATGCCGGCAGCCTTGGCATGGGTCTCGGCCACCTCGTAGGCCGGGTCGGAGTCGCGCACCAGGGTGGCACCCGCGGTGACGGTCAGCTCGCCGCCCAGCGACACGTCACCGGTCCGGATCAGGATCGGGGCGTCCAGCGTCGGCCCGCCGGACCGGTCCCGGCCGAACAGCGCCAGCACCGACCCGTAGTAGCCGCGGCCCTTCGGCTCGTACCGCTCGATCAGCCGGCAGGCGTTCTCCACCGGGCTGCCGGTGACCGTGGCCGCGAACATCGAGTCGCGCAGGATCTCGCGGGTGTCCCGGTGCGAGCGCCCGGCCAACAGGTACTCGGTGTGCACGAGATGCGTCATCGGCTTCAGGTACGGCCCAAGGATCTGGCCCCCCTCCGAGCAGATGTCGCACATCATCTTCAACTCCTCGTCGACCACCATGAAGAGCTCGAAGATCTCCTTGTCGTCGGCCAGGAACCGCAGCAGCGCGTCCTTGCGCTCCACCGCGTCGACATGTCCGCGCAGCCGGAAGGTGCCGCTGATCGGGTTCATCCGTACCTCGCCGGCCTGCACGCTGACGTGGCGCTCCGGGCTGGCCCCGATCAGCCAGCGGTCGCCGGTGAACACGCAGAACGTCCAGTAGGCGCCGCGTTCACGTTCCAGCAGCCGGCGGAACACCGACAACGCGGCCCGGTGTTCCCAGTCGAGCAACTGGGTCCGGAAGGTGCGGCCGATCACCAGGTTCGCGCCCTCCCCGGCCCCGATCTCGTGCCGGATCACCGACGCGACGACGTCACCGTAGGCGCCGTCGTCGATGTCAAAGCCGCCGTCGCCGCCGCTCCGCACGTCGAGGTCGGGCAGCTCGCCGAGGATCTCCTCCAAGGGCACCTCCGCCTCGGCGTCGATCTCAATCGCACGCAGTGGGGTCCCGTCGTCATGGGCGGCGAAGCCGCGCTCGGCGATCTGGCGGAACGGGACGCAGACCAGCCGGTCGAACCGGCGACCGTCGGCGGGCGGGCCGTCGGCGAGCGGGATGTCCGCGATCCGCTCCAGATCCTGCGTCTCCCCGCCCAGCACGGTGACCGTGGCGGCACCGCGCAGCCTTATCAGGGCATAGGCGGGCCGCTGGACGAGATCGTCGATCAGCCGCATTCGCGCATCCAGCCGTGGTCGGGGAGGGGTTCGAGACGGTGGCGAAACCCTACCGCCGGCATCGAGGGCCCCGACGCACCGGAGGGAACCTGCGGCCGGGTGGAACTCAGTACCCCACGACCGAGGCGGAGAGCGAGCGCGGGTCGGCGGCGCCGGCCAGGTGATCCGGCTCGGCGACGATCAGCTGAGCGTGGCCGAACGGGTGAGAGTATGCCGGCTCCGTCTCCACCCGGTGCCCGAGCCGCCGCAACCCGCCCGCCCACGCGGCCGGGGCGTGCCCCTCGAGCGCGACCCGCACCGCGCCGGCGAACCCCCAGGTGTCGAACGACGACTCGTCGTTGGCTCCCCGCAGCACGAACCGGGGCGCGCTGATCGTGGTCGCCGGGTCCTGGCCGATGTGCAGCAGGCGGGTGAGCAGTTGCAGCACGACCGACGGCTGCGAGTCGCCCCCGCGGGTGCCGAGCACCGCCCGCAGCCGGCCGTCCGCGGCAGTGACCAGCGCTGGTGACAGCGTGTGCGGGGGCCGCCGCCCGGGGGCGTACTCCGCCGGGTGCCCGGGGGTCAGGCTGAACCCGATGCCCCGGTTGTGCAGGAAGACACCGGTGTCGCCGACCACCAGCCGCGACCCGAAGCTCATCGCGTTGGACTGCATCAGCGACACCCCCATCCCGTCGCGGTCGACCGCGCACAAGTACGTCGTGCCGCCGGGCAGGTGCCGTTCGGTCAGCGTCGCGGTCTGGGTGCGCGAGATCGCGTCCAGCCGCGGTCGGAGTCGCTCGGGCGACAGCAGTGCGGCTCCGTCGGCGTGCTCGTGCAGCATCGCGGGACGGTCGTACGACGCCTGGCGCACCGCCTCGACCAGCAGGTGCGGCCAGGCCGGGCCAGCGGGGTCCGACGGCAGGTCGAGCCGCTCGGCCAGCCAGGCCGCGGCGAGCGTGAGATAGGCCTGCGAGTTCGGCGGCGGACCCCAGATGCGGTGGCCCCACGCCGCTATCGAGATCGGCTCGACCCACTCCGCCTGGCTGTCCGCGCAGTCGGCCGCCGTGAACAGGCCCCCGCCCATGGCGACCAACTGCTGGCCGAACTCTCCACCGTAGAAGGGCTCTCGGCCATGTTCACCGATGTGAGCGAGCAGCCGGCCGACGCCCGGACGCCGGATCACCTGTCCGGCGCTGAGCACACCGCCGGGCGCCAGCTCGGCACCGGCGGGCGTTGCCGCCACCTTCGGCGCCGCCTCCGCGAGGTACGGCGATGCGGGAAACCCCTCCTCGGCGTACCCGCGGGCCGGTGCCAGCAGGTCGGCCAGCGGCAGCCGCCCGAACCTGTCGTGCAGCGCCAGCCAGCCGTCCACACAGCCCGGGACCGTGGCGCTGCGGACGTCACCGCGAACCGGCATCCGGTCCCGCCCCTCGTCGCGGAGCCGCTCCGCGGACGCACCGGAGCCAGCGCGACCGGAGGCATTCAGCACGGCCGGGGCGGTGCCGCCACCGCTGTGCACCAGGGCGAACAGGTCACCACCCAACCCGCACTGGTTGGGCAGCGTCACGGCGAGCACGGCGTTGGCGGCGATCGCCGCGTCCGCTGCCGAGCCGCCACGGCGCAGCATCTCCACGCCGGCCTGAGAAGCGAGGGGGTCGACGGTGGCGACCATCACCCGGCTCGTATAGAGCGTCGTCAGCGCCGGGCCGGGGATCGGCTGCGCCATGGCTTCCTCCGCTGGCGAGTGTGGGTGGCTTCGTCACGCTAACAAGGAGCATCCCGATCCCGCCTTCTGCGCACAGCGAAGGCCCTTGCCCACCCGCGGCCGGACCCTCAAGGCTCGGTTCATGCGACTTCTCCTGCTGGGCGGGACGGCCTGGCTCTCTCGGCAGCTCGCTCGGGACGCGGTGGCCCGCGGGCATCGGGTCACCTGCGCAGCCCGTGGACGCTCCGGGCCGGTGCCCGCCGGGGTGGAGTCCTTCACCGTGGACCGGGACGATCCCGAGGCGCTGGCTCCGCTGGCGCAACGGACGTACGACGCCGTCGTCGACGTGACCAGGCGACCGTCACACGCGCGCTCGGCGGTGCGAGTGCTCGGCGGCCGCGCCGCCCACTGGACGTACGTCTCGTCCATCAGCGTCTATGCCGACTCGGCCACGACCGGGCAGGACATCGGCGCGCCGCTGGTCGAACCGACTCCGACGGGCGGCGACGAGAGCGACCCGGCGGGGTACGCCGGGCACAAGCGGGCGTGCGAACTGGCAGTCGAGACGCTGCCCGCGGACCTGTTCATCGCCCGCCCCGGGCTGATCGTCGGTCCCGGCGATCCGTCCGGTCGTTTTGCCTACTGGCCAAGGCGAATCGCACGCGACCAAGTGGTGGTCGCGCCGGGGTCGCCCGAGGACCCGGTGCAGATCGTCGACGTACGGGATCTGGCCCGCTGGCTGGTGGACAGCATCGAGGCGCGCCGGACCGGCACGTTCGACGCGGTCGGCGAGCCGATGCCGATGTCGGTGTTCCTGGACGCCGTGGCCGCCGGTGTCCGCGCGCACCCGGCCTGGCGCTGGGCCGCGCACGACGACCTGACGTCGCTGGGCATCGAACCGTGGACGGGACCGGGGTCGCTGCCGCTGTGGGTGCCGCACCCGGAGTTCGCCGGGCACATGTCCAGGGATCCCAGTGTCACGCTGGCGGCCGGGCTGGCGCCGCGCCCGGTGGCCGACACGGCGCGCGACACGTGGCGCTGGCTGCAAGCGACCCCGGATGCGCCGGTGGGCGGGCTGACCGACGCCGAGCACGCGGCACTGCTGGACCGGCTCGGGCCCTGACCTGCCGCCCGGTCTGGGCACCGGGGCCGCGCCCCCACCTTCGCAGCGAGACCGCGCTCCGGTACACCCAACCGCCGTACCCCAGCGCGGGGTCGGCGCGAGCACACGTACCCGAGCGCAGGGTCGGCGCGAACACACGTACCCCAGCGCGGGGTCGGCGCGGACGGAGACGGAGCGCTGAGTCGGTCAGAC
>CAZNCE010000024.1:0-27257 GCA_964571285.1 uncultured Nocardioidaceae bacterium | reverse complement strand
ATGGTTTTGACGATCGACCCGTCGGCCGCGACCAGGACGTCGACCTCGCTGCCGTCGGGTCGGGTGACCTCGACCTCCCATTTGGCACCGCGGTCGTCCTCGGGTCCGGACCAGGTGACTTCTCCGTCGCCGACCTCGTTGAGCGCGGCCTGTTCGGCGTCCTCGAGGGTGATGGTCCCGGTTGCCTGTTCGGTGGGTTCCTCGGTCGCTGTCGGTGTGGGTGAGGCGGCGACAGGGGTCTCGTCTGTCTCGTCATCCCCTCCGCCGGCGCAACCGGCGACAGCCAGGAGCAGCGCCGCGATAGCAGCGGCTAGGACAATGGGCGGGCGTCGCGCCGGGATGGTCGCGCGCATCTCGTCCCCCTCCGTTGGGGTATCTCGATGCTAGGGGGCGATACTCTGAGCGTCCATGGGCCGAATTGACTAATCGAGAATGACGCTGCGCCAATCCGCAGCCGGATCGTCTGCCCGCTGATCCAGGTGGCGTCATCGCCGACAGCCAGGCCGCTGGTGCTGGCTAGGCCTCCAGGCGCAGGGTGCGCCGGGCTTCAGCTGGCGGCTGTGGCCATTCCGCTGGGCAGCGACAGATGGTACGAAGGCTGGGACAATGCGGGGACGACCAGCATGCGGGGATGCCTGCCTACGTGGCGCTCGGCCTCGCTCATGGCGGCAGCAAACGTGGGCACCGGGATGGCGCCCATTCCGCGTGCATGCCCAGGACTCTTGGCTCCGACGATGTAGGTCGCCTTGGTGATCTGGCGCGCCAACGCCCCCATGTACACCATGGAGAACCCGTGGAACGGGTGATAGGCGTACTTGTGCCGGAACCGGTAGCGGTACTCGGGATCTGTGGCCACTTCTTCCTCGAACCTGGTCATGTCCGACGGCCGGTCGACCGACTGCAACAGCTCGTACAGCTGACGCATGGCCGGGAACTCCGTGTCGTTGAACCAGCCGTCACAGATCGAGGTTGCGATGACGACCGGATGCTCCACCATCGCGCCGCGGGCTCGAACCAGCGACGCACCGATACCTTGCATCATCAGGATCGGGTTCGATCCCATCCCGTTGCCGTAGTGGAAGTTCCGCGGGATACCCACCACCAGCACCTCCGCCGGCTCTCCGGAGACGGTCACATCGGCACGCTCAGCCGCAACCGGCCACGAGGCGGCCTCCACAGCCGGGATGGCACCAGCGTGCACGTCGATCTGCTGGGCATGTGCGTTCAGCGCTGCATCCACGACGAAGAATGGCCGCGGCATGGCCGTCTCCATGCGTTGGCCGATCGCCTGCAACTGCTGCCGGAAGTGGCTGCCCGTCGACACCGGTACGAAGTCGGCCCGGTTGATCGTGTGGGGACTGTGATGGCATCGAATGGAGCGCCAGGTGGTCAGCCCGGTGGCCGGCATCTTGTAGCCGCCGCTGAATCCCCCGTACGGGTTCCCGGCCGCGTGGCCGATCAGGATGGCGAGGTCGGCTTCGACCACAAGCCGGTTGACTTCCACCACATCGCCGAGGGCGGAAGTCCCCAGGTCCACTACGCCCTCCGGGTCCTCCGGATCATGATTGATCACCTGCTCGGGACGGAACAGACCCATCACCTCCGGGCCCAAGTAGGCGGCGAACTCCTCGTGTGTGTTCTTGCGGTGCAGCCCGATCGCACAGACCAACGTGATATCGGAACGCCGTACCCCTGCGCGCTCCAACTCCTCAACCAGCAGCGGAATGGTGACGCGCCGATGGGCCGTGGCGTGGCTGCCTCCCTTGACGCGGTCGGGGAAGGCGATCACCACTCGTGAGCCACGGCCGACCTGATCCGGGATGGGTGTGGTTCCCAGCGGATTGCGCAAGGCTTGGCGAGTGGCCTCGATCGGGTCTTGCAGCGGCGGTGGCTCTGGCCGCGTCCGTCCTGGCTGCAGCACGATCGCGCTGTCAGGCAGTTGGACCTGCAGATATCCATCCCCGTACTCGAGTTCCTGCTCAACCATGGCGCCAAATTACATGTAATATGCGGCACGCGCTAGGATGTGCGCGGGTCGTTGGCTCCGGGGCGCCGCCCTGCAGTGGGAAGGGGAGGACGGATGTCTCTCGAGGCTGTGCCGGCGAGGACGCGCATCACCGATGACGTGTACAGCAGGCTGTTGGCCGCAATCCTGGACCACGCGCTGCCCCCCGGCGGCCGGCTCAGTGTCCCCGCACTCGCAGCCAAGCTGCAGGTGAGCCGAACGCCGGTGCGCGAAGCCGTCATTCGGCTCATCCGTGAGGGCCTGGCGGTGGAGGAGCCACGTCGTGGCGCGGTCTTGGCGCAGTTCGACTCGGCGGACCTGGTGCGGATCTACGAGGTGCGAGAGGCCCTGGAGGGGATGGCCTCTCGATTGGCGGCGACCCGTGCCACCACTGCGCAGCGAGTCGAACTCCGCGAGATCTTCGACGAGCATGCCGACGCGGTGCGTCGTCAGGACTATGGGCGTCACTTCGAACTGGACATGCGCTTTCACGCCCTCGTCAGGGAGGCGGCAGGCAATGAGGACCTTGCCGCGCTACTGGACCAGATCCAGATCAAGATCCGGATCGCGATGGTGACAACCGTGGTCAGCTCGGGGCCGGGGGAGGCGCTCGCGGATCACGAGCGAATTCTCTCCGCGATCGAGGCCCGGGCCCCCCGGCGTGCCGAGGACGCTGCTGGCAAGCACATTCGGCGGCTCCGGGAGTTGCTGGAGCAGGAGCTCGAAGCCTGATCGGGGCGCACAGCGCGCAGCACCCGATCAATGCGGTAGCACCATTGACAAGTTGTGTTACATGTAACATTCTCAATGCATGATGCTTCCGGGGGTTTGCACGCGCCGGCCGCTGAGGTGGGTGGGCGAGCATGTGTCGCCCACCCGCCAGTCGCAGGGAGGCGGGGGCTGATGGCGGTGACCCAGCGGCGAGTACGTACGGACGCGGGTGATGGCCCGGCACGTCCGGCGCCGAAGCCGCGGAGGTTCGTGCGGTTTGCCGCAGTCGGCTACGCCTTGCTCGGCGTCGCCTTGGTGCTGGGAGTCTGGTACCTGATCGCGCTGACGAATGTTGCCGGCAACGGATTGGTGCCACGTCCGGACGAGGTCGCTCAGGCGTTCTGGCGCCGGTTGACCCAGCAGGAGTTGTTGCTGGACACCCGCATCAGCATCACGCGAGTGCTGCTGGGCGTGCTGATCGGCTGCGGCCTCGCCGTCCCGGCCGGGTTCCTGCTGGCGTGGTACCCGCCGCTGCGAGCCATGTTCGAGCCCTTGGTCAACTTCTTCCGTGCCCTTCCACCGATCGCCCTTATTCCGTTGGTGATCGCCTACTTCGGGATCGGTGAGGTGGCTCGGGTGTCCATCCTCGTCTACGCCTCGTTCTTCGCCGGCGTCGTGGTGCTCTACGAGGGCATCTCGGGGATCGACCCCGTCTTCGTGCGAGCGGCTCGTGTGCTCGGCGCCAACTCGTGGGAGGTGTTCGCCAAGACCGTCGTCCCGGCGTCGATCCCGCACCTGTTCACCGCGCTGCGCGTGTCCCTCGGTGTCTCCTGGGCGACCGTCGTCGCCGCGGAGTTGATCGCGGCACAACGCGGCCTGGGTGCCGTCATCCAGGACGCCGGCGCCTTCTTCCGCATGCCCGATGTCTACGTAGGCATCCTCGTGATCGGACTGAGCGCACTCGTGATGGATTTCGTGTTGCGCCTCGCGCAAGCACGTACGACTCGATGGCAGGAGAAGACGGGGCGATGAGCCTTCCCATGCAGACCCGCGACGCGACCGAGCAGATCATCAGGTTCGATGCCATCGGGAAGAGGTACGAGCGTTCGCAGGGTTCGCTCCAGGTGCTGGACGAATGCAGCTTCTCGGTGTCGCCGGGCGAGTTCGTTTCGGTCATCGGGCCCTCGGGATGCGGCAAGACGACATTGCTGAACATGGCGGCCGGCTTTGTCGAACCGGACGCAGGCACGGTGACGGTCGACGGCATGGTGGTCGATGGGCCGCACCCGAGCAGGGGGGTGGTCTTCCAGCAGTACGCCGTGTTCCCCTGGCTGTCGGTCCGCAAGAACATCGCGTTCGGTCTTGGACTGGCCAGCAACCGACGACCTCGTCGGGAGCGCGAGGAGACGGTCCGCAAGTTCGTCTCGCTCATGGGGCTCGAGGGTTTCGAGGACGCCTATCCGAAGGAGCTCTCCGGAGGGATGCGCCAGCGTGTGGCGATTGCCCGCGCCTATGCCACCGAACCGAAGCTGCTGCTGATGGATGAGCCGTTCGCCGCGCTGGATGCCCAGACGAGGGAGTACATGCAGGAGCTCCTGCACGACATCCAACTCAAGGAGGAGGGCACCGTGCTCTTCATCACGCACGGCGTCGAGGAGGCGGTCTTCCTCTCCCACCGCGTGGTGGTGCTGAGCCGACGGCCCTCCCGAGTACGAGAGGTTGTCGATGTGGATCTGCCGGTCCCTCGAACTTCAGAAGCCAGGTTCTCGCCCGAGTTCGTCACGCTGAGGCGACACCTCGAGCAGCTGTTGCGCGACGAGAACACCACAACCAAGTGAGCCATCCGCGCGCCACCCAAGGAGGAGTCATGAGCAAGCACCTGACTGGTTTGAGAAGAGGGCTCACCGTGATCGCGGCTGTCGCCGCCTTGCTGGGCGCCACCGCAGGCTGTGCGCTGGAAGGTGGAGACGGCGGTGACAGCCAGACCGAATCAGGGGCGACGGCTGTGAAGGTCGGCTACCTGCACACCGTGGCCGTGGACACCCATATGTGGCTCGGCATCGAGGAAGGCATCTACGCAGACCACGACCTGAAGATCGAGCCCGTTCAGTTCGACACCGGGCTGGCGCTGAGCCAGGCCCTCGGCAGTGGAGACGTCGACGTTGCGATCATGGGCGCGGTGTTGTCGAACTTCCCGGCACGCGGCGGCAGCAAGGTCTTCCTCGCGAACGACATCGAGTACGACACCGCGCAGCTGTGGGCCGCTGACGGGTCGGGGATCAAGTCCGTGAAGGACCTGAAGGGGAAGAAGATCCTGACGACCAAGGGGACCACCGCCCACGTCTACCTGTACAACGCGCTCAAGGCCAACGGCCTGAGCCCGGACGATGTCAACATCGTCAACGCCGACATGCCGGCAGCGGTGAGCGGGTTCATCTCGGGTGCGGCGCCGGCGGTCGTGCTGTGGGTGCCGTTCGACAAGACAGTGATGGAGAAGGCGCCGTCCGCCAAGCTCATCGACTCGGCGAAGAACTACTTCCCGGAAGCATCGATCCTTGGTGGCTGGCTGGCAAGCGACGACTTCTTCGAGAACGACCGGGACACCTTGAACCGGCTCACCGAGGCTTGGATGGAGATCAACGACCTCTTGGTCAATGACACCGAGACTTCTCTGAAGACCGTGCACGAGGCGGCCTACAAGGATGACCAGAGCTTCGCCGACACCAAACGGAACTTCTCCTTCGAGAAGGTCTACGACAACGACCAGTGGGCCGAGCACTACGAGAACGGTGATGTGGCCAAGTGGATCGGCCGCACCGAGCAGGTGTTCGTGGACATCGGCGGGCTGCCGAAGTTCGTCGAGCCGTCAGAGTTCTTCGACCCGAACGTGTTCCTCGATGCGTACAAGGCGTGGAAGGACAGCAAGTGACCGCTGAGGTCTTGGCCATCCTCGGGTTGGGGACGATGGGGGGCCGTGCCGCGGCTCGCGCCGTCCAGCAGGGCTTCGAGGTCGTCGGATACGACCCCTCGGCCACCGCTCGGCAGGACGCCTCCGCGGCCGGCGTCGAGGTGACCGACGACGTGTCGCACGCGGTGGCATCGGCCCGCACGATCCTGTTGTCGGTGCCGCGTCCCGAGCATGTCCGTGGCCTGGCTGAGGGTGCTCTGGCGGCCGCGGCGCCGGGATCCGTGGTCGCGGATCTGTCCACGATCGACGCGCAGACGGCGCGTGCAGCGGGGAAGACCCTCGGGGACCGTCAGGTCACCTATCTCGATGCCCCGGTGCTCGGGCGTCCGGAACGCTGCGGGTTCTGGACTCTCGTCGTCGGCGGCCCGGCGGCCGCCGTGGCAACCGTGGAGCCGATCCTGCAGAAGTCGGTAGCGGCGCGCGTGTTGCGGGTCGGCGACGTCGGTGCCGGATCGGTGGTCAAACTCCTGAACAACCTGATGTTCGGCGCCATCAACGCGGTCACGGCGGAGGTGCTGACCATCGCCGCCGACAACGACGTCGATCCTGCGGTGTTTGTCGACGCCGTCGCGGAGTCGGGTGCGGCCACGGTGTCCAACCTGTTCAAGGAGGCGGCGCCGCGCATGGTCGCGGGTGACTACAGTCCCGTGTTCGCCCTCGACCTGCTTGCCAAGGACAACGGACTCGCGCTTCAACTCGCCGACCAGTCCGGGACCGCCGCACCGATCGCGGAGCTGGTCGACGCGCTGAACCGCGCCGCGGCGGACCTGGGCCTGGGCAGCTGGGACAGCGGGGTGCTGCACAAGGCGTATCGGAACCTCGATGTCAGACCCCAGCGATGAACGGTGATGCATCGAGCTTCGTGACCGCCACACCGGTCGACGGACAGGCCCCCGAGCCAGGGCCGCTCGTCGTGGACAGGCTCTCCGTCACCGTGCTGTCGGCCGATATCCGGGCTGCCGTACCGATGTCCTTCGGCAGCCTGGAGAACCGCCAGGTGTGTCTCGTGGAGGTCTCGGCAGCCGGACTGACCGGCATCGGGGAGAGCTGGATCAACTACCCCGGCTGGGCACCCGCCGAACGGGTCGCCACCCTCTGCGACGGCGTGTTCCCGCTCCTGCTCGGCAAGGATGTGGCGGATCCGATCGCCGTCCAAGGTGAGCTGCTTCGCCAACTGCTGCCCGTCGGCAGGCAATGGGGTGCGACCGGACCGATCTGGCAGGCGCTCAGCGGCGTGGACATCGCGCTCTGGGACCTGCTCGGCAAGCATCACGGTGTCCCGGTGTCGCAACTGCTCGCCCCGGACGGCATTCGCGAGAACCGCACCATTCCGGCCTACGCCAGCGGTGTCGGGCCGACAGCCGTACCTCAACTCTGTGAGCGCGCCCTGGAGCGGGGCTTGGACGCCGTGAAGGTGAAGCTGGGGTTCGGCGAGGACGCGGACATCGCCACGCTGCACGCCGCACGGACGGTCATGGGGGAGGACGCCCGGCTCATGGCCGACGCCAACCAGGCGTGGGATCTGGGCGAAGCCCGGCGAATGGCTCACCTGCTGGAGGAGTATCGCGTCGAATGGCTGGAGGAACCACTCAACGGGGACCGCGTGGCGGATTTGGAGAAGTTGGCTACGGCGACCGGTATCCGTATCGCCACCGGCGAGAATCTGTACGGGGCTGAACAGTTCGCGACCTACGCGAGCTCAGCGGGTGTCCATGTCATCCAGCCTGACCTCGCCAAGTCCGGAGGGTTCAGCGTGGCCGGCACGGTGGCGAGAAGCGCGAAGCGGTACGGGGCAGAGCTGGCCCCCCACTGCTACAGCGGTGGTCTTGGTATCGCAGCGATCTTGCAGCTGGGTGCGGCGTTCGAGGTTTCCTGGCTCGAGTACGACATCAGGGAGAACCCACTGCGCACCGAACTCTTCGCCGAGCCACTCGGGCTGGGCCCTGCGGGCATGGAGGTCCCCGCTGGTCCCGGGCTGGGCGTCCAGCTCGACGAGGACTTCGTCAAGACGTTCACCGCAACCCGAGAGGAGCGCTTTGCTCATGGCCAGTGAAGGTGAGGTCCGAGTTCCTGACCTGGTGGACCTGGGATCCCCACAGCCCGGTGGTTGGATCGCTGGCCAGCCGATGGGCGGCGATCCGCACGACCTTCCGAACCCGTCAACGGGCAACCGGCTGGCACAGTGTGGCTGGGTCGATGCGGGGATCGTGGACGATGCGGTCGAGGCCGCGCGTCAGGCGCGGAACCTCTGGGGACGCCTCGACGGGCGGCGGCGCGCGACGGCTCTGCGCCAGATCGCATCGAGTATCCGGGCGAACGCGGCACAGTTGGGTTGGATAGTCGCCGCCGAGACAGGGAAGAGGCTGGCGGAGGGGGAGGCCGAAGCAGAGTTCTCGGCCCGCTACTTCGACTGGTACGCCGAAGCGGCGACGTTCGCTACGGAGGGCTATTACGAGCAGCCGTCGCGCCGCTACTTCGTTCGCCGGCACCCCGTGGGGGTCGTGGCTGCGGTCACGCCGTGGAACTTCCCCTTATCCATCCCGGCGCGCAAGCTCGCCCCCGCGCTGGCAGCCGGGTGTCCGGTCGTGTTGAAGCCGTCGGAGCTCACGCCGCTGTCGGCGCTGGTGCTCACCCGACTGTGCGAGGAACACCTACCGCACGGAGCAGTAGGGATGGTTGTCGGTGATGGCGAGAAACTGACCACGAGACTGGTGGACCATCCGGCGATCGCCGCCGTGTCGTTCACCGGGTCGAATCGGGTGGGAACGCTGGTCGCCGCCCGCGCGATGGAAACCTTGACGCGTGTGACCATGGAGCTAGGTGGCCGGGCACCGTTCATCGTGTGTGAGGACGCCGATCTCGAGGTAGCGCTCGAGGCCGCGCAGGTCGCGAAGTTCCGCAACAACGGTGCCTCGTGCATCGCTGCGAACAACTTCTTCGTACACGAGCGGCACTATGGCGAGTTCGTTCGACGCTTCACCCAGCGGATGCAGTCACTCCGCCTGGGAGACGCACTCGACCGGGAGACCGAGCTCGGCCCGCTGCTGCGCCCCAGCCATGTCGAAGCCCTTGAGACATCGGTCGCGGCAGCGGAGACGTCGGGCTGCCCGGTCACCCGGGTGGCCGCCCCCGAGTCCGCCGGGTTCTTCTGTGGTCCGGCAGTCGTGGAGGCCGAGCAGGACACCGATCTGTGGCATCGCGAGGTGTTCGGTCCGGTTGCGGTGATGAAGAGGTTCAGCGACGAGGACGACGTCGCTGAGGAGGTCAACGCGTGGCGTACCGGACTTGGCGGGTACGTCATGTCTGCCGACCCGCAGCACGGCCTCGACCTGGCGGCACGTCTGCAGACCGGGATCGTGGGGATCAACAACGGCGCGCCCAACACACCGGAGGTGCCCTTCGGAGGATTCGGCATGGCCGGCATCGGCCGTGAGGGTGGACTGGCCGGGATGTACGCGTTCCTGGAGGAACAGACATTGTCCTTGGCGCGCTGATCACCACCTACGCAACTCCGCTACTCGCAGGCGATGCCGTCGCCGTCGCGGTCCAACCCATGGGGGTCCGAGCCGGTGACCGCGATGGGTCCACCGACGTCGGCGCAGTCCAGGTCCGGTGGGTAGGGCGGGATGCAGGGGCTGTAGCCGGAGGCGCAGCTGCTGACCGGCTTCGGCCTTGGCCTGGGCTTGGGGTGTGGTTTCGGTTTGGGCTGGGTTTTAGGGGTGGGCTTGGTCCGTGTGCAGTGCTGCTGCGGCGTCTGGGCGTCGGCTTTGATGTAGCGCTTTTCGCGCGGGTGGAACCCATAGCCGTCGCGGCTGTCGTAGCGCGCGATCGCCAGGCCGGCCTTGATCTGGGCCAGACCGGCGTCGCGGCCGCGCACGTCGATGTAGCGCAGCAGGCGTCCGTAGCGGTCGGTGTCCTCGTCGGATTCGCCCAGCCGCACCTTCTTGCCCAGGACCAGCTTCTCCAGGTTGCGGGTCGCCTTGGCGTAACCGCACTCGCCACGCTCGGGGGCGTCGATGCCGGCCAGGCGAACGGTCTGGCCGTTGCCCAGGTCGACCGTGTCGCCGTCGACGACACGGGTCACCACATAGGTGCGCCGCTTCGGCTTGGCCGGGGGCGAGGTGGCCGCGGCCGGGGCTGGTTGCGTACGGCCGGGGGAAGGGGTCGGCTCGGCGGACGGGGAGGCCGCCGGCTCGGGGGTGGGCGTCGTGGTCACCGTCACGGTCACCGTCTGGGTGACCGTGGCCGCGGGAGTGGGGTCAGCGGTGGGCTGGTCGTCGGGTGAGTCGACGATCACGCCTACGGCGGTGAAGAAGACGAACAGCCCAACCACGGTGCCGAGAACGATGCCGAGCAGCCGGTGCCGATGAAACCAATCCCGCATGAGTGCCTCCCCGAGACAAGCCAATGACCGTTGGGGGTCATGCCTTGCGATCACCAACAGCACCCGAGTGATCACAACCATCGTCGCCCATCGCCGCGTCGCCTGCGGGGGTTTCGGCAAATCGGGTGGTTGGGCGCTTGGGTGTGGGCGCCCTGCCTCCTGCGCATCGAAGGGCAATGTCCTGATCCGCCCGGATGACGGCTCGACGCGTGCTAGTTTCCTGCTGTCCTCCCGGGCCGGGAGAACACCTGGGGAGACACATGGCGCTCATCGAGCTGGAGTTCCCGTCGCGCAACGGCCGCGACACCATCCAAGCCTGGGTCTACCAGCCGACCCGGCCGGCCCGGGCGGTCGTCCACCTCATCCACGGGCTCGGCGAGCACTCGCGTCGCTATCTGCGGCTGATCACCCGCCTGCTCGACGAGGGTTTCGTGGTGGCCGCCGACGACCACGCTGGTCACGGGAGGACCGCGATGACCTCAGGGATCTGGGCTGACGCCGGCGACGATGCCGCCGCCGTGGTGGTGGCCGACGAGCAGACCCTGCGGTCCCGGGTACGGGAGCTGTACCCCGGCCTGCCCTACGTCGTCTTCGGGCATTCCTGGGGTTCGATGATCGCCCGCGGCCTCGCCGCGGAGTCCAGCGACGAGTTCGATGGTCTCGCACTCTGCGGCGTCGCCGCCCAGATGCACGGCATCGAGAACGTGCTCGACCGGGCCGCGCTCGCCGCGGCGCCGGATCCGACCGCCCCCGCGGACGAAGCCCTGGTGCACGCCGTGTTCCACGACTTCGTCTCCCGGTTCGGTGCCGACGCCGGCCCGACGGACTGGGTCGCCCGCGACAGCGCAGTGGTCCACGATCACGCGATCGATCCGCTGAACAACTTCGGCGCTCCGATGAGTGTGCGCTTCCTGCGGGGCTTCGTGGAGAGCTACGACTCGGCGAATGCAGAGGACTGGTACGGGCGCGTTCGCCCAGACCTGCCGGTGCTGATCCTCGCGGGCGACGCCGACCCGGTTGCCAACTACGGAGAAGGCGCCTACCACGTCGCGAACAAGCTGATCTCGACCGGGCACCCGGACGTGCGCACCCGCGTCTACCCCGGGTTCCGCCACGAAGTGCACAACGAACCCGAGATCCGCGACGACGTCGCCGACGAGATCGTGTCGTTCGTCGAGCGCGTCATCGCCGCCTGACCAGGCGCCGCGGCCACGGCGCCCGGCGCGCTGGCGTTTGCCTCACCCGCCTGCAGGCGAAGCCGAGTCGGGCCCCGTCAGCCACCCCTGTGCCGCCGCGTACTCAGACGCCACCGACGCGAAGTGCTCAGCACTGCCCGACGGCTCGCCCGCGGGAAGCACCAGGGCCACCGTCACGGCAATCGGCTCGGCTAGTGGCACCCAGCGCACGTCTCGAGGCAGGCTCAGCGCGGCCGAACGCCCGACCAGCGTGACCGCGCTGCCCTCGGTGACGATGCTCTGGCTCAGGTCGAAGGCGATGTCGCGTTCGACGAACGACGGTCGCAGGCCCCGGGACGCGAACAGCTCGTTGATGAACGCGTGGTGGGCCGGGTTGGCGGCACGCGGGTGCAACACCACGGGATACCGGGCGATCTCGGCCAGCCGCACCGCCTCCAGGCGGGCGAGTGGATGGCCGGCCGCCACCACGACCCCCTCGGGGTCGCGCCGTAACGGTTGCAGCCGCACGCCGTCCAACGGGGCCGGTGTACGTGCGACGCCGGCATCCGCCCGGCCGTCCTGCACGGCGGCGAGCACCTGGGGCGTCGTGCGCACCTCGGTGGACACCACGATGCCGGGGTATGACTCGCGCACCGCCTCAACCAGCCGTGGCACCGTGTCGTGGCCGGCGCTGAGCGTGTAGGCGAGCCGCAACGTCCCGACCACACCCTGGCCGGCCTCACGGGCGGCCTGCCAGGCCTGCTCCATCGCCGAGATCGCGTGCGGGCCCCGGGCCAGGAGAGCCTCGCCGGCCTCGGTCAGCGACACCGAGCGCGTGCTGCGCTGCAGCAGCCGGACCCCCAGCTGTGCCTCCAGTTGACGGATCTGAGCACTCAGCGACGATTGGGCGATCTGCAGTCGTTGCGCGGCCCGGGTGAAGTTCAGCTCCTCGGCCACGGCCAGGAAGTAGCGGAGCAGCCGGACGTCGGGGTCCACGCGTCGAAGGTACTCCGCACCTAGAGGCGCGGGCTCTCGATTCATCGCGGAAAAGGCTTTCCCCTCCCGCGGTGCCCATTTCTAGGTTGTCAGCTGTGCAAGCGGATGTGGCGCGAGCCGGGGCGGCCCTGCCGGGGCTCGCCCGCGCAGGCGATGCCCTAGCGGCCGGGGAAGCGGTCGTCGTTCCCAACCCACCACCGATGACGTACGGCCTGGTGGCCACGACGGCCGAGAGGATCAACGCGGTCAAACACCGGTCGCCGAGCCAGAGCGTCGCCGTGTCGCTGCACAACAGGACCGAGTGGCTGCGTGTGTCGCGGTGCCTGGACGTCCCGGCGACCGCATTGGACGGGGTGGTCGCGATGCTCGGGCGGCAGCTGACCCTGCTGCTGCCGTTGCGGGTCGAGACCCCATACCCGCGTTGGCTGCGCCCAGCCGTGCGCGCCGGGCGATTGTCCGCCTTCAACGGACGGTGGGCACCTACGGCAGCCTTGTGGGAGCGCTTCCCGCAGCTGTACGGCAGCAGTGCCAATCCCACCGGTCGCCCGCCGGCCACGTCTGCGGACACCGCTCGGGACTACTTCGGTTCCGCCTGCGTCGTCGTCGACGGGGGCAAGCTCGTGGCTGCGTCCGGGCCAACGGCGGCCAGCACCGTGGTCGCCGTGGATCGGTGCGGCCGGCTCCGGCTGCACCGCCCCGGTGCCGACGACCTCCGCTGGACGGCACGACCGAACACCTATCTGAGCTGGCTGTCCGACCGCGTCGGGCTGCCCGTGGACCCGAGCGCCGGCGACCCGGGATGAACGCAGCGCTCCATCGTCACGAGTCTCGTCGCCACGCCAACGGGACCGAGTCGCACCACCGAGGGAGACACCTGACATGACCGTGCAGCAGGGCATTACGCTCGGGCAGCGATCACCCACACCGATGCGCATAGCGGCATGGGTCGTGCCGGTCGCGCTGCTCGGCTACGCCGGATGCCGATGGCTCGACGGCCGCGACGGATCCCACGGCCCCGGGCTGTGGTGGGACATCGGCCACGTCGGCTTCCTGGTCTGCTGGATAGCCTTCGCCGTACTCACCGTCATGATGGCGCAGTCGCTCCGGCGAGGGGTCTACTGGCTGGCCGCGGCCGCCGGGCTGGCCGGCGTCGGCGCGTTCGGCTGGGTGACCCTGACTGACCTCTTTCCCAGCCTGGGTGAGCTGCCGGATCCGCTGCGGGCGGCCGGGCCGCTGCTCTTCCTGCTCGGCATCACCGGGCTGCTCGGCGCCACCGCCCACCGCAACCGGCTGCGTGGCTGGGGGCTCTATCCGGCCCTTGCCGTCGTGGCAGTGGCCGCAGTCGCCGTCGACCTCGCGTGCCTGCCCATCACCGCACTGTTGTTCATCCCGGCGCTGGCTCCGTGCCGATCCGAGCAGCCGAGGGTGATGTCCCGATGAGTCTCGACGGTCGACAGGCGCCGATCGACGAGGGGTCGTCGGTCCGCACGGCGTTGATCAGCGGTGCCGGGATAGCCGGCCCGGTCCTGGCCTCGCTCCTCGCCCGGCGTGGCGTGGCGGTCACGGTCGTGGAGCTGGCCGACGGGGTACGGACCGGTGGGCAAGCCGTCGACCTGCGTGGTGCCGGCCGAACCGTGATGGAGCGGATCGGCCTGCTGGCCAGCGCACGACAGCTGGCACTGCACCAACAGGGGATCGCCGACGTCGACTCGAGCGGGCGGCACCTGACCGAGATGCGGGTCGACGACTTCGGCGGTGAGGGGATCATCAGCGAGATCGAGATCCTGCGCGGCGACCTGGCCCAGCTGGTCGTCGACGACGGGCGTGGACGTGGCGTGGATTACCTGTTCTCCACCCGCATCACTGCCGTCAGCGACCGGGACGGGCAGGTGCGGGTGGACCTGTCCGACGGCTCGGCACGCATCGTCGACCTGCTGATCGGCGCCGACGGGCCACACTCGGCGACCCGCCGGCTCGTGTTCGGGCCGGAGGAGGAGTACGTGCGCCCGCTGGGTGGGTACATGGCCTGGTTCACCGCACCCGAGGGCGAGCCGCTGCACGGGTGGTACGCCATGTACAACCACCCCGGGGGTTTGGTCGCCTCGCTCCGGCCCGGGCGGACGCCCGGCACCGCCAAGGCCAGCCTGTCGTTCCGGTCCGTGCCGCTGGCGTTCGACCGGCACGACCTGGACCAGCAGCGCGACCTGCTCGCGAGCCGCTTCGCCGGGGCCGGGTGGCGCACCGCGGACCTCGTGGCGGCGGCCCGGACCGCCGACGACTTCCACCTCGACGCCCTGCTGCAGGTGCACATGCCCCGGTGGAGCAAGGGACGCGTGGCCCTGGTCGGGGACGCCGCCTACGGCCCGTCCCCGCTGACCGGGCTGGGCACCAGCCTGGCGCTGGTCGGTGCCTACGTGCTGGCTGGTGAGATCACCAGCGGACGTGATCCGGTGGTCGCGCTGGATCGCTACGAGGAGCTGGTACGGCCGTATGTCGCCACCGGCCAGCGGTTGCCTCCCGGCGGCATCCGGTCCTACGCCCCATCCAGCCGAGCCGCCATCCGGCTGCGCAACGTCTCCACCCGCCTGATGCTCGCCCGACCTCTGCGCGGCCTGGCGAAGCGGCTGTTCTTCAGCAAGGCGACCGCGATCACCCTCCCCCGCTACGAACACCGAGGCCCAGCCTCCACCCGGAGCACCTGAGCCCGGTCACCGATCAACGAAGGGTCACAGCCATGGACACCACCCATCTTCGAAACGCCTATCGCGCGTTGCTGGACGCGGCCAGGATCGCCGCGGGCGTGCACACCACCTACGACAACCGGATCGCCCTGGACGCCTGGACGATCGATCGCACCATCACGCTCGCCGGCGGCAAGGCCGGCTTGCATGAACGCCTCCGTGTGCAAGGCGAAGCACTGTGCGAGCTCGCCCGTGCCACGCTCAGCGACGAGGAGCTCGACAGGCAGGTGCCCAGCCGGCTGCTGTCCAACGACGTCCTGCTGGTCGACCAGGGCGTGCCGCTTCGCGAGCTGGTCACCGGGCTCGGCGAGGTGGAGCTGCCCGGTCACACGCGCCAACTGCTTGCCCTGTTGCCGGATGGTCTCGATCATCACAACGACCGCGGCTTCGTTCCGGCTGCAGGAGAAGGACACGACCAGTGAGCATCCACACGTCCCTGCCCGAAACCACACCGGCGCCGGCCGTTGTCGACCGCACGGTCTTCCAGGCCGAACTGGATCGACTACGGATTCGGGAGAAGGCGCATACCCGGGAAGGTGACGCGATCTCGGCCGCTCGGCGGCGCCTCCCGATGGTTCCGGTCGACCCCACGCTGCCGCTGCTCGGCCCCGACGGCCCGACCAGCCTGCTGGCCGCGTTCGAGGGGCGTCGACAGCTGATCGCGTACTACTTCATGTGGAACCCCGGCCGTCCGTCGCCCGAGCAGTGCGAGGGGTGCACCTTCTTCACCGGCCAGGTCGCCGAGCTGTCGGCCCTGCACTCCTGCGACATCACCTTCGCCGTGTTCTGCCAGGGCCGCAACGTCGCGTCCCCCGGGGCAGACGCCCAGACGTCGTACGACGAGAGCCTGGCCTACCGCGACTTCATGGGCTGGGAGCTGCCGTGGTACTCCGCGCAACCGTCGCTGGCGGAGTTGCTGGTCGATCGTGAGCCCGGTCTGTTCCACCTGGTCTGTTACCTGCGGGACCACGACCGCGTGTACGAGACCTACTGGACCAAACGGCGTGGCGTGGAGACGCTGGACAACAGCTACGCATTGATGGATCTCACCGTGTACGGCCGCCAGGAGTCGTGGGAGGACTCCCCACCGGGCTGGCCGCAGCAGCGCAGCAGTCTGCGCACCACCGCGGGAGCACCCGACTGGCCGAGCATCGCGACGTGGCCCGGCGGGCGCCCGATCGCCCAGTGGTCCCGGATCCAGGCCGGTCGCTCCGACGACCTCGGCACCGGTTCGACAGGGCACGCGGCCGGATCCGGCCACTGCCACTAGCCATGAAGCGCCGGAAGGGCCGGCGGTGGTTACGGCGCCTGCTGGCCACCGGTGTCGTTGTGGTCACCCTGGTGCTGGCGCTGTTCGGCTGGGCCTGGACCGCGACCGACACCTCCACCGTCGCCCGCGTGCTGGCCTGGCGGCAGGCCGACATCGGTGACCAGTACCGGTTCCCGTCGCGGACCGTCGCGGCCCATGGTCGACCCAGCGCCCTGCCAGACGGTCCGGAGGTGCCGCTCAGAGCACACGGCTTCGGCGGGGGTTCGGACCGCTCGCTGGCGGCCGCCCTGCGCGACGCCGACACGCGGGCATTCGTCGTTGTGCACAACGATCGGGTGGTCTACGAGCGCTACTTCGCCGGCGCCGACGCGCAGACCAGGGAAACCTCGTTCTCGGTCGCCAAGTCGTTCGTCTCAACCCTGGTTGGCATCGCGATCAAACAAGGCCGGATCGGCAGCATCGACGACGCGGTGACCGACTACCTTCCCGAGCTGGCCGAACGCGATGCCCGGTTCCGTCGGATCACGTTGCGCGACCTGCTGACCATGACGTCCGGGCTCCGCTACCACGAGTCCGGGTTGCCGTGGCCGTTCGGCGACGACACCTACACCTATCTGGGCACGGATCTGCGTGAGGTGGCGCTCGAGCGCTCCCGCATCGAGGAACCGCCGGGCCGGCACTGGCTCTATAACAACTACAACCCGTTGCTGCTCGGCCTGGTGCTCGAGCGGGCCACCGGAGGCTCGGTGAGCGCCGACCTCTCCGCTGTACTGTGGCGGCCGCTGGGTGCTGAGCGGGACGCCAGCTGGAACCTGGACTCGGACGCCTCCGGGTTCGAGAAGATGGAGAGCGGCCTCAACGCCACGGCCCGCGACTACGCTCGCTTCGGCCTGCTGTTCCTGCACCACGGACGCTGGCACGGTCGGCAGATCGTGTCGGCCGGGTGGGTCCGCGCCGCCACCGCCCCGCGGGTCCAGACGCCGTACGGGAACCCGTACGGCTACTTCTGGTGGATCGACGGCCGCCGGCCCGAGGATTTCTACGCCTTCGGGAACTACGGCCAATACATCTACATCGCGCCGCATGGTCGTACGGTCATCGTCCGCACCGGCAGCGACTGGGGCGCCGACAACCCAGCCTGGCTGAGGCTCTTCCGCGATCTCGCCGACCAGCTCACTCGGGCAGACCGGTCCTCCTGACCACCGCCTGGGGTGCTCGGCCTCACGCGCCCGCTGTGGCCGGCGTGTCCGACAGCCACCGCTGCAAGACGGCTGTCAGCCGCTCGGGCGCGTCGAACTGGATCAGGTGCCCGGCCTCGGGGACCAACTCGAGCCGAGCACCGGGGATCAGCCCGGCGAGGCGGTGCGCCCGGTCGACGGGAATCCAGGTGTCCTCCGTGCCCCAGGCGATCAGCACGGGCAGGTCGAGCGAGGGATAGTGTGGCTCGATCTCGTCGGTGTAGCGCTGGTCGGCCTGCGCGATCTGACGGTAGAACGCGGCCTGGCCCGCCTCACCGAGCCAGGGCGCCGCGAGCAGGTCCAACTGCGAGGCCGACAGCGGGCGGTGGGCCGCCCCGGCGATGTAGGCGCGCAGCAGGGCCTCGTGCAGGGCCGGTGGCAGTCGGGTGAACACCGAAGCGTTCTCGGCGACGAGGCGGAAGAATGGCGATCCCCACGGGGCCAGCGCGACGACGTCCACGAGCGCCAGCGTCCGGTAGCGGGCGCCGTGCAGCAGGTGGGCCCGCAACGCCACTGCGCCGCCGTAGTCGTGCGCAACCACACGCGGCTCGGTGAGCCCCCAGAACTCGAGTAGGTCGGCGAAGAGCGAACCCTGCGCGGCCAGCGAGACATCCTGACCCTCGCGCATGGTGGAGCCGCCGTAGCCGGCCATGTCCCACAGATAGACGGTGAAGTCCCCGCTGAGGGAGTCGGCGATCCGGCTCCACAGCGCGGCCGACCAGGGGGTGCCGTGGCAGAACACCACCGGCGGGCCGGCACCGCGCCGTGACCACCGGATCTGCTCGTCGCCGCGCCAGGTGTAGGTCCCCTGAGTCACGCGCTCAGCATCGCACCCCGGCCTTGCGGCGCGGCGCCGTGGCCGGCCGTTAGAGTCTCGGCCATGTCCGGGGTCGCCATGTCGGGGTTCTTGGCCCTCTTCGGCGGACTGGTGGCCATCGTGGTGGGCTTCGTGCCGTACGTCGCATGGTCCTATCGGCACCGGGGCACAGTCGGCCTCGGACGCGCCGTGCTGGCCGGTAGCGCGGCGATCTACGCGTTCGCCTTGTGGACGTACACGATCCTGCCGCTGCCGGATCCGGCGACCGTGTGCCGGCCCGCGGTGACGGCTCAGCTCTACCCGCTCCAGTTCGTCCGCGACGCTGCGGCTGCCGTGCAGCACGGAGCGCCGGTGCGGGCGATCTTCTCGCAGGTGATGCTCAACGTCTTGCTGTTCGTGCCGCTCGGGATGTTCCTCCGGCACCTGTTCCGACGTGGTTTCGCTGCCACGGTGGCGAACGGGCTCGGCGTCTCGTTGCTGATCGAGCTCACTCAGCTCACCGGCGACTGGGGGATCTACCCCTGCGCCTACCGGCTCTTCGACGTCGACGATCTGCTGGCCAACACGGCCGGTGCGGCGGCGGGCTTCGCTGCCGGCCCGGTCCTGCGGCTGATGCCAGGACAGCGCACCCGAGACGTCCGGCGGGCCTCAGCGGTGACCGGATGGCGGCGGGTGCTGGGCATGGCCGTCGACGTCGTCCTGGTCGAGGTGGTGTCGCTGGCACTATGGCTCCCGCTCGGCTCGGTGCTGGTGGCCTCGGAGGCGATGAGCAGGACGCAGGTGGCGGAGTCGTGGATACCGACCGGCCTGCACCTGGCGACGGCTGTCGTGCTGATCGTGCTCGTGCCGCTGTTCGGCCGCGGCGCCACGGTCGGGCAGCGGGTGGTGCTGCTACGACCGCAGACCGACGCCGGGTCGCCGCCGTCGGCTGGCCGGAAGCTGGTCCGGGCCGTGACCGGCTCCGGCGGCTACTTCCTGCTGGCGGCCCTCGGTGGGCTTACCCACTCCTCGCTAGGAACGGCGGCGTTGTTGTTCGGCGTGGCCAGCATCGTCGTTGCCTTGCGGGGTGACCACCGCGGGCTCTCCGGGATCGTGGCCGGACTCCGTGTGGTCGACGCGCGCGAGCCGTGGCGAGCCAGCAGCGCGGCCGAGCGCTGGGCGGCGATGCCCGAACTGCGCAGCCTCAGCACGGCCGTCATCGTCGTCGGCGCCCTGCTGCACCTGGGGTTCCTCGGGCTGCTCGGTCTGCTGCAGGCCAGCGGCGGGTTCCAGCCGGTCGCCGCGGTGGTGACGGTCGGGATCGTCGGCCTGGCCGGCGGCGGTTCGGTCTTGTTCCTGCTGCTCAACGGGGCGGCGATGGTACGCCGCGAGGGCCGCAGTCTGGGCAACCTGCTGACCCTGCTGGTCGGGGTGGGGTTCTGCGGGTTGACCGGGCTGACCGTCGCAGCGTTGTTCGGGCACTGGCCGCTGCTGACCGTCGCCGTGGGCGTGGGCTGGGCCCTGGTGGCGTACCTGACCTTCCTGTTCTGGGCGTTCGCGCTGTTCGGCCTGTTCTATGCACACCGCAGCCCGAGCCCGGGCGCGGACGCGGTGATCGTCTTGGGCTCGCGCGTCTTCGGCACCCGGGTGCCGCCGCTGTTGGCCAGCCGGCTGGACCGCGGCCGCGAGGTGCTGGAAGCACAGCTGCAGCAGGGCGGCGACGCCGTGCTGGTCTGCTCGGGCGGGCAGGGCCCGGGGGAGGATCTGCCCGAGGCGGCGGCGATGGGCGACTACCTGGTCGAGGCGGGGGTGGCAACCGACCGGATCAGGCGCGAGGCGGTGTCCCGGACGACCGAGCAGAACCTGCTGCTGAGCCTGGAACTGTTGCACACCGAGGGTCGCGGGCAGCGGGTCATCGCCGTCACCAACGACTTCCACGCCTTCCGGGCCGCCATCATCACGCGCGAGCTCGGGCTCACCGCGCAGGTGGTCGGCTCACCGACGGCCCACTACTTCCTGCCCAGCGCGCTGCTGCGTGAGTTCGTCGGGGTGCTCGCGCGCCGGCCCTGGCCACACCTGCTGGTCGCAGCCGCGATCATCGGGCTGGGCGTGCTGGTCGCGCTCTGAGCCGTTCCCGGGCGGCCGCGCGCCGGTGCGCTCCGCGCCGACACCGGCAGCCACGACGAACGCGATTCCGACGACCTGCCACCCTCCGGGCACCTGGTGCAGCACGACGAAGCCGATGGTGAGTGCGATCGCCGGTTCGAGGCTCATCAGGGTGCCGAAAGCCGAGGTGGTCAACCGCCGCAGCGCGAGCATCTCCAGGCTGAACGGGATCAGCGGCAGCAGCACGGCCAGCCCCAGACCGATGAGCAACAGCGACCAGGTCAGCTTGGGGAACGTGCTCGGCCCTGCCACGGCGGTCGCAAGGAGGGCGGCCACCGGCAGCGAGACGGCAAGCCCCTGCAATCCGGACACCGCGTCGCCGACCCGCTGGGTGAGCAGGATGTAGGTCGCCCAGCAGGCGGCGGCACCGAGCGCGAACCCGACGCCGATCAGGTCGATGTCGCCCTGCCACGGCTGGGTCAGCAGCACCACCCCACCCGCGGCGAGCAGGGGCCACAGCAGCAGCCGTCGCCCCGAGCTGCGCAGCACCGCCACGCCAAGCGGGCCGAGGAACTCCAGTGCGCTGGCGGTGCCGAGGGGCAGCCGCGCGATCGCCGACATGAACAGCAGCGTGACCCCGCCGGTCGCGACGCCGAGTAGGACGCAGGCGAGCAGGTCGGCACGGCTGAAGGACCGGATCCTCGGCCGTACCAGCACGGCAAGCAGCAGCCCGCCCCAGGCCAGCCGCAGCCAGGCGACTCCTTCCGGCCCCAGCGCGTCGAGCAGCCCGACGGAGGCGGCCAGCCCGAGCTGCACGCAGAACATGGCGCAGAGCGCCATCGCGGTGCCGGTCCGCGCCGACGACCGCGCCTGCGAAGTCGCCGCCGTGTTCGCGTACGAGGCCGCGGCGGCGGGAACGAGATCGGTCACGGCAGCCATCAGAGCCCACGACGACCGTCCGTGTCTACGTGCTATCTATGGACATATCGTTCGCAAATCCTGAACAATCACTGCGGTGGACCCCCGACGCCTCCAGATGCTGCTCGAGCTCTCCCGATTCGGCTCGATGCGCGCCGTCGCCGACGTGATGCAGGTGACCACCTCCACCGTGTCCCAGCAGCTGGCGGTGCTGGCGGACGAGGCCGGCACCAGGCTGTTCGCGCCGGAGGGGCGGGGCGTCCGCCTGACCCCGGCCGGCCGACGGCTGGCCGACCACGCGGTGACCATCCTGGCCGCGATCGAGGCCGCCCGGGTCGATCTCGATCCAGCCGCGGCGCCGGCCGGCACCGTCCGGGTGGCGGCGTTCGCGAGTGCGGTACGGGATGTGCTGCTGCCGGTGACGCGGAAGCTGCAGGCGTCGTCCCCCGACGTGGGGCTGCTGATCCACGAACACGAGCCCAGCGAAGCTCTGCAACTGCTCGTCGCGGACGACGTCGATCTCGCGCTGACCTACGACTACAACCTGGCGCCGGCCACGGTCGACCCTTCGTTCGAGACGGTGCCGCTGTGGACGAACGCATGGAGCCTCGGTGTGCCGGCCCGGTCGAGTCGCGCCGGTGGCGACTCGCTGGCGGTCTTCGCCCGGTTCCGCGACCACGACTGGATCGTCAACTCCCGGAACACCGCCGACGAGGAGGCCGTGCGCACGCTCGCCTCGCTGGCGGGCTTCCAGCCCCGGGTCGCGCACCGCGCCGACAGCCTCGAGCTCGTGCAGCACATGATCGCCGCCGGTCTCGGGGTCGGGCTGCTGCCCAGCGAACGACCGAGCGTGCGCGGCGTTGGGCTGCGCCGGCTCACCGACCCGGACGTGGTGCTGCGGGCGCACGCCGTGGTCCGGCGCGGACGCCGGGCCTGGCCGCCGCTCGCCCTGGTGGTGGATCTGCTGGGCTGATCCGGAGCCGCAGCCTGATGCCACAGGCCGGCGCGGACGCCTAGTCGGACGTGGCGATCAGCACGTACCCGGTCAGCGGGATGGTCAGCTGCTGCGCGTCGGTGGTGCGGAACGGCGCGAACACCTCGTACGAGTCGGCCACGATGGCGTCCAGCTCGGCGGGTGCGAGCCGATCCCGAAGCGGTGTCGAGTTCACCTCGGTGAGCACCATCGCCTCCACCGAAGGGAAGTAGGCCGGACGCTCGTGATCGTGGATCGCGGTCACCCGCAGTCCCGCGCCGGCACACCATTCGCGCATGACGTCGCGGTCCCCGTGCACCCAGTACGTCCCGAGCATCCGCAGCGCCTCCGGCCCGGCATGCCGGGCCACCATCGCGATCCAGGGGCCGTACGCCGGCTGCTGCTCACGCAGGTCGAACACCTGCACCGCCACGACGCCGCCGGGGCGGGTGACGCGCCCCATCTCCTGCAGCGCGCCGGGAACGTCCGGGAAGAACATGGCCGCGGCCTGGCAGGTGACGACGTCGAAGGAATCCTTCTCGAAGGGCAGCGCCCCCACGTCGCCTTGCCGCCAGGTGATTCCGGGACTGATCCGGGCGGCCACCGCCAGCATGGCGGGGTTGAGGTCGAGGCCGGTGACCTGCCCGGCGGCACCCATCCGATCGGCTGCGTGCCGGGCGACGATGCCGGTCCCGCAGGCGACGTCGAGCACGTGCTGGCCGGGCCGGATGTCGGCGGCATCCAGGATCGGATCCACCCACTGCGCGAACAGGGCGGGGACGAACTGCTTCTCGTAGATCTCGGCCTGCTCGGAGCCGATCTGGAAGGTCTCGGACGCTGACATGACGATCTCCTGTGCCGGGTCCTTCCACCGTGCGCCGTGGTGGACCGCGAAGCATCGGGCAGTTGACCCATCCGGGGTCCTGCGTCGGGCGATATTCGGGCCGATAATTGGAGCGTGGCGGAGGAGGACCCGAGGCTCCTCGAGCAGCGCGCGAACCGGTGCGCGGACTCCGGGGACTACGCGGCTGCCCTGGCCCTTCGGGAGAGGGCCTTCGCCCGGTTGCGGGCGAGCGGGGATCTTCGCCGCGCCGCCTACCTGGCGGCCTACCAGATCGCGTTCGACCATCTTGCGCTGTTCGGCAACCAGGCGGTCGCGCAGGGCTGGCTCCAACGCGGTGTGCACCTGGCCGCGCAGGCGGGGGAATGCGTCGAGGCGGGCTGGGTCGCCCTCGCCCGAGCCCTGCATGCCCATGCCGCCCGAGAACGAGCGGGCTTCGTCGCGGAGGCGACCGAGCTCGCGCGGCGATTCGGGGATGCCGACCTCGCCTTCGACGCCCTCGCGTACCAGGGGCTGGCGCTGGTCGAGGACGGCAGGATCAGCGACGGGATGCGCCGGCTGGACGAGGCGGCCGCCGCTGCGCGGGGCGGCGAGGTGGCCAGCCCGGTGGTCGCCGGAGAGATCTACTGCAAGCTGCTGGTCGCCTGCGAAGGCGTCCTCGACGTCCGGCGTGCCGAGGAGTGGCAGTCGGTCACGTCGCCGTTGGGGGAGCGTCCGGCCATGGCCTGGGCGTCGGCCATCTGCCGCACCCACTACGGCGGGATCCTCGTGGTCGCAGGTCGCTGGGAGGAGGCAGAGCACGTACTCGGCGAAGCGCTGCGGCTGTATGACAGTTCCTATCGCGCCCTCCGCTCGGCGGCGTTGGCACGGCTCGCCGAACTCCGGGTACGGCAGGGACGGCTGAGCGAGGGCCGCGAGCTGATCGCGAAACAGCCCACCGATGGATACCGGGTACGTCCGTGGGCCCGACTGCAGTGGCTGTCCGCGCACGACGCCGCCGAGCGGAGCCTCGTCGCCGGTCGGGTGGAGCGCGCGCTCCGGGCACGTGGAGAGGACGTGCTCCAGGTGCCCGCCCTGGCGCTGTTGACCGAGATGCAGCTGGCCTGTGGTGACGTCCCAGGAGCAGCGAGGACCGCGAGCACCACAGTGCAGCTCACCTCCGCCGATCCGGTCGATGCGCTGGTCGGCTACGCGCGGCAGAGCCAGGCGCTGGTCGTCGCCGCGACGACCTCGAGCACCGGAGGGCTCCACCGCGCCGTCCGCCAACTGGAGGGCGCCATCGTCTGCTTCACCGCCGCCGGTCTGCCGCTTGAAGCCGCCGGGGGCAGGCTGCGAGTTGCCGAGTTGGTCCAGGCCGAGGACCCGGGACTGGCTCGGGCAGAGGCAGGTGCCGCAGCGGAGTCGTTCGCGCAGCTGGGCGCCCGTGCCGATCTGGACCGGGCGAACGGTCTGCTGCGCAGACTCGGTGGTCGGGCGCACCCGGGGGCTCGCCGGGGCGGGATCTTGACCGACCGCGAGGTCGAGGTGCTCGCGCTGGTGGCGCAGGGGATGAGCAACCCGCAGATCGCCGATCGGCTCTTCATCAGTCGCAAGACCGCCTCGCACCACGTGAGCAACGTGCTGACCAAGCTCGGGCTGCAGAACCGGGCCCAAGCGGCCGCGTGGGCGAGTGCGCACGACCAGGCCGGGCGGCGGTGACCGGCTCGAGGGTGCCGGCTCAGCCGGGTAGCAGGCCGGAGCGCACGCCGGTGAGCCCGGGGCCGCTGAGCCGGGTCAGCCCCGCGGGCGGGCCGGTCAGCAGCAGCACGATGGACGAGATCGGCCCGCCGACCTCCGCGCCCTCGCCGGCTGACCAGTCCGTGTCGGTGGCGTTCAGCCGACACCCCCGCAGGTCGATGTGGCGGAACACCCGCGCTTTGCCCCTTCCGCCGTACGACCACACCCTGGTCGACCCGTACGCCGATCCGCCGGGCTGAGACGCGGGTCGTGAGCCTGCTCTCACGGTCCGAAAACCGCGAGGGTTTCCCGGCGCGCTGCCGTACCGTCGACCTCTGTGACCACCGTGCACGAGCCTGCCGACCAGAGCCTTCCCGGGCCGGTCGCGCGGCCGCCCGCCACGTCCGTGGCCAGCGGCACCAGGTTGGTGAGCGGCCTGGCCTTCGCATTGGCGTCGGCGATCGCCTTCAGCCTGTCCGGCCCCCTCGCGCGCGGGCTGCTCGACACCGGCTGGAGCGCGGGAGCGGTGGTGTTGGTCCGGATGGCGGTGGGTGCCCTGGTGATCGCGCCGTTCGGGTTCCGCGCGCTGGCCGGCCGATGGTCATTGCTGCGAAGGAACTGGCGGCTGATCATCGCGTACGGGGTGCTGGCCGTGGCCGGCGCGCAGTTCTGCTACTTCTCCGCGGTCTCCTACATGCAGGTCGGCCCGGCGCTGCTGATCGAATACACCGCACCGGTGATCGTGGTGGCGTGGCTGTGGTTCCGGCACGGGCAGCGGCCCGGGGTGGTCGTCCTGCTCGGCGCCGCAGTGGCGGCGCTGGGCCTGGTGCTGGTGCTGGACCTGCTGTCCGGTGCCGACCTCAGCGTCCCCGGAGTCCTCTGGGCGCTGGCGGCCATGGTGGGCGCGGCGACGTACTTCATCATCTCCGCGGATCAGTCCAACGGGCTGCCGCCGCTGGCGCTGGCGTCGTGCGGGCTGGTCGTCGGCGCCGCCGTGCTCGGGCTGCTCGGCCTGGTGTCGGTGCTGCCGATGCAGGCCGGCGCCTCCGCCGCGGTGTACGCCGGTCGGTCGGTGCCGTGGTGGCTTCCGCTGCTGGTGCTCGGCGTGGTGACCGCGGCGGTCGCCTATGTCACCGGCATCGCGGCCGGCCGTCGGCTGGGGTCGCGCCTCGCGTCGTTCGTCGGGCTGCTTGAGGTGGTCGCCGCGGTGGGCTTCGCCTGGCTGCTGCTGGCCGAGCTGCCCAACACCGCGCAGCTGATCGGCGGCGTGCTGATCCTGGCGGGTGTGGTCACGGTACGGATGGGGGAGCGCCGCCTGCCCGCGGTGCGGCGAGCGGACGGCGGGTCGCCGGCCCTCGATCCCGAAGCCGTGGGGTAGCCGGTCAGCGCTGCTCTACCGACCTCAGCACCGGCTTGACGTCGAGTACCGGGGTGCCGTCGATCGCCTCCAGCCCGTCCACCCGGATGCGCAGGCCGTCGACGTCCAGCACCCGGACGCGGTGCAGCCCGATCGGGTTGGGCCGGTCGGGGGACCGGGTGCTGAACACACCGGTGAGTGCCCGACCCGCGTCGCCGCGCGGGTGCACGGTGAGCACGGCGCGGTCCGCGCGGTGCAGCCAGGTGACCAGCAGCACGTCCGCACCCGGCTCCAGACCGCCCAGCGCGTCTCGTACCCCGGGGTCGAACCGGACCCAGGCTTCGGGGGCGTCCTCGTCGCCCTGCCGGGGGGCCGACGCCAGGTCGACCAGCGGAGATTCCACTCGACCGATCGACCGGACCTGAAACGAGACGGCGTCCGCCATCCGCCCACCTCCGCGCCTCGTTGGGGTCGTCACCGCTCAGTGTCCACCCGTGGGGCGAGGGCGGCGAGGCGATTCCGCGCCGGCACCGCGACTGCTTGGATGGCGGCATGTATACGACCCGGGTCACCCGGTTGGTGCGGGCACCACGAGCGGTGATCTACCAGGCCCTGCTCGACCCCGAGGCGGTGGCGACCTGGCGCGTCCCCGCCGGCATGCGCGGCCAGGTGCACGAGTTCGAGGCTCGCGAGGGCGGCACGTTCCGGATGTCGCTGATGTACGGCGGCGCGGACGAGTCCGCCAAGACGTCGTCGGACCGGGACACCTACGTCGGCCGGTTCGCCACGCTGGTGCCCGACCGCAAGGTCGTCGAGGTGATGCGGTTCGAGAGCAGCGAGTCCGAGCTGACCACGCCGATGACGCTGACCACCACACTCTCCGACGTGGTCGGCGGCACTCAGGTGGAGATGGTGCACCAGGGGGTTCCGGACGGGGTGCGCCCGGAGGACAACGAGACCGGGATGCGGATGGCCCTGGACAATCTGGCCGAGCTGGTCGAGCCGGACGAGGAGCTCTGACCGCCGGTCCGTGCTGATCGCCACTGAGCCGTCCGGTCCCGG
>CAZNCE010000023.1:1648-27657 GCA_964571285.1 uncultured Nocardioidaceae bacterium | reverse complement strand
CCCGCGCAGCGTGGCGCACTCCGGCTGGACAAACCGGACACCGCCCCTCCGCAACGCGCCACACTGAAACCCGCGATCGCACCAACGCGCCACGCTGCACCATCCGCACCCCACCTTCTGCGCCGACCCCGCGCTCGGGTACACCTGTCGGCCGGCACAGCAGGCCCGCCGGCGTCGGGCGGCGCCGCGAAAGCGTCGGCGTCAGTACAGGTGGCAGGCCACCTGGACCCGGTCGTCACCGTCGGTGCCCGGCACGTGCTCCTCGGTGTCACCCGTCGGTCCCTGGGGCGACCCTGAGGGCGTCGGCGGCGGGCTGGTGACCGCTGGCGTCTCCGGGTCGACCGGCCGCAGCCGCGGGTCGCCGCCCTCGTAGAACTCGACCTCGACCCCCTCGTCGGTGGTCTGCTGGGCGCGCACGCCCCGCCACAGCGGCTCGTCCGGGTCGTCGGTGCGGCTCTGCTCGAGCACTCCGGCAACGTCTTGCGGGGTGCCGTCGGCGCCGGGCCGCAGCAGCGCTCGGTGGCTGGGCACGTCGAGGTCGTCCAACGACGCCACCTTGCGCCGCTCCTCCTCGTACGCGTCCTCGGCATGCCGCAGCCAGTGCGTCTCCAGCAGCGTCCGCAGGTCGCGGCTCTCCCAGCCGCACTGGTCGAACGCCAGCGGGCAGCGGGGGTGGAAGGAGCAGCCGAGCGGTGGGCTGGCGGCGTCCGGGATCTCGCCGCGGGGCAGGTCCCGGGGACCGCCCTGCTCCGGGTCGAGGTTGGGGATCGCCCGCATCAGGGACTTGGTGTACGGGTGTCGGGGCTGGGCGAAGATCTCGTCGGTCCGGCCGATCTCCACGATCCGGCCGAGGTACATGATCGCGACCCGGTCGCAGAAGAACTTCGCCGTGGCCAGGTCGTGGGTGATGTAGACGTAGGTCAGGTCCAGGTCCTGCTTGAGGTCCAGCATCAGCTGCAGGATCTTGGCGCGCACGCTCATGTCGAGCATGGACACCGGCTCGTCGGCCACCAGCAGCACCGGATCGAGGATGATCGCCCGGGCCAGCACGGCCCGCTGCTTCTGCCCGCCGGACAGGTCGCTGGGGTATTTCGACATGAACTGCTCGGCGGGCGCGAGACCGACCCGCTCCAGCGCGGCCACCACCTGGCGGCGCAGTTCGTCCCCGCTGGCCAGCCCGTGGATCTTCAGCGGGTGGCCGACCGCGGCCTCGATCGTCATGGCCGGGTTCAGCGCCGCGGTGGGGTCCTGGAACACCATCTGCAGGTCCTTGCGCAACCCACGGAGCCGGGTCTCGGACAGCCCGCCGATCTGGTGGTCCCGGTAGGTGATGGTACCGGCGGTGTTGCGCACCAGCCCGAGCAGCGCCCGGCCGAGCGTGGTCTTGCCGCTGCCGGACTCGCCGACCAGACCGAGCACCTCGCCCTTGCGCAGGTCGAGGCTCACCCCGTCGACGGCCTTCACGGTGCCGACCGACCGGCCGAACAACCGGGCCAGGCTGCTTCCCCGCAGCTCGAAGTGCACCTCCACGTCGCGCAGCGACATCAGCGGCTCGCCCACCGCAAGGCCGCCGGGCGTCCGTTCGGCCACCGTCTGCTCAGGCTTCCTCGGCAACGGCGATCTCCTCCCGGCGCAGGGGCTGCTTGCCCTGTTCGGTGACCAACTCGTGCGGGCCGTGCAGCCAGCAGTCCACGAAGTGGTTGTCACCCACCTGTTGGGTGACCGGATCCCGGTCCGCGCAGACCTGCATGGCGTGCTCGCACCGGGGGTGGAAGCGGCAGGCCGGCGGTGGGTCGACCAGGTCCGGGGGCGCGCCCGGAATGTAGTTCAGCCCGGTCGTGGATAGCGAGATCGTCGAGCTGAGCAGTGCCTGCGTGTACGGGTGCTGCGGGTTGCGGAAGACTTCGACGGCGTCGCCGATCTCCACGATCTTGCCCGCATACATCACCGCGACGCGGTCGCACGCCTCCGCCACGATGCCGAGGTTGTGGGTGATCAGCACCAGCGAGGTCTCGAACTCCCTACGCAGGTCCGCCAGGATCCGGATGATCTGCGCCTCGACCAGCACGTCCAGAGCGGTCGTCGGCTCGTCCGCCACCACGAACGCGGGCCGCAGCACCAGCGCGAGCGCGATCATCAACCGCTGCCGCATCCCACCGGAGAACTCGTGGGGGTACGAGCGGTACCGCGTCGGCGGGATGCCCATCACCCGCAGCACCTCGAGCGCGCGGCGGCGTACCTCCTCCTTGCCGGTGCCGGGCGCGTGCACCCGGACGGCCTCCTCGAAGTGCTCCGAGATCCGCATCAGCGGGTTCAGCCGGGTCAGCGGCTCCTGGAAGATCATGCCGAGCTTCGGACCGCGCATCCGGCGCAGCGCCTTGCGCGACTTGGTCCGCAGGTCCTCGCCCTCGAACAAGATCTGCCCGTCGGTACGGGCACCGGCGGGCAGCAGCCCGATCAGGCCGCGGCCAAGCGTCGACTTGCCACAGCCGGACTCGCCTACCAAGCCCAGCGTCTCGCCGCGGTGCAGGTCGAAGCTGACCCCGTCGACCGCGCGCACAGGTCCCCGGCCGGTGCCGTACCAGACCCTCAGGTCCCGCACCCGCAGGACCGTCTCCGCCGTGCCGTTCATCGGTCGTCCTCCGCCCTCTGCACCGGATCGGACGGCCGGTCACTCGCCGATCCGCTCGGGTCGGCGGCCGGGCGCAGCGGCCGGCCGTCCGACGCCTGCTGCTCGCCGTCGGCCTGGTCCGCGGCCGGCTGGCCGAGGGTCGCCAGCTGCTCGGGCGAGCGTAGCGGCGGCAGCGTGAACGGCCGCAGCCGGCGCTTGCGCAGGGTCGGGTTGATCGTCTCGTTGAGCCCTTCGCCGACCAGGGTCAGTCCGGTCACCAAGGTCACGATCGCGAGCCCGGGGAACACCGCCGTCCACCAGCGGCCGGCCGCCATGTCGCCGAGCGCGGCCTGCAGGTCGAAGCCCCATTCGGCCGCCTCGGTGGGCTGGATCCCGAGCCCGAGGAAGCCCAGGCCGGCCAGCGTGCCGATGGCGTCGGCGGCGTTGAGCGTGCCGATCACCGGCACCGACTGCACCACGTTGCTGAACAGGTAGCGGCTCATGATCGTGCGCCGCGGCGCCCCGATCGCCCGGGCCGCCTCGACGTACGTCGCCTCCCGGACGCTGACCGTGGTGTTGCGCACCACCCGGAAATACTGCGGCACGTAGATGACGGTCAGCGCGATGGCCGCCGCGAACACCCCACCCAGGCCCTTGCTGTCCAGCAGGAAGGCCATCACCATCGCCAGCAGCAGCGAGGGGAACGAGTACAGCGCGTCCATCAGCAGCAGCAGGACGCGGTCCAGCCAGCCGCCGAGGTAGCCCGAGATCAGGCCCAGCGGCACGCCGATCACCACCGACCCCGCCACGGACAGCAGCACGACCTCGATCGCCGTACGCGAGCCCCACACCACACGCGACCACACGTCGTAGAAGAGCCGGTTGGTGCCCATCAGGTGGTCACCGCCGGGGGCGGCGCGCTTGGGGAACATCTGCCCGTTCACGCTGGTCTGGTCGAAGCCGTACGGGGCGATCAGCGGCGCGAAGATGGCCAGCACCACGAATACGGCGGTGATGATCAGCCCGGCGATCAGGATCCAGCGCCCCATACCGCTGGTCTGCCGGATGGGCGCGAGCAGCCGATTCCCGATGCCCATCAGTACCTCACCCGCGGGTCGATCAGCGCGTTCACCACGTCCACCACGACGCTGATCACGACGACCACCACGGCGAACAGCGTGATCAGGCCCTGCACCGCGGGATAGTCGCGCTGCAGCATGTAGCGCACCAGTTCGCTGCCGATGCCGGGCCAGTTGAACGTGGACTCGGTGAGCACCGCACCGGACAGCAGCAGCGCCACCTGCAGGCCGATCACCGTGATGACCGGGACCAGCGCGTTGCGGAAGGCGTGTGCGCGCATCACCCGGACCTCGCCGATGCCGCGAGCCCGGGCGGCCTCCACGTAGTCGCCCTGCAGGGTCTGCAACACGTTCACCCGTACCAGCCGGATGAACACGCCGCACAGCAGCAGCCCCAGGGTGACCGCAGGCAACACCAGGTGGGCCAAGATGTCGATCACCGCGTCCCAGTTCCCGGCGATGATCGCGTCCAGCAACAGGATGTGGGTGACCGGTTGGACCTGGAAGGTGGTTATCGGTGACGCCGCCCCGGAGGTGTAGAGCACCCCGAGGTAGCCGACGAAGAACAGCTGCGCGAGCAGGCCGGTGAAGAAGACCGGCGCGGCATAGGTGATGATCCCGAAGATCCGGATCACGACATCGGGCAGCGAGTCACGCAGTCGGCCGGCGATCAGGCCGAGCGGCAGACCGACGACCAGCGCTACCAGGAACGCGGCCACGGTCAGCGTCAGGGTGGCGCCACCGTTGTCCTTGACGATCGAGATGATCGACCGGTTGTCGGTGATCGAGTGGCCGAAGTTCAGCGTCGCGACCTGGCGCAGGTAGTCGAAGTACTGCACGATCAGCGGGCGATCCAGCCCCAGGGCATGCCGGCGGGCGTCCTTCTCCGCCTCCGACACCTGCGGCGGCAGGCTCGCGTCGACCACGTCGCCCGGTATCACACGCAGCAACAGGAACACGACGGTCAACAAGATGAAGACCATTGGGATGACCAGCAGGATGCGCTGGCCTATGTAGCGCGGGAGCGATCCGCCGGCAGCGGCCACGGGACTCCTTTCGTGCGGGGGTCTGGCTGGTCTGACGCGTGAGTCTGCCGCGTTCAGACAGATCGTGGGAGGGGGCGGTCGGCGCGCCCCCTCCCACGAACGTGGTCAGCCGTTGTACGAGACGACCCACATCCGGAAGATGAACGACGGGTCGAGCGTGTCGGCCACGCCCTCGACCCCCGGCACCGTCACGGCGACGTTCTTGCCCACCCAGGTGGGGATCAGCGGAACGTCTTGCGCCACGATCTCCTGGATCTTCTCGAATGCGTCCTCACGCACACTGGTGTCCGACGAGCCCTGCTCCTGCGCCACCAGCTTGTTCACCTGCTGGTTGGAGTAGTTGTTCTGGTAGAAGCCACCGTCGACGAAGAACGGCGACAGGTAGTTGTCGGCGTCCAGGTAGTCGGGGAACCAGCCCAGGATGAACAGGTCGTACGCGCCCTTCTTGTAGAAGTTCTGGTACTGCTCCCACTCGTCGTCCTCGGTCTTGACCTTGAACAGCCCGCTGGACTCCAGCTGGCGCTTCACCTCGTTGGTCTCGTCCAGCGCGTTCGGGCCGTAGTGGGACGGCGTCCAGCCGAGCGTGATGTTGATCGGGGTCTGCACGCCGGCGTCGGACAGCAACTGCTTGGCCGCCTGCACGTCCGGGTCGCCGTACTGCTCCTTGAACGCGTCGACCTGTCCCGGGAAGCCCGGCGGCACGATCGAGTACAGCGGCGTCACGGTGCCGTCGTAGGCGTTCTCGGCGATGGCGTCGCGGTCGATCAGCTGCGCGACCGCCTGCCGGATGGCCTTGTTCTTGCCGACGTCGGTGGACAGCTGCCACACCCAGTAGCGGATCTCGGAGCCGTCACCCTCCACGACCTCGACCTGGTCGTTGCCCTTCAGGTCATTGATCGAGGTCGGGCTGAGGCTGCGCCACGCCACCTGGACCTCACCGGTCTCGATGGCCTGCTTGAGCGTGTCCTCGTCCTTGTAGTAGGAGACGAAGACCTGCTTGGACTGCGGCTGCTTGGGCCCCTGGTAGTCCGGGTTGGCGGTCAGCACGGCCTGCTGACCGGGCTTGTACTGATCCAGGCTGAACGGGCCCGAACCCACCGCCTGCTCGTCGGGGAGCAGGCTGTCCTCGGGGTAGAGCTCCTCGTCCACGATCGCCGCCGCGTTGGTGGTCAGCACGAACTGGAACGTGGTGTCGGGCTTGTTCAGGTGGAAGACGACGGTGTTCTCGTCCGGGGTCTCCACGGCGTTCGGGTTGAGCTTGCCGTCCTCTGTCATCAGGCTGGCGAGCAGCCCGGACGCGCCGTTCGGGTCCTTGATCGCGATGTTGCGGTCGATCGAGAACTTCACGTCCGAGGACGTCAGGTCGTGCCCGTTCGAGAACTTCTGGCCCTCGCGCATGGTGCACGTGAACGTCTTCGGGTCGGAATACTCGCACGACTCCGCGGCGTCGCCCTCCGGCGAGTTCTGCCCGGCCGGGATGGTCAGCAGAGTTTGGTACATGTTGTAGTGCAGCGTCCACGAGCCGAGGTCGTAGGCGCCGGCGGGGTCCAGTGAGGTGACCGTGTCGGTCGTACCGAGGATCCACGGCGCACCGAGGTCGGACGAGCCTCCGTCGCCGCCGCCGTTGCCACCTCCCCCGCCGTCGTCTCCTCCGCCGCCACCGCAGGCGGCCAGCGATACGGCCAAGACCCCGGCGCTGGCCAGGGCCATGAGTCGCTTCCTCACCACTTCGCACCTCTCGTTTTGTGCAGACCGCCCAACGGCGTTCACCGACGGAACTCAGCGGACACTACTCCCGCGCGGCGGTCCGCCTCTACGGTTCGTCACGGTAGGTAGGTTCCGTTACGACAACGATTTGGACACGACGCCCGCAGCGCTCAGCGGGCGTTGAAGTACTTGGCCTCGGGGTGGTGCACGATCAGCGCGTCGGTCGACTGCTCCGGGTGCAGCTGGAACTCCTCGGAGAGTTCCACGCCGATCCGGGAGGGATCCAACAGGCCCACCAGCACTGCCCGCTGCTCCAGGTCGGGGCACGCCGGATAGCCGAACGAGTACCGCGAACCGCGGTACCCCTGGCGGAACACCTCGTCGAGGTCGGCCGAGTCCTCGGCGCCGAAGCCCAGCTCGGCCCGTACCCGGGCGTGCCAGTACTCGGCAAGCGCCTCCGTGAGCTGCACCGAGAGCCCGTGCAGCTCGAGGTACTCGCGGTAGGCGCTGTCGGCGAACAGCTCGGCGGTCACCTCGCTGACCCGGCTGCCCATCGTCACCAACTGCAGCGCGATCACGTCCAGCTCACCGGAGTCCTTGGCGCGGAAGAAGTCGGCCAGGCACAGGAACCGGCCGCGGCGCTGCCGCGGGAAGGTGAGCCGGGCGACCTCGCGGTCGTGCGCCTCTGGGTCGAGCACCACCACGTCGTCGCCCTCGCCATAACAGGGCCAGTAGCCGTAGACGACCCCGGGCACCATGATCGCGTCGGTCTGGATCCGGTCCAGCCACGCCCGCAGCCGGGGCCGGCCTTCGCTCTCCACCAGCTCCTCGTAGGTCGGTCCGTCCCGTCGCGAGGCCTTCAGCCCCCACTGCCCCATGAAGGTGGCCCGCTCATCCAGGTACGACGCGAAGTCGGCGAGCGGCACGCCCTTGACCACCCGGTCGCCCCAGAACGGCGGGGCCGGCACCGGGTTTGTGGTGCTCACGTCCGAGCGGGCCGGCACCTCCACCGGCTCGGGCGCAGCCGCACCTGCCACCGGCTTCACCCGCCGCTTGCGCAGCTCGGGCAGGGCGGCGCCGGGCACACCACGTTTGACGGCCATCGCCGCGTCCATCAGCCGCAGTCCTTCGAAGGCGTCGCGGGCGTAGCGCACCTCGCCCCCGAACCTTTCGGCCAGGTCCTGCTCCACGTACGCCCTGGTGAGGGCGGCTCCGCCGAGCAGCACGGTCCACCGGTCCGAAAGCGAACGCTGGTCCAGCTCGGCGAGGTTTTCGCGCATCACCACCGTGCTCTTCACCAGCAGGCCCGACATCCCGATCACGTCGGCGCGCTGCTCCTCGGCGGCCTCGATGATCGCGCTCACGGGCTGCTTGATGCCGAGGTTGACCACCGTGTAGCCGTTGTTGGACAAGATGATGTCGACCAGGTTCTTGCCGATGTCGTGCACGTCGCCCTTGACCGTGGCCAGCACGATCGTGCCCTTGCCGTCGTCTCCTGTGTCCACCTTGTCCATGTGCGGCTCGAGGTAGGCCACCGCCGCCTTCATCACCTCCGCCGACTGCAGCACGAACGGCAGCTGCATCTCGCCGGAGCCGAACAGCTCGCCGACCACCTTCATCCCGCTGAGCAACTCGTCGTTGACGATGTCGAGTGCCGGGCGGCCCTCGCTCATCGCCTGCTCCAGGTCGGGTTCGAGCCCCTTGCGCTCGCCGTCGATGATCCGGCGCTTGAGCCGCTCGGCCAGCGGTAAGGCCGCCAGCTCCGCTGCCCGGGAGGCCCGGTCGTCGGCCGCGCTGACCCCGGCGAACAGCTCCAGCAGCCGCTCCAGCGGGTCGTACCCCTCGCGTCGGCGGTCGTAGACCAGGTCGTAGGCGACCTGCCGCTGCTCGTCGGGGATCCGGGACAGCGGCAGGATCTTGGCGGCGTGCACGATCGCCGAGTCCAGGCCGGCCTTGACGCACTCGTGCAGGAACACCGAGTTCAGCACCATCCGGGCGGCCGGGTTCAGGCCGAACGAGATGTTGGAAACACCGAGTGTGGTCTGCACCTGCGGATAGCGCCGCTTGAGTTCTCGGATCGCCTCGATGGTCTCGAGCCCATCACGGCGGGTCTCCTCCTGTCCGGTGGCGATCGGGAACGTCAGGCAGTCGACCAGGATGTCCTCGACCCGCATGCCCCAGGTGCCGGTGAGGTCCTCGATCAGCCGGGAGGCCACCCGGACCTTCCACTCGGCGGTGCGCGCCTGGCCCTCCTCGTCGATCGTCAGTGCCACCACCGCGGCCCCGTGCTCCTTGACCAGCGGCATGGTGCGAGCGAAGCGCGAGTCGGGACCGTCGCCGTCCTCGTAGTTGACGGAGTTGATCACGCACCGCCCGGCGAGACGCTCCAACCCGGCGGTCAGCACCCCGTGTTCGGTGGAGTCCAGCACGATCGGCAGCGTCGACGAGGTCGCCAGCCGGGACGCGAGCTCGGCCATGTCGGCCACCCCGTCGCGGCCGACGTAGTCGACGCACAGATCCAGCAGATGGGCGCCGTCGCGGAGCTGGGCGCGGGCGATCTCGACGCAGTCGTCCCACCGTTCGGCCAGCATGGCCTCGCGGAACGCCTTGCTGCCGTTGGCGTTTGTGCGCTCCCCGATGGACAGGTACGCGGTGTCCTGCCGGAACGGCACCGCCTGGTAGAGCGACGACGCGCCCGGCTCCGGTCGGGGCCGGCGCGCGGCCAGTGGGCGGCCGCCGACCCGCTCGGCCAGTTGCCGGATGTGCTCCGGGGTGGTGCCGCAGCAGCCACCGACCAGCGCCAGCCCGTACTCGCCCGTGAACCGGTCGTGGGCGTCCGCGAGCTCCTCCGGGGTCAGTGGGTAGACGGCACCATCGGGTCCCAGTTCCGGCAAGCCCGCGTTGGGCATGCACGACAGGCCGATGCCTGCGTGCCGGGCCAGGTGCCGCAGATGCTCGCTCATCTCCGCTGGCCCGGTGGCACAGTTCAGCCCGATCAGGTCGATGCCCAGCGGCTCCAGCGCGGTCAGCGCGGCGCCGATCTCCGACCCGAGCAGCATGGTGCCGGTGGTCTCGACGGTGACGTCGACGATGACCGGCAGGTCCGCGTCGGCTGCGGCCAGCGCCCGTTTCGTACCGATCACCGCGGCCTTGGCCTGGAGCAGGTCCTGGGCCGTCTCCACCAGCACGGCGTCGGCGCCGCCGTCCACCAGGCCGCGGACCTGCTCCTCGTACGCGTCGCGCAGTTCGGCGAACGAGACGTGGCCGAGGGTCGGCAGCTTGGTGCCGGGGCCGACGGAGCCGAGGACCCAGCGCGGACGCCCTTCAGTGGCTCGCGCGTCCACGGCCTCCCTGGCGATGCGCGCGCCGGCGACCGACAGCTCGTAGATGCGGTCGGAGATCCCGTACTCGCCGAGGTTCGCCAGGTTGCACCCGAAGGTGTTGGTGCCCACGCACTCCGCCCCGGCGTCCAGATAGCCGGTGTGGATCTCGCGGACCACGTCGGGCCGGGTGACGTTCAGGATCTCGTTGCAGCCTTCGAGCTGCGCGAAGTCGTCCAGCGACAGCTCATGGCGTTGCAGCATGGTGCCCATGGCGCCGTCGGCCACGACGACGCGCTCGCGGAGGGCTTGGCGGAGGGACGAGGGACCGGAGCTGTGTTCGGACATCGCCGTCCACCTTATGGCCGCCGGCGGCGGTCGCGGAGCAACCCGCCGGACCGTGAGATTCGTGTCCACATGCTGGCGGACCGTAGGCTCTGTGAGGTGATCGAACTCGACGATGTCCCGGAGCTGGTCGATCCGGTCATGGTGGCCGCGTTCGAGGGGTGGAACGACGCCGGCGAGGCCGCCACCAGCGCAGTGGACCATCTCAACGACGTGTGGAACGGCCGGTTGGTCGCGGCGATGGACCCCGACGACTACTACGACTTCCAGGTGAACCGGCCGATCGTGTCACTGGCCGACAACGGGCGCCGCGAGCTCACCTGGCCGACCACACAGCTCTACGTCTGCCGCCCCGACGGCGCCGCGCACGACGTCGTACTGCTGCGCGGCATCGAGCCCAACCTGCGCTGGCGCGAGTTCTGCGCCAAGCTGCTCGCGGTCGCCGACGACCTCGGGGTCCGCACGGTGGTCACCCTGGGCGCGCTGCTCGCCGACACCCCGCATACCCGGCCGGTGCCGGTGAGCGGCTCGGTCACCGATCAGGAGCTCGGCCGCCGGCTGGACCTGGAGGAGTCGGGGTACGAGGGGCCGACCGGCATCGTGGGGGTGTTGCAGGACGCCTGTGGCCGGCTCGACATCCCGGCGGTGTCGTTCTGGGCCGCGGTGCCGCACTATGTGGCCCACCCCCCGTGCCCGAAGGCCACTGTCGCGCTGCTCGGACGGATCGAGGATCTGCTGGAGATCGCGGTGCCTCTGGGCGAGCTGCCCGAAGAGGCGCGGGCCTGGGAGCGCGGCGTCGACGAGCTGGCCCGCGACGACGAGGAGATCCGCGAGTACGTGCAGTCGCTGGAGGAGTCCCGGGACGCGACCGAGCTGCCCGAGGCGAGCGGCGACGCGATCGCCCGTGAGTTCGAGCGCTACCTCAAGCGCCGCCAGTCCGGTCACGGTGAGGCCTGAGAGCCGGGGTCAGGCCGGCGCGGCGGTGTCCCAGCCGCGCCGTGAACCGCGAGCGGTAGCGCCCGGGCGCGATGCCCACCTGGTGTGTGAACGCGGTTCCGAAGGTCACGGCCGAAGCCCACGTCGAACGCGATCCGCCTCGACCGTCAGATCGGCCGCCTCGAGGAGTTCCTTGACCGCCGCGATCCGCGGTGACCGGCTGATGTCGGGATACATCCGCTGCAGAGTACGGCAGGCAAGACGCCGGTGTGGGTGCGCACCGCGCGAAGATCGCCGCACCGCACCACGTCATAGAGCCGTCCGTGGCCCAGTCGTAGCCCAGCGCCCACCCGTCCTCGCGTCAGCCCCGGGTGCGCCGGACCCGCCGACGGCCACTTCGAGGCCTCTGGGTGCGGCTACGCCGGGACCGCGCTCACAGGACCAGGTCGGGCACGATCCGGGAGACGGTCCAGATCCGCCGGCGGCGCGCAGCCAGCGCGGAGATGAGAATGCTGCCGAACAAGTAGGCGAGCAGCACCAGCACGTCCAGCGCGACCGAGCCCCCAGGGGCGCCGTACATGAGGTGGCGCAGGCCGTCGATGGTGTAGCTCATCGGCAGGACGTGGTGCAGGATCTGCAGCGGCGCGGGCAGGGTCTGCCAGGGGAAGGTGCCCCCGGCGCTGGCGAGCTGCAGCACGAGGAGCACGAGTCCCAGCAGCTGGCCGGGCGCCCCGAGCCACGCGTTGAGGGCATGCACGATCGCGACGAAGGTGGCGCTGACGAGCAGTAGGAACAGCGCGACCTGACCGAGGTGTTCGACGTTGATGCCGACGATCGCGGTGACCACACCCAGCATCACCAGCGCTTGCGCGAAAGCGATGAGCGCGGGTGCCAGCCACCCGGCGATCGCGGTACGCAAGGGCGACTGCAGGGCGGCGATGGCGCGGTTGGACAGGGGCCGGACCAGCAGGAACATCACGTAGGCGCCGACCCAGGCGCCGATGGACAAGAAGAAGGGGGCGAGGCCCGCTCCGTATGAACCGGCGGTGGCCTGGGAGACGTTGCGCTCCCGAACCGGAGAAGCGATGGCCTCGGCAGTGCGCTGGCGGCGGTCCTTGGCCAGGTCCGGGATGGACGAGACCCCGTCGGCCAACCGGTCGGCGAGTTCCTCGGCGCCCGAGTGCAGCTCGTCGGCGCCGGATCGGAGTCGGTGGGCACCGTTGGCCAGCTGTTGTGAGCCGTCGAGCGCCTGCTGCTGTGCGGTGACCAGACGGCCGCTCCCGGTTGCGGCGGTCGAGAGGCCGTCGGCCAGCTCGGCGGCGCCTTGGTGGAGCTGCCGGGCCCCGGAGTCCGCCCGGGAGATGCCGGCGGTCAGTGGTCCGGCGGCGTTGCTGAGCCGACGGGCGCCGTCGGCGACCTGCTGGGAGCCGCTGGCAAGTCGGTCGAGTTGGTCCGATGCCCGCTGCACCCGGTCGTCCACCCGGTTGATCGGGGCCCGGAGCCGGTCCAGGCGGGTCAGGATCTGCTGGCGCTGCTCCGGCGGCACCCCCGCCTCGACCAGTCTCTGCTGGATGTCGGCGCGGGCGTCGTCGAGGTCCCCGCTGAACTGCCGAGAGGCAGCGCTGACCCGGTCACCGACGTCGGCGATGCGGCGGTTGCCGTCGGCGACCTGGTCGGCGCCGGCAGCCAGGCGACGCGTCTGCTCGGGCAGGGCACGGGTCCGCTCCGCGAGCGTGTCGAGGCCGGCGGCCAGGCTTCCGCTGCCGGAGTCGAGCCGCTCGGCGCCGCTGCTGGCCTGCAGCAGGCCGTCGTGGAGCTGCCCTTGGCCGCTGAGTAGCTGTCGTTCACCGTCGACGAGCTGGTCAGCGCCGCCGGCCAGCCGGGTCGCGCCGTCGACGAGCCGGCCGCTGCCGTGCTCGAGCCGACGTGCGCCCTGGGCGGCCTGCTTCAGCTGGTCGTGCAGGTCGGAGAACCCGAGCAGGAACGAACTGGCCGCTTCCTCGCCGACCCGCTCTGCGATGGTGCGCCCGACGCGGGAGATGACCTGCTGGGCGATCGTGGTCGATAGGTAGTTGTTGGCGTCGTTGGTGGTCAGCTCGAGGGTGCCCCGGGCCGGGTCGAACTCGGCGGTGGAGGCCAGCGCAGCCGAGAACCCGCGGGGAATCCGCAACGCGAAGAGGTAGCTCCCGTCCTCCACACCGCGGCGGGCCTGGGCGGCGTCCACGCGCTGCCAGTCGAACGATCCGTCCTCGACCAGGTCATGGGCAACCTGCGCGCCGACCTCGATGCGCTGACCCTGCGGCGTCTTCGCGGGCTGGTCCTCGACCACGAGCGCGGCCTGGACATGCGAGAGCTGGCCGTACGGGTCGTGGTTCGCCCACAGGTACAGCGCCGCGTACAGCGTCGGGATCAGCACCAGCGCCACCACCGCCAACCGCAGCAGCCGGCCCGCGGTGAGGCGACGCAGCTCGTTGAGCGCGATCCGAAACGACGTCATCGAGCCCCCTCTGCAGCCACCTCAGGCTCCCCGGCCAGTGCGGCGGCGGTGTTGCTCATCAGCTGCAGCAGGACCGCCAGCCCGTCCGCCGCCAGGCCTCGGGCCACGGCCAGGCACCGGCGCGCCGAGGCGCCGTACCGGTCGGGGCAGCAGATCACCAGGGCGTCCACGTGCTCGCGCAGCGAGGCAAGCTCGGCAAGCAGCAGCATCCGCACGTCCGGATCCACCTCCTCCAGGCGCGTGCGCTCCCACCGGTCGACGCCCCGCGCCGCCAGCCACGCGCGAACCTCGTGCCGACCGGCCTTGCGTCCGGCGACCGCGAGCTCCTCGCCGACCACGGCGTACAGCGGCAGTGCCCCGTCCGGTTCGGAGACGTCCGGCACCTCCACCGGCGCCACCCGCCGCCGCAACCCGTCCGGGTCCTCGAGCCCATCGAGCCAGATCCGGCCCCCGTCCGGGTGCAGGCGCCCCGACAGCGCCAACGACAGCACGGTGTGCCCGGCGCCAGGGGCCCGAGCCACCACCGTCACCTCTCCGCGGGTCAGCTGCAGCGAGACCGGTTCCAGCAGCACGCCGTGCGGACCTGCCACCCGGACATCGCGCGCGACGACCAGCGGCCTTCGACGCGCCGGCTTCGATCGTCGAACACGGTCGGTGTTGGGTTCCCCATCGGTTGTCACCGGTCGATTCTCACCCAGCCATCGCTGGGCCTCTCCTGTGCCCGGTACTGCTGCCGGGCCGGAGCAAGGAGGCAGGCGGTCGGGGCCGGTAGCGTCATCGACGTGATCAGGGTGCTGCTGGCGGACGACGAGGCGATGGTTCGTGCGGGTGTCGGGGCGATCCTGGCCGCCACCGACGACATCGAGGTCGTCGCCGAGGCCGCTGACGGACGGGAGGCAGTCGAGGTGGCCCGGGCGCGCCGACCCGACGTCGTGCTCCTCGACATTCGGATGCCGGTGCTGGACGGTCTCAGCGCTGCGGCCGAACTGCGCCGGCAGGTGCCCGAGACGGCAGTGATCATGCTGACCACCTTCTCCGAGGACGAGTACGTCGCGGGGGCGCTCGAATGCGGCGTCAGCGGGTTTCTGCTGAAGTCCGGAGATCCGTACGAGCTGATGGCGGCCGTCCGGGCGGCCTACGACGGCGCGTCCTTCCTGTCACCGAAGGTCGCCCATCGGTTGATCCACCAGATCACCGAGGGCCGGCTGACCAGGCGGCTTGCCTCGAAGGATCAGCTCGCGTCGCTGACCCCCCGGGAGCGGGATGTCCTGGCGCTGCTCGGCGCCGGACTGTCGAATGCCGAGATCGGGCAGCGGCTGCACTTGGTGGAGGGCACCGTCAAGGCCTACGTGAGCACGCTGCTCTCCAGGCTGGGTGTGAAGAACCGGGTGCAGGCGGCGGTGCTCGCCCATCAGGCGGGCCTGGTGGACGACGAGCAGCCCCGGTGAGTTCAGACGTCGCGGGAGCGCAGCGCCCACACACCAAGCGCGATCGAGGCGACGGCCCAGGCTCCGAGGGCGAACCCGTCTCCCCATTCGCCGCCGATGAACCTGCCTGCGATGGGGCCCGGTGTCCACTGTCCGATGGTGTGGAGCAACGGGGCGTCGAAGCGGTCGGCCAGGAGGCGCAGCAGCTGAGGGATCAGGACGAGGAGGGCCACGACGACGGTGAATGCTCCGGCGCTGTGGCGGACGAGGGCGCCGATGCCCAAGGCGATGACCGCGAGCAGTGCCAGGTAGGCGGCCATGGCCGCAAGGTGGGGCAGGTGCTCCGCCCCGAGTTCACCGAGCATGCGGAGCCGGACGGCGGCAACCACCGTCCCGAGACAGGCCACGACCAGTCCGAGAGCGAACACCGCCACGCCAACGACCAGTGCCTTCGCCAGTATCACCCGGTGCCGCGCGGGTGTGCCGGCGCACGTAACGGTGATCGCGCGGGTCGCGAACTCCCCGGTGACCACCAGCATTCCCACGGCCGCGGCGATGTACTGGATGAAGTACTGGATCGCCGCGCTGGGGGCGCCGAGCGACCGGAGGGTGTCGCCAGTGCCGTCGTTGCCCCCGGCGAGGGAGACGACCAGGACCAGGGCCACCGCACCGCCCGCGAACCACCAGGTCGAACGCAGCGAACGCAGCTTGAGCCATTCCGCTGCTGCGGTCGAGATCGTCGTCGCCGCGCGGGGAACCGCGGCCGGCACGGGCGCGGGATCGGACGTGGTCGGGGCCGTCATGCCTGGGATCCGTACTCGATGCTGGAGGTGGTCAGTCTCATGTATGCCTCCTCGAGAGTGGGTTCGACGGGGCTCAGTTCATGCAGCAGGAGACCGAGACGATGCGCGGCCGCGCCGACCTCCGCCGTACTCATTCCGGTGACGACGAACTCCTCCGGACCGGTCCAGGACACCTCGCCCAGTTCTGCGGCCAGACGGGCCACCTGTGGTCCCCGGACCTTCGCCCCGGTCTCGGTGAGCAGGTTCGACATCGGCTCGTCGACGATCAGCCGCCCACGTCCGAGGATGACGAGTCGGTCCGCGGTCTGCTCCATCTCGCTCATCAGATGGGAGGACACGAAGACCGTGCGACCCTCGGCGGCCAACGAACGCAGCAGGGTACGGATCCAGAGAACTCCATCGGGGTCGAGCCCGGTGACCGGCTCGTCGAGCATCAGCACCTGCGGATCGCCGAGCAGGGCCCCGGCGATGCCGAGGCGTTGGCTCATGCCTAGCGAGTAGGTACCCGCACGTCGCCGCGCGGCAGCGGTCATCCCGGTCATCTCCAGGACCTCCTCCACTCGACTGTCCGGGATGCGCTGGCTGCGGGCCATCGCCCGCAGGTGGTTGCGTCCGGACCGATTCGGGTGGGCGGCACGGGCGTCCAGCAGCGCTCCGATGGTGCGCAGAGGCTGGTCGAGGCGGGCGTACGGCCGGCCGGCGACCAAGGCCGAGCCCGAGGTGGGCTTGGCCAGCCCGAGGATCATTCGCATCGTCGTGGACTTGCCCGCACCGTTGGGACCGAGGAATCCGGTGACCGTGCCCGGCTCGAGCTCAAGGGTCAGCCCATCCACGGCGGTCTTGTCGCCGAAGCGTTTGGTCAGGTCGGTCAGTCGGATCACGCCAACGACGCTACGGAGCGGCACCGTGGCGCAGATCCCTCGAATGGCAGGACTGACCACTCACTTTCGTCAGGTGTTGGGGGCCGATCCCGCCGCGTAGCCTGACGGCCGTGTCGCGGATGTGGACGGCCTGGCCGGTGCGCTGGCTGGTGGATCTGGGCCTGTGGGCGGTGCTCGCCGCAGCGGTGCTGCTGTCGGGCGACTCCGTACCTCACGACCGGCTCGCCGCCCCGCTGTACCAGGGCATCGCCGTGGCCGTGGTGGGCCTCGCGGTGCTGGTCTCGCGTCGGCTGCCGCTGGTCGCTGCCGCGGTGCCCGCCCTCTTCGTGATCGCGGTGAGCGGTCAGTTCTACAGCGGGCAGTTGCTCCTGAGCCAAGTGGTGTTGGCGTACCTGCTCGGCCGTCGAACCGACCGCAGTCGAGCGGCGCTGCAGTTGCTGGGGCTGGTCGGTGCGATCGGTATCGCCTACGCGATCGCAAGTTGGGGGACGAGCGCGGACGGGTGGTTCACCGTTGCGACCAGCGTGATGGCGCAGATCGTGCTGCCCTGGTCCGCGGGGCAGTACACGCGGCACTATGCCGAACTGCGCGAGGCCGGCTGGGAGCTGGCCGAGCGACTCGAACACGAGCAGAGCCTGGTCGTCAGCCAGGTCCGACTCCGCGAGCGCGCCCGGATCGCAGCAGACATGCACGACTCGCTCGGGCACGAGCTCAGCCTCCTCGCGATTCGGGCCGGCGCACTCCAGGTGGCTCCCAGCATCGACGAGCAGCGGAGCGAGCAGGCAGCCGAACTGCGCAAGGCGGCCGAAGCCGCCACCGAGCGACTCCACCAGATCATCGGCGTGCTGCGGGAGGACGACTCCGGTCCGCCGCTGCTGCCGGCGGGTGCCACCGTGGCGGCACTTGTCCAGCGGGCGGTCGACTCGGGGATGGACGTGACGCTGACCGATCGGACGACAGCGGTGGAGTTGTCGGAACCCGTGACACGCGCCGCGCAGCGGGTCGTGCAGGAGGCCCTCACCAACGCCGCGCGGCATGCCCCGGGGGCCGCAGTGTCGGTGACGCTGGGCGTCGAGGGCCACGAACTCGCCATCGACGTCACCAACACAGGGCCCACCCAGGCTCCCGCCCGGACGCCCCAGGGCGGGTACGGCCTGGTGGGCTTGGACGAGCGGGTACGACTGGCCGGTGGCACCCTCGATGCCGGACCGCACGGCGCCGGGTTCAGGGTCACCGCGCGGCTTCCGCTCACCACGTCGGTCGTCCTGCCCGCAGCCGCACAGGCCGCCGGTCAGGCGCTGGCGGCAGCGCGCAGACGGCTGCGCCGCGGTCTTGTCGGCACTTTCTGGCCGCCCATCGCCATGGTCGTGGTGCTGCTCCTGCTCTACCTGATGGACATTCGAGCCCGCTGAATTGGTGCGAGCGGCGGTCCCCCCGCGCCGCTCGTACGCAGAGACGGAACCTTGACGGTTTCAGCGAAACGCACGATGCTCGCCGACAAACCAGCTGGCCCCGGGCCATCTGAACGGCACCGAGCGTCGGCGAGCTACAGGAATGAGGATTCGCTGTGACCGGCGACTACGAGACGTACGACCTCGGCGACTTCGAGTTGCAGTCCGGAATGACCCTCGAGTCGGCCACCTTGGCGTACAAGACCCTCGGTCGGCTGAATGCCGACAAGAGCAACGCGATCGTCTATCCCACGTGGTATTCGGGATTCATCGCGGACAACCTGTGGCTGGTCGGCGAAGGCATGGGACTGGACCCGGACAAATACTTCATCATCATCCCGGCGCTGTTCGGGAACGGGGAGTCGTCATCGCCGAGCAATACTCCCAAGCCGCGAAACGGGCCGAGGTTTCCCAACTGCACCTTCTACGACAACGTTCGCGCGCAGCATCAACTGGTGACCGAGCACCTGGGAATCGAACACCTGCGCCTCGTGCTCGGCTGGTCGATGGGCGCCGGGCAGACCTACCAGTGGGGCGTGCAATACCCGGACATGATGGACGGGTTGATCCCCTTCTGCGGTGCGTCCAAGACGTCGCCGAACAACATCGTCTTCCTGAACTCTCTGCAGGCCACGCTGACCGCGGACGCGGCTTGGAACAACGGCTGGTATGAGCGACAGCCAGATGTCGGGCTGCGCGCGTTTGCTCGGGTCTATTCGGGCTGGGGGCTGTCGGCGCAGTTCTATTGGGACGAGCAATGGCGTCAACTCGGGTACGCAACGCTCGACGACTTCCTGGTCGGCTATTGGGAGGGGCACTTCCTAGGACGCGACGCCAACAACCTGCTGACGATGTTGTGGACCTGGAAGCACGGTGACGTGGGCCAGACGCCAGGGTTCGACGGCGACACCAAGAAGGCATTGGGAGCTATCAAGGCCCGACTGATCCAGATGCCCGCCCACGAGGACCGGTACTTCGCTCCGGAAGAAGACCAGCGCGCCGGTGAATTCATCCAGGGCAGCGAGTTCCGCGAGATCCCTGGCGTGTGGGGACATTTCGCCGGTATCGGTGCAAACCCCGACGACACCGCGTTCATCGATCGGGCGGTCAAGGAGATCCTGGGCGATTAGCGGGTGCGTGACCGACGGCGCCTGGTTGGGCAGGATCGCCGTCCGGGCCGGCCTCCCGCGCTACAGCTCGATGCCGAGCCGGGCGTCCACCAGCCTGGCCACCTGGCCCGGCGCGGCGGGATCGGCGGTGGTGCCGGACTGCCCGGCCAGCGCCGCGTCCGCCCACGCGTCGACGGCGACCAGCGCGCGCGGGGCGTCCAGGTCGCGGGCCAGTGCACTACGCACGTCGGCAACCAGGTTGCCGGCGTCGGGCCCCGAATCGAGTCGGGCCGCGGCACGCCACCGGTCCAGCCGCTGCTGACCGTCACGCAGGTCCTGCTCGGTCCACTCCCAGTCGTCGCGGTAGTGGTGACCGAGCAGCGCCAACCGGAGCGCCATCGGATCGGCGCCGGCGGCCCGGAGCTTGGACACCAGCACCAGGTTGCCCTTGGATTTCGACATCTTCTCGCCGTCCCAGCCGACCATGCCCGCATGCACGTACGCCTGGGCGAACGGCGACGTGTCGGTGGCGACCTGGCCGTGCGAGGCGGACATCTCGTGGTGCGGGAACGCCAGGTCGCTGCCACCGCCCTGCACGTCGAACGCCATCCCCAGGTGCTCCAGCGCGATCGCGGTGCACTCGATGTGCCAGCCCGGCCGGCCCGGCCCGAGGTCCGAGCGCCAGGCCGGGTCGTCCCCGCGCTGGGCCTTCCACAGCAGCGCGTCCAGCGGGTCCTTCTTGCCGGGGCGGTCAGGGTCGCCGCCGCGTTCGCCGAACAACGACGACATCTCGTCGCGGGACAGGCCGGACACCGCACCGAACCGCGGGTCGCAGGCGACCGAGAAATACAGGTCACCGTCCAGCTCGTACACCGCCCCGGCCTCACGCAGCCGCTGCACCAGCTCGACGATCTGCGGAATGGACTCGGTGGCGCCGATGTAGTGGTCGGGGGCGATCATTCGCAGGTCCGCCATATCGCCCCGGAACAGCTCGGTCTCCCGCGCCGCCAGCTCCTGCCAGTCGTCTCCGGTCTCCTCCGCGCGGGCCAGCAGCGGGTCGTCCACGTCGGTGACGTTCTGGACATAGGTGACGTCGTGCCCCGCGTCCCGCCAGGCCCGCACCAGCAGGTCGAAGGCCAGATAGGTCGCGGCATGCCCGAGGTGGGTGGCGTCGTACGGGGTGATCCCGCAGACGTAGAGCCGCGCCGAGTCACCCGGATGGGTGGCCACGAACCCCTCACCCGCCGTGTCGTACACCACCACCGACGGCGCATGGCCGAGCGTACGCGTCAGATCGGGGACGTCGGGAGACTGCCAGGACTGCATGCCCTCGAGCCTAACTTCCCCCGTCCGCGAGCCCGCCTGTGGTCCACGGAGCAGCCCCCGCGCGACGCCTCAGAACGCCGGCCACGGGATCGAAGGCCAGTGCCCCGAGGGCAACGGGAAAGTCCCCGTGTCCAAGAGCCCGGCGACCCGCTCGGCGGTCGCCGTCCACTCCGGCGGGCTCAGCAGCTCGGTGAGCTGGTCGCCCAACTCACCGTCCAGCGCCTGCCGGATCCGGCGCAATCCCTGCAGGCAGTCCGCCGGCAGCCGCTCCCCCGCCCAGCCCCAGAGCACGGTCCGCAGTTTGGGGTCGGTGTGGAAGGTCACCCCGTGGTCGACGCCGTAGACCCGGTCGTCCGTCCCGTGCAGGATGTGCCCGCCTTTGCGGTCGGCGTTGTTGAGCACCGCGTCGAGCACCGCCATCCGCCGCAGCGCGGGATGGTCGGCGTGCACCAGCGTGACCGGGGTCCGCCGCTGGTCCTCCGCGTCGAGGACATGCCGCCAGCCCTCGGGTACGGCGCCGAGCGGGACCACATCCACCAGGTCGGTTGCGGGCTCCACACTGGGCTGCGGCGGATCGTCCTCGGCCTCCTCCGGGCCCACGATCCAACGCTGCACCATGCCGGGGCCGAACGGCCCGTCCCGCAGCACGGTCAGCGGCACCAGCCCCCAGCCGGTGGCCTCCGACACGCAGTAGCTGGCGCGCTCCCGGGCGGCCAGCGTGCCGTCCGGGAAGTCCCACAGCGGATGTTCGCCACGGACCGGCTTGTAGACGCAGCCGACGTGGTCGTCACCGAGCGAGGCGACGCCGACGAACGTGGCGTTGGAGGCGGTCAGCAACCGCCCTTCCAGAGTGATGTCGCCGTGACCGAGCACATGGCACAGCCGATCCGGCGGAGCCGTCGACGCGTTGCTCATGCCGGGAGGCGGTGGAACCCGTTGGCCCGCGGGCAGATGTGGCCCTCCGGATCCAGCGCCCGGCCACAGAACGGGCAGGACGGCCGTCCGGCCGCCACCACGCGCTGTGCCCGCTGGGCGAACGTACGAGCAGCGGCGGCCGTGAGGCGTACCTCGAACACCTCCGACGGCTCGGTCGGCACCTCCGCCAACAGCTCCTCCGCCGACTCCTCGCTCTCGGGTCCGGACCCGACGCTGGTCTCGTCCTCATCGGTGGACTCGTCCGCCGCGTCGTCGATCGGGAAGATCTCGAGCACCACCTGCTCGGTGTCGCCGTCCCAGGCCAGGGTCATCGTGCCGACCCGGAACTCCTCCTCTATCGGCGGGTCCAGCGGCGCGTTGTCCTCCAGCTCGGCCGGGGGCATCGCGGGGACGCGCGGGTCACCGCCGCTGAGCCGCAGCAACTCGTCGAGCAGGTCGTCAAGCCGGTCGGCGAGCACCGACACCTGTTCCTTCTCCAACGCGACGCTGGTGAGCCTGGCGCCGGAGCGCGCCTGCAGGAAGAACACTCGGTGCCCGGGCTCGCCCACGGTTCCTGCGACGAACCGGTCGGGGTTGTCGTGGAGGTGGATCACTGGCATGGGTCGAGCCTATGTCCAACCGGGGGAAACCCCCGCGACGACCTCCCTAGGCACCCCCGCCGACCGCCGCGTCCCCACTCCGGCGCCGAGTCCCGCGCCGACCGCGCCGCGGGACCAGCCGGCTCAGGTCGCTGCCGTGGTCGTTGACGTGCAGCACGAACGGCCTCCGCTCGGTGTAGCTGATCACCGAGACCGACGCCGGCTCGGCGACGATCCGCTGGAACGTGTCCAGCGGCATGCCCAGTGCGTCTGCCACGACCGACTTGATCAGGTCCCCGTGGCTGACCGCCACCCACAGGGCGTGCGCGCCGTGCTCGGCCGTGACCTCGGCGTCGATGTCGCGGGCCGCATCCACCGCCCGTGCCTGCATCGCTCGCATGGATTCGCCACCAGGGAAGACCGCCCCGGAGGGGTGATCCTGCACGGTGCGCCACAGCTTGGTGCGGGTCAGCTCCTTCAGCCGGCGACCGGTCCAGTCCCCGTAGTCGCACTCCAGCAGTCGCCGGTCGGTCCGCACCCGGGAGGCCGGGCGTTGCGCCTTGGCGATGGCCGCCGCGGTCTGACGGCAGCGCTCCAGCGGGCTGGACACGATCCGGGCCAGCGGCAGCCCGGCCAGCCGCTCGGCGACTTTGGCGGCCTGCTCCCGGCCGTCGTCGTCCAGGTGGGTGCCGGGCGTCCGGCCGGCGAGCACGCCGTCCGTGTTCGCGGTGCTCCGCCCGTGCCGGACCAGGATCAGCGTCGCCACGGCGCCCACCATAGACGGGTACGCACCCTCCCCCGGCGAGCCCTGCGTGCCGTACTCCCCTCCGCGGAGCGCTGCTGGGCACAATATGGGCGTGATCATCGACTGCGCGGTCTATCGAGACGGCGTCCGGCGCGACGTCGACTGCCGGGACGACATGCGCGCTGCGGTCGAGGCGGCGAACCAGCCCCACGACTTCGTCTGGATCGGGCTGCACGAACCGGACGCCGACGAGCTCCGTCGAGTGGCCGAGGTGTTCGGGCTGCATCCATTGGCGGTCGAAGACGCGGTGAAGGCGCACCAGCGCCCGAAGCTGGAGCGTTACGAGTCCGACCTGTTCCTGGTGCTCAAGACCCTGTGGTACGTCGAGGAGACCGACCAGGTCGAGACCGGCGAGATCAACATCTTCGTCGGCGAGCGGTATGTGGTCAGCGTCCGGCACGGGACCGGCGCCGCGCTGGCCGGGGCCCGCCGGGACCTCGAGCAGAAGACCGCAGTGCTCGGCCACGGCCCCGCCGCTGTGCTCTACGCGATCTGCGACCGGGTGGTCGACGAGTACGAGGAGGTGGCCGGGGAGCTCGAGGTGGACGTCAGCGAGATCGAGCAAACCGTGTTCTCCACCAGCCGAAGCGGCGATGCCGAGCGTATCAACCGGATCACGCGCGCGGGGCTCGCGTGCGGGCGGGCGGTCGCCCCGCTGCGCGAACCGGTCAACCGGTTCGCGACCGGCACCGCAGGGCTGATCCCGAAGGAGTCGATGCCGTTCTTCCGCGACGTCCACGACCACGTGCTGCGGGTCTCGGAGGAGGTCGCGGCCCTCGACGACCTGCTGAGCAACGTGCTCAGCGCGCACCTGGCCGCGCTGTCGCTGCAACAGAACGACGACATGCGCAAGATCTCCGCCTGGGTGGCGATGGCAGCGGTGCCCACCCTGCTGGCCGGCATCTACGGCATGAACTTCGACCACATGCCCGAACTGCATTGGACGTTCGGCTACCCCCTGGTGATCGCGGTGATGGCGACCATCTGCGCGATCCTCTATCGGCTGTTCAAGCGGTCAGGATGGCTGTGACCGTCGCCGGTGCGAGCCCGCGGGCGATCAGGCGACCAGCACACCAGTACCCAGCATCGCCATGGTGAAGGCCCCGAGCGCGATCCGGTAGATCACGAACGGCGCGTACGAGCGGGTGCTGACGTAGCGCAGCAACCAGGCGATCGCGGCGTAGCCCACCACGAAGCTGACCACGGTGGCGAACAGTGTGGGCCAGGGCCCGTACGCATTGTCGCCGCCGGGGATCTCCGGCAGCTCGTACAGGCCCGCGCCCACGACCGCGGGGATGGCCAGCAGGAACGCGTACCGGGTGGCGGCCGCCCGGTCGTACCCCAGGAACAGGCCCATGCTGATGGTGGCGCCGGAACGGGACACCCCCGGCACCAGGGCGCACGCCTGGGCCAGGCCGAGCAGCACGGCGTCCCGCCAGTTGAGCTGCTCGAGCGGCCGGGTGTGCCGGCCGACGCGTTCGGCGATGCCCAGCACGATGCCCAGCACGATCAGTGTGGTGGCGATGATCCACAGGTTGCGGAAGTCGTTCTCGATGATGTCCTTCAGCAGCACGCCGAGGATCACGATCGGCAGCGACCCGACGATGATGAACCAGCCCATCCGGGTGTCGGGATGCTCGCGCAGCTCGGGCTTCACCAGGGCGCGCAGCCAGGTGGAGGCGATCCGCCAGATGTCGCGCCAGAAGTAGATGACGACAGCCAGCTCGGTGCCGATCTGGATCACCGCGGTGAACGCGGCACCGGGATCGCCCCAGCCGAACAGCTCGGGGAAGATCCGCAGGTGTGCGCTGCTGGAGATGGGCAGGAACTCGGTCAGTCCCTGGAGCAGACCGAGCAAACCGGCCTTGAAGAAGTCGAACAACCCGGAGATTCCCCCCGTCAGGGTGCAGAGCCACAGCGATGGTAGTGGCTGATTTCGAACGCAGTGCGGAAGGTCCCCGCGAAACCGACTAAATTCGACCGACATGAGACAGCGTGCCCTGGGCCGGACCGGTCTGAAGGTCTCCCGGTTCGCCCTGGGCACTTGGGGCTGGGGTCAAGACACCGACCAGTACGACGCACGCGACCAGCTGACCGCGTTCGTCGAGGCCGGCGGGACGCTGGTGGACACGGCCGAGTCCTACAACGAGGGGGCCAGCGAGCGGCTGCTGGGCAGCCTCCTCGGCGACGCCGTCGATCGAGACGACGTGCTGATCTCCACCAAGGCCGGTGCGCTGCCGTGGCGGCGGCACGGTCGGCGCGACCCCTCCCGCGGCACCCTGCTCCGTGGCCTCGACGGGTCGCTGCGCCGGCTCGGCGTGGATCACGTCGACCTGTGGCAGGTGCACGTGTGGAGCGACGACGTGCCGCTGGAGGAGACGCTGTCAGCGCTGGACGCGGCCGTGGACAGCGGCCGGGCCCGCTACGTCGGCGTGTCGAACTACTCCGGCTGGCAGACGGCTCGGGCGGCGACCTGGCAGCAGTCCTGGCCGGGGCGAGCCCCGCTGGCCTCGACCCAGGTGGAGTACTCCCTGCTCAACCGCGGCGTGGAGCGCGAAGTCGTACCGGCGGCCCGCAGCCTGGGGCTGGGGCTGCTGGCCTGGTCGCCGCTGGGTCGCGGGGTGCTGACCGGCAAGTACCGCAGCGGCACCCCGGCCGACTCGCGCGCCGCGACGGCCCATCTGGAGCGGTTCGTGGCGCCGTACCTGGACGAGGAGAGCAGCCAGGTCGTGGAGGCGGTGTGCAAGGCGGCCGACGGGCTGGGCCTGTCACCGGTCGAGGTCGCATTGGCCTGGGTGCGCGACCGCCCGGGTGTCACGGCACCCATCCTCGGCGCGCGGACGGCGGCGCAACTGCGCGGCGCGCTGGCCGCCGAGCAGGTCGAACTGCCCGCGGAGATCTCCGCGGCGTTGGATGATGTCTCCGAGATCGACATCGGCTATCCGGAGCGATGAGGTGATCGTGGCCGACTACGAGTTCTGGAGGTTGGTGTTCCCGCGTTCGGTCGGACGGTCCGTGGTGCGGCGGCTATTGACCGACCAGGCGGAGTACGGCGGCTGGGAGCTTGACCGGGTGCGGCTGTTCCCCGACGGCACCCGCCGGGTGGTGCTGCGACGCCGGATCATCCGGGCCACCCGCACCCTGTGACGATT
>CAZNCE010000023.1:0-1548 GCA_964571285.1 uncultured Nocardioidaceae bacterium | reverse complement strand
CGATTGGTCAGGCCAGGTCGAGGAACCGGTCGAACACCCGCACCCCGAACCGCAGTGCGTCCACCGGCACCCGTTCGTCCACGCCGTGGAACAGCGCGGTGAAGTCCAGGTCGGCGGGCAGCCGCAGTGGCGTGAACCCGAAATTGCGGATGCCCAGCCGGCTCCACGCCTTGGCATCGGTGCCCCCGCTCATCAGGTACGGAGCGACCACGGCACCGGGGTCCTCGGCCTGCACGCTGGCCCGGATCGCATCCGCGACAGCGCCGTCGAAGGTGGTCTCGATCGCCACGTCGGTGTGCACCGACTCGCGGGTGACCCGGTCGCCGAGCAGTTCGTCGAGGGTGGCGAGGAACTCGTCCTCCAACCCGGGCAGGAACCGGCCGTCCACCTGCGCGGTGGCCTCCCCCGGCACCACGTTCACCTTGTACCCGGCCTCCAGCATGGTCGGGTTCGTGGTGTGCCGGACGACGGCGTCGATCATCCTGGCGGCGCCCCCGAAGTGCCGGATCAGCGGAGTGGGATCCGCCTCGTCGTACGTCTCGCCGACCATGTCGGCCACGATCTTCAGCAGCTCGGCCATCGCGGGCCGCACCCGGACCGGCCATTCGTATCGCCCGACCCGCTGCACCGCGGCCGCCAGCTCGGTGACGGCGTTGTCGAGGTGCCGCATCGAACCGTGCCCCGCGTTGCCCCTGGCGGTGAGCTTGAGCCAGTGGATGCCCTTCTCGGCCGTCTCGATCACGTAGATCCGGCGGTCGTTGATGGTCGCGCTGAACCCGCCGACCTCACCGACGGCCTCGGTGCAGTCAGCGACCTGGTCGGGGTGGTTGTCAGCGAGCCACAGCGCCCCCTTGCGCCCGCCGGCCTCCTCGTCGGCGGTGAAGCACAGCACCACCGGCCGGTTGGGGTGCGCCGCACGGCGAGTGCGAGCGCGGACGACCGCGAGCACGATCGCGTCGAAGTCCTTCATGTCGACCGCGCCCCGGCCCCACAGGTAGCCGTCGCGCACGTCGCCGGAGAACGGGTGCACCTGCCAGTCCTCGGCCCGGGCGGGCACCACGTCCAGGTGGCCGTGCACCAGCAGCGGATCCCGACCGACGTTGTCGGGGGTCTCGCCCCACCGGGCCACCAGGGTGGTCCGTCCCGGCTCGGACTCGAACAGCTGAGAGGCGATCCCGACCTCGTCCAGCAGCCCGGCCACCAGCTCGGCGGCCTTTCGCTCGCCGGGCCCGGAATCGTCGCCGAAGTTCGTGGTGTCGATCCGGATCAGGTCCTGGCAGATCGAGACGACCTCGTCCTCGGCGGCGCCGGCCGGGGCGCCGTCGGCCAGGGTCTGCGACGCGTCATTCATGGCCCCAGTGTGGCATCCGTCGCGTCCGCCTCGGCCGGCCCGGAGCCGCCCCGTCGTTTGCTACAGTTACCCGCGCACTTGGCCCCGCAATCGGGCGGCCGAGCGCCTGTCCGGGTGGCGGAATAGGTAGACGCGCTAGCTTGAGGTGCTAGTGCCCCTTGCGGGGCATGGGGGTTCAAGTCCCCCCTCGGACACTC
>CAZNCE010000022.1:0-27802 GCA_964571285.1 uncultured Nocardioidaceae bacterium | reverse complement strand
AACGCGCCACGCTGGCACCGCACTGGTCCGAAGGGCGGCACACGCCGGCCGGATCGCGAGTGTCCCGATACCTCAACCGGCCAGCTCGACCCGCTCGGCGTACTCCTCGTGCCGCTTGACGTAGGCCTGCACGAATTCGCACTCAGCCAGCACCGGCCGTCCGGACTGGGCGAACGTGTCCAGCGCACCGCGGACCAGCCGCGACCCGAGCCCCTCGCCCGCATGCCCGTCCTCGATCTCGGTGTGTACCAGCACCAGCGTGCCGCCGCGGTCCTCGTACACCAGCTGTCCCGCCACGTGGTCGTCCGACGACACCAGTTCGAAGCGCGACCGGTCGGGGTTGTTGCGAACGGTCCAGTCCATGCCAGGGACTCCTTTCCTGCTTTCCCGCCTCAGCATTCCACCCGGCCTCACGCATACCCGACCCGCCTACCGGGTACGCCGGACGGAACAACTCAGTGGCGGGCGCCGAGCGTCCGCGCACCGGGCGAAGCCGATCAAGGAGGCCGTCATGCCGCAGCAGGCATGGAGCAAGAAGCGCGAACGTCAGTACGAGCACATCAAGTCGGGGCTCGAGGACCGTGGACGCAGCGAGGGCACGGCCGAGGAGATCGCTTCCCGGACGGTGAACAAGGAGCGCGCCCGGTCGGGCGAGTCACAGCAGAAGAGCAAGTCGTCGACCCAGGACATCTCCTCGGGCAGACGCGGCGGCAAGCGCTCCCACAGCGGCTCCGGTGGTCGTACCCGCGACCAGCTGTACGCCGAGGCGAAGCGCAAGGGCGTGGAGGGTCGCTCGAAGATGAACAAGTCGCAGCTGGCGAAGGCCGTCGGCCGGTCCAGCTGATCGGGCTCAACCAAGCGTCGCCGGGCGGCACCATTCCTTGCCGAGCACGTGCTGGGCCAAGAAGGCGAGCACGGTCTCGTACCAGACGTGCGCGTTGCCCGGGGTCAGCACCCAGTGGTTCTCGTCCGGGAAGTAGAGGAAGCGGTGCGGCGTGGCACCGTGCGGGTCCGTGGACCGGGACATCAGGTCCCACCACAGGCGCAGCCCCTCGCCGATGGGCACGCGGTAGTCCTTGTCGCCATGAATGACCAGCATCGGCGTGCTGATCCGGTCGGCGTGCGCATGCGGGGTGTTGGCCACCTCGAAATCCGCTGACATCTCGCGCTGCCAGTACGACGCGTCGTCGGTCGTCCTCCCGAACTGGTCCAGCGCCCACAGGCTGGCATGGGTCACGATCGCGCGGAACCGGTCGGTGTGCCCAGCCACCCAGTTGGCCATGTAGCCGCCTAACGACCCGCCCATCGCCGCCGTGCGGTCGGCGTCGAGGTCGCCGCGTTGCAGCGCCGCGTCGGTGATCGCCATCAGGTCCGTGTACGGGGCGTCGCCCCAGGCGCTCCAACCCCTGCGGATGAACTCCCGGCCATACCCGGTGGACAGCGCCGGGTCCGGGAGCAGCACCGCGTAGCCACGCGCGGCCATCACGGCCGGGTTCCAGCGCCACGACCAGGAGTTCCACGACGACAGCGGCCCACCGTGGATCCACAGCAGCAGCGGCGCCGGGTTGTCCACCGATGTCGCGGTGGGCAGCATCAGCCAGGCGCGCAGCGCGGTCCCGTCCTCCGCCGTTGCGTGCACCTCGGTGAGGGTGCCGGGGAGCTCTGGGGTCGGGACCGGCGACCGCAGCCGCCCAACCGTCGAGTTTTCGCCTACCTGCAAGGAGATCCGCACCGGGTGGGCCGGTTCGGCGTACGACGAACGGAGCGCGTAGGCCCACTGCCCGTCCGGCGACACGTGCGGGCCCGTGTAGGTGTAGTCATCGTCGGTGAGCCGAGTCAACTGACCCGACGCGACGTCGAGCAGGTAGACCGGCCCCCGCCCGCCCAGGTCCGCGGTCATGACCAACGCGGCCGAATCGGGCGTCCAGCGAAGCTCCTTCGGCCAATTGTCCCAGTCGCCGGTGAGGACGCGTTCCGGGCCGCCCTCCAACGGCACCACCACGACGTCCACGTCGGGCGGGACGGTGGCGTCGGGACGCAGGATTCGCAGGGCGGCGACGGTCCTGCCGTCGGGGCTGACGTGCGGGTCGGAGTACTCGTGGCGGTCGTCGTCCAGCAGCGTCCTGCGCCGGCCGGTGTCGATGTCGACGGCAACGATGGTCTGTCGTCGTCCGCCGTGCGCCTCGGGGACCGACCACGCAACGACCGCGGTGGTGCCGTCCGGTGTGATGTCGGGGTGAGCTTCGTCGGCGATCGCCCCGCCGACGTCTCCAGTGAGGTCGGTGAGCTCGATCCGCGGGTCGGGTTGGCCCGCCTCGGTACCCACCAGTTCGCTGGTGCCGCCGGCGAGCAGCCGAATCCGGGCCGGCCCGAGGTCGTGGTCCCAGTAGCGCACCGGGTAGCCCTCGTGCAGGATCGCCGAGATGCCGGCTTCGGTGCGCTCGGTTCGGCGCCGCTCCTCGTCCTCGGTGTCGGAGGCCGAGGGCAGGGTCGGCGAGGTGGCGACCAGGGTGCCGGAATCCCGTGCGATCACGAGCCCGCCGAGCCCGCCGGGCCGCTCGGCGACCACTCTCGCCTCACCGCCGGCGCGCGGCAGCAGCCACAGCTTCGCGGGCTCGTCCTCGGTGTCGGCCACCCCGGGGCGGGCTGCCGTGAACAGCAGGTCACCCGCAGCGGTGAAGGCGGGGTTGGACTCGCCCTTCGCGCCACGGGTCAGCCGGACCGCCGGCCGTTCCCCGTGCGGATCCACCTCCCACAGCGATGTCACGTACCGCTGCTTCTTCTGCTTCTCCAGGGTGGAGACGCCGACCACCAGCCGGCTGCCGTCGGGAGACATCGTCAGGCCGGCGAGCCGCGGCAGCGCGACGTAGTCGGACAAGTCGTCGAAGGGGGTTGCCGGCGTGGTCCCGCGGTCGGTCGCGTACGGCGGCTGGTCTACCGGCAGCTGCTCATCAGGGTGCTCGTTGGTCACCGTTCCATCCTGACGGGTGGCGGAAGCAACGGCGGTGCCGACCCATGACCGCGCGCTCCCGGGGTCAGCGGGCGGCTCGCCCGCCCAGCCGGTGCAGCAGCAGCGCCTCCGCGAGACAGGCCCGTTCGAAGTCGGCCAGGTGCAGGCTCTCGTTGGGTGCGTGAGCCCGGGTGTCCGGGTCCTCCACGCCGGTGATCAGCACCTCGGCGTCGGGGAAGGCCGAGACGAAGGGCGCCAGGAAGCCGATCGAGCCGCCCACCCCGATCTCGACCGGTGGCGTGCCCCAGGCCTCCGCGAACGCCGCCCGCGCGGCGACGTAGCCGGGACCGGAGGTCCGGGCGGCGAATGGCGCGACCGGCTCGCCGGCGTCGACGGTGATCTCCGCGCCCCAGGGCGCATGCTCGTGCAGGTGCCGCACCAAGGCGTCCCGGGCGCTGTGTGCGTCGTCGCCCGGGGCGACGCGCAAGGTCAGCCGGGCACGCGCCTCCGGCACCAGCACCATGCCGGCGTCGTCGACGCGTGGCGCGTCGATGGCGATCACCGACAGCGCCGGCGCAGCCCATAGCCGGGACGTGAGTTCGCCAGTGCCGATCAGCTCGACGGAGCCGAGCACCCCCGCGTCGTCGCGCAATCGGTCCTCGGTGAGGTCCAGCGGCCGGGACTCGCCCCGGGCCAGCCCCGCCACCGCCACGTCGCCCCGCTCGTCGTGCAGGGTCGCCAGCAACCTGGCCAACGCGGTGAGCGCATCGGGTACGGCGCCGCCGTACACGCCGTTATGGACCGCGTGCCGCAGCGTCCGCACCCGCACCACGGCGTTGACGCCTCCGCGCAGCGACGTGGTGAGTGCCGGCGTCCCGACCCGCCAGTTGGTGGAGTCGGCCAGCACCAGCACGTCGGCGGCCAGCCGGTCGGCATGCCCGGCCAGCAGCGCCGGCAGCGTAGGCGAGCCGATCTCCTCCTCCCCCTCGACCAGCACGGTGACACCGAGGTCGAGATTCTCGTCGACCGCCCGCAACGCCGCGCAGTGCAACGCCACCCCCGCCTTGTCGTCCGCGGCCCCGCGCCCGAACAGCCGGCCGTCGCGTTCGGTCGGCTCGAACGGGTCGGTCCGCCACTGCGTCTCTTCCCCCGGCGGCTGAACGTCGTGGTGGGCGTAGAGCAGCACGGTTGGGGCACCAGGTGGGCCTGGCCTGCGACCCACCACGGCGGGCAATCCGCTCGGCGCCGCGACCACGTCGACCTCGGGCAACCCGGCGGTGGACAGCTGGCGCGCCACCTCCTCGGCGGACTCCGCCACGCTCGCTCGGGCACCCGGGTCAGCCGACACCGAGGGAATCCGGACCAGGCGCTCGAGCCCGGCACGCACCGCCGGCAGCTCCGCGGCGAGGGCCGAGCGAACGGCTTCCGGCGCGATCACGTGGCTGGCCGCCGGACGGTCGCCCACCAGTGGCTCATCTGGATCACCTCGTTCACGTCAGCACGATGCCGGACACTGTAGGTCAGCAGGCCCGCCGGGCCTTCCAGAAAGGCGCTCACATGGTGCAGATCCCCGCCGCCGTACCCGTCTCCACCTTCCCCGAGGACGCCTTCCAACGGGTGTTGTGCGTGGTGGCGCATCCCGACGATGTGGAGTACGGGACCTCGTCGGCGGTGGCTGCCTGGACCAGTTCGGGCATCGAAGTCGCATACCTGCTGCTGACCCGGGGCGAGGCGGGCATCGACTCCAGCCCGCCGGAGGACACGGCGGAGTTGCGGAGACAAGAGCAGATCGCCGGATCGTCGGCGGTGGGCGTCGCACAGGTGGACTTCCTGGAGTACCCCGACGGCGTCCTGGTGTACTCGCTCGAGATGCGTCGCGACATCGCCCGGGCGATCCGCCGCTATCGGCCGGATGCACTGGTCGTCGGCACCTGGGAGGTCGAGTTCGTCGCTGGCCTCAACCAGGCCGATCACCGGGTCGCCGCACTAGCAGCGCTCGACGCGCTGCGCGACGCCGGCAACCGATGGGTCTTTCCCGAGCTTTTGAAGGAGGGCCTCGAGCCGTGGTCCACCCGCTGGCTGTTGGTCACCGGGGACTCCCGGCCAACCCACGGTGTCGACGTGACCGGCGACGCGCTGGAGCGAGGCATCGCCGCCCTGGAGGCGCACGCCGCCTATCTGGCCGCCATCCCCGGCCACCCGGCGCCTCGGCCGATGCTCACCGCCATCACGAGCATGCAGGGCAGTCAGCTCGGTGTGGCCAACGCGGTGCTGTTCCGCGCCTACGACTTCCAGGCGCCGCCTCCGATCGCCCTGGCCGCGATGCAGGCGGACGAGCAGCGTGATTGACTCTGCGGATGCCTTCCGACGACTGGCAGGTCGGCCGGCTCGACCTTGACGGCTACCTGAGCCGGATCGGCGTGGTGGCACGCGAGCCGAGCAGCCCGGCACTCGCTGAGCTGCATGAGGCACACCTGCGGACGTTCACCTTCGACAACGTCGACGTGCTCCTCGGCCGCCATCCCGGCGTCGGGCTCGACGCCGTACAGGACAAGTTCGTCGGTCGCGGCAGAGGTGGCTACTGCTTCGAACACGGCACGATCTTCGCCGCCGCGATGGAACGGCTCGGCTACCGAGTCCGGCGGCATCTGGCGCGGGTGGGCGACCCGGATGCGGGCACCGAGCAGGGCCGTACGCACATGGTCGTCGAGGTGGTCGTCGCGGGTGAACGGCTGCTGTGCGACCCCGGGTTCGGCATGAGCCTGCTGCGGCCGATCCCGATGAGAGACGGCGCCGAGGACGAGTATCCGAGGGGTTGGCGGTTCCGCATGCGCCGCACCGAAGCCGGCACCTGGGCGCTGAGCCGAATGAGCGCCCAGGGCTGGGAGGTGGCCCACACCACCGACGAGCTGGCGGTCACGCCGGCTGATCTCCAGATCGGACACCACTACACGAGCACGCATCCGGACTCGCACTTCACGACCATGCTCCGGCTCGCCAAGTTTCTCCCCGACCGACATGTCACGCTCACCCAAGACACGTTGACCGTGCGGACGCCCGGGGAGCCGACCGAGCATCGGGCGCTGCGCGACGGCGAGCTCGAGGAGTGGCTACGGCGGCTCGAGGTCGGCCTGACTACCGACGAGCAGGTGCTGCTGCTGGCCAAGCTCCGAGAACTCGGTACGCCCTGAGCGCAGCGCCGGCCGAGCCGACTCAGTTCGACGTGAGGCCCCAGGTCGGCCCACGGTCGGCTCACCAGCGGAGCCTGGGCCCGAGCCCCCAAGAGCGAACATGGAGATCAGGCAGCACACCTTGACACGTTGAGCGTCCCACCGCACCATGGCCGGTAATCGATTACCGGCTACCGGGAGCAAGGCGGCTACCGAGTGGATCGGCAAGACCCGGGACGTGCCGAGTGGACGGGAGACAACTGATGGCTCGGTCCGGCCAACCGCAGGAGCCCCAACGTCCCGAGGTCATCGACCCGGCCGACGTCCCGCTAACCCTCTACACCCGGCCGGGCCGGGCCGGGCCGCAGGATCGGTACGAGCCAGGCGACGCGCTCATGCGCACCATCCTGGTCAACGACCGTTTCGAGGTCGGGCTGATGGAGGCACTGCCCGGGGAGAGCTTCTGGGTGGACTACCACGACGACGCCGAGGAGTTCCTCTACATCATCTCCGGCGAGCTGACGATGGTGCTGCCGGATCTGCGGGAGGCGATCGTGGTCAGGCAGGGCCAGTTCCTGCGCAACCCCACCGGGATCAACCACCAGGCGGTCAACCGCGGGCCCGAACCGCTCAAGGTGATGTACTGCGCCCCGCCCGGCTCGATCGTTGAGGCGTGACCGGCTGTGGTGTCCGGGGTCACCGGCATGACCCACTGACCGGCCAGAGCACCTTCACCATCGATCCACTCGATGCGCTGGTGCCGGGCTTCGTGCAGCGCGTTGACGCACCGCCGACGTGGCCGGACGCCGGGGATCTCACCAAGGAACGCGACCCTCGGCACCGAAGAACCCACCGGTCGGCCCGTCCGGGGCCAAGGTGGCCAGGTCGACCAGCACCGCGGCGCCCTGCGCGACCGTGAGCACCCCGGCATGGTCGTTGCTGTCCGTGGCGACGAATCCGGGGGCGACGGCGTTGACCAGGATGCCGTCCTTGCGCAGCTCGTTGGCGTACTGCACCGTGAGCGCGATCAGGGCCGTCTTGGACGGCGAGTACGCGGCCGAAGGCAGCAGGGCGGCGAACGGGCCGTCCGGGTCGCTGGTCAGGGTCAGGGACGCGGCATGGCTCGCGACGTTGACGACCCGCGGCGCCGTGGACCGCCGCAGCAGCGGCAGCATGGCGTTGGTCACCGCGATCACGCCGAAGACATTGGTCTCGAACACCGAGCGGACCATGCCGAGGTCAACGGTGCTGGGGACCTGGTCGTACGCCTGCGCCGGTGACACCTGTCCCGACCCGGTGACGCCGGCATTGTTGATCAGCACGTCGAGATGGCCGACGCGTTCCTCGATCTGCTTCGCGGCCGCCGCGACGGTCGCCGCGTCCGTGACGTCCAGCGCTACGGCGTGGGCGTCGGCCCCGGCGGCCCGCAGCTCCGCCGCGGCCGTCTCCCCGCGTCGGAGGTCGCGGGCGCCGAGAAGCACCGTCATGCCCAGGGCGCCGAGCTGTTCGGCGGCGCCTCGACCGATCCCCTTGTTCGCGCCGGTGACCAGGGCGACGGGCTGGTTTCGTGTCGTTTCGCTCATGCACCGCAGACGAGACAGGGCTGCGGCTCGTGACATGCCGAACCGGCCACACGAGGGCCCCGACCCTGGCGACCCTCAGGCGTCGTGCGACTCGTTGTCGAGTTCCGGCGCCGCGAGCAGGCCCAGCGGGATCGGCGCGGCGACGGGACGCCTGGCGGTGCCCGCTGGGTCGTACGGGACGCCGGTCCAATGGGAGGTAAGACACGCGGTGGCGTATCCGCAGACCCGGCCCTGACACCAGCCCATCCCCGGCCGGGCCAGGAGCTTCGCGCTGCGGGCGTCGCGGGCGCCCAGGTCGGTCACGACCTCACGCAGCCGGCCGGCGGTGACCTCCTCGCATCGGCACACGGTGGTGTCGGCCGGTAGCGCGTCCATCCACCAGCTTGGTACGGGATGGGCCCGGTGCATGGCGGCGGCGAACCGGCGCAGGGCGGTGCGCTCGCGCCGGATGCCCGCCGGGATCGGTGGAGCCGTCCGGCCGGTGGTCTGCCGGCCGGCCGCGAGGCCGGCGACCCAGCCCTCCAGCTCGGCCAGTCGAGACCCGCCGACGCCGGTGGCCTCGCCGGCGACGTACACGCCGGGGATCGAGGACTGCTGCCGGTCGTCGACCACGCAGACCAACGAGCCGTCCACGTCGACGGTGGTGTCGCACCCCAGGGCCAGCTGAAGCTCCAGTTGCGGGGTGAACCCCCAGCCGACCGCCAGGGTGTCGGCGTCGAAGGTCCGCTCGCTGCCGCGGACCAGGCGGCCCTTGCGGTCCAGCCGGGCGGTGGTGACGGCCCGGAGCTCGGTGTCCCCGTGTGCGGCGACCACCACCGAGCGGGTGTGCACCGGCACCCGGTGGCGGGCCAGCGTCGCGGCGTACGAGGCGCCCTCGCCGAGCTTGCTCGTATTGCGGGCCACGGTGCGCACCTGGCGCAGCCACCGCGCCGGCGACGCCGCCTCGTGCACGCCGACCACCCGGCACCCGCCGGTCATTGCCAGGCCGGCCGCAACCGGCAGCAGGAACGGCCCGGTGCCGGCCACCACGACCCGGCGGCCGGCCACCACGCCGTGCCCCTTCAACAGGGCCTGTGCCCCGCCCGCCGTCATCACACCGGGCAGATCCCAACCAGGGAAGGGAATCTGGCGGTCATAGGCCCCGGTGGCCAGCACCAGGCTACGGGCGCGGATCGTCCGCTCGACCGGCTCGCCGACGCTGCTGTCAATGGCGCGCACCTCGAGATCGGCGGACTCCGTCGCGGCCGCCTCCGGCTCCGGCTTCGGCCGGCCGACCGTCCACACCTGGTGCTCGGGCAGGTAGGCCAGCTGGCCACTGGCGGTCGCGCCCGCCAGGTCCGCGCACAGCTGGCGATACCGCACGACGCCGTGGTGCAGGTGCGCGACGGCCTCATCCCGCGCCGCGTCGCCCGCCGGGTCGCCCGCAGGGTCGCCCGCCGGGTGCCGCCAGAACTGTCCACCGGGACGACGACCGGAGTCCACCAGCACCACGGTCGCGCCGACGGCGGCGGCCCGGACCGCGGCCGTGAGCCCCGCCGGACCGGCACCGATCACGGCCACGTCGGCGGTGATCGTGGGACCTCCGCGACCCTGCGCCTTCGCCACGCGTCGGTGCGTCGGCTCACTCGGGGAGTGCGCCATGACCGGTTCCCTCCTGGCTGCGCACCTGCAGGTCCGACCGCGCGGGCACCAGGCACGCGCGCTCGTTCGGCCGGCCGTCCACGACCACGAGGCAGTCGAAGCAGATCCCGATGCCGCAGAACAGCCCCCGTGGCCGCCCGGCCACCCTGGTCGTCCGCCAGGAGCGGATGCCCGCCGCGGTCAGGGCAGCGCCGACGCTCTGCCCGGGGGCGTACTCCACCCGGCGCCCGTCGAAGTCGAACGTCGCCACGCCACTCACCTCTTGCCCACGAGTCCAGCCGCTGCCGGGTCGCTCCCGCATGCCGCTCGTTTCCCTCATGCCATCGCCTCCGCGAACCGGGCCGGCGCGAACGGCTCGGCCGAGACCTTCGGGTTGGCGCCGGTCAGCAGATCAGTGACCAGGCGGCCGGTGGCCGCGGCCAGCCCGACGCCGGCGCCCTCGTGCCCACACGCGTGCACGACCCCTGGCGCCCGCTCGTCTGGCCCGATCACCGGCAGATGGTCGGGGCAGTACGGCCGGAAGCCCTGGTAGACGCGCATCAGCGAAACCCCAGCCAGCATGGGGAACAGACGCACCGCCTGCGCAGCGAGCCGGCGCACGACCGGCACCGAGAACGTCGCGTCGAAGCCGACCCGCTCCCGGCTGGCCCCGATCAGCACCGTGCCACCGCGCGTGCCCTCGATGACCGCCGAGGTCTCCAGGCCGGCATCGTCGGAGGCCACGTTGGCCACGTAGTCGGCGGAGTAGACCTTGCGCCGGATCACCGGCGGCAGCGGCTCGGTCACCAGCACGAAGCCGCGCCGCGGCAGCACCGGGACCTCGGCACCGAGCAGCCGGCCCACCTCGCCACCCCAGGTGCCGGCCGCGTTCACCACGCCGGCCGCCGGAATACGGTCCCGGTCGGTGAGCACGGCCGCGACCCGGCCTGCCTTGTCGTGCTCGACGCCGCGCAGCTCGGAACCGAGGTACAGCCGCGCCCCCCGGGCGCGGGCCGCGTGCAGCAGGGTGGCTGCAGCCAGGATCGGTTGCACCTGCAGGTCCTGCGGATACAACACACCACCGGGCAGGTCCGTGGCCAGCGCCGGCTCCACGTCGGTCAGCGCGGCCGCCTCCACCACCTGGGCGTCGACCCCGTGCTCCGTCTGCGCTCGCCCGAAGTCGTGCAGGGCCGGCAGCGCCTCGGCGCTCGTTGCGACGACCAGCCCGCCCTTGTGCTCCAACTCGATCCGAGATGCCCCGACGTCGTCCCCGATCTCCAGCCAGAGCTCCCGGGACCACAGCGCCAACTCGAGCTCCGGTCCGGGTCCCTTGTCCGAGACCAGCACGTTGCCCTCGCCGCGCGAGGTGGTGCCCGATCCGGCGGTGCCACGGTCGACCACTGCGACCGACAGTCCGGCGCGGGCGGCGAAGTAGGCGCACGAGGCCCCCACGACGCCGGCACCGACCACGACGACGTCGACAGGACGCTCAGTCATCGGTGGCCGGCCAGCAACGCCTCGGCGACGACCAGGTCCTGCCAGCCCATGCCCGCGCTCTTGAACACGGTCAGCCCGCCGGACGGTTGCAGCCGGACCACCTCGCCCAGGTCGATCAGCTGGTCCTTCGACAGCACGCCGGCCTGGATAGCCATCACCACGTCGCCGGCTTCGCGCATGGCCGACTCGCGGGTCTCGACCACCACCCGGTCGGCCCGGGCGAACGCCCCCTCGTCCACCTCGCGGCGGTCGTCGTCGTGCGAGCCCACCGCGACCACGCACGCGGTCGGCTTCAGCAGGTCGGAGTCGAAGACCGGCTCCCCGGCGGTCGTGGCGCACACCACGACGTCGGCCTCGGCGACATCGGCGGCCGTGCCCGGCTCGGCGGCGAAACCCTCGCGCTGCAGCCGGTCCGCCAGTTCCCGCACCCCGGCCGGATTGCGGGCGATCAGCCGCACCGACTCGATCGGGCGTACCGCCGCCACCGCGTGCACGTGTCCCCACGCCTGTGGACCGCTGCCGAACACGACCAGCCGGGCGGCGTCTGGTGCGGCCAGGTGCCGCACCGCAACGGCCGAGACCGCGGGGGTACGCAACGTGGTCAGCGCGATGCCGTCCAGCAGAGCCAACGGCGTGAGCCACTCGCGGTCCAGCAGCAGGTACAGGGCCTGGATCCGTGGGCGCCCGGCCGCGGGGTTGTCCGGGGCGACCGTCGCCACCTTGACCCCGACTCCGGTGGCAGACTCCGCGGGCATCAGCAGCACCTGGCCGTGGCTGACGTCGACCAACTGCCGGCCCAGCGCGGCCGCGGGGTCCAGCCCGTCGAGCAGCGCCTGGTCGAGGGCGTCGACGGCCCCGCGCCAGCCCAGCGAGAACACTGCGGTCTGGTCGAAGTAGGGCAGGGGCACACCGTTGTCGGGCATCACGCCTCCGCTCAGAGCAGGAAACCGTGGGGGAAGGGGTCGGTCGGGTCGAGGAGATACTGCGCGGTGCCGGTGACCCAGGCGCGGCCGGTCACGGTGGGCACGACGGCGGCCCGCTGCCGCTCACCCGACCCGATCGTGGTCTCCTCGACCAGCCGGCCGATGAACCGGCTGCCGATGAACGACTCGTTGACGAAGTCGGTGTCCAGGCCCAGCTCGCCGCGGGCGTGCAGTTGGGCCATCCGGGCGCTGGTGCCGGTCCCGCAGGGGCTGCGGTCGAACCAGCCGGGATGGATGGCCATCGCATGCCGGGAGTGCCGGGCGTCGGAGCCGGGGGCCAGCAGGGCCACGTGATGGCAGCCGCTGATGCCTGGATCCTCGACGTGTACGGGCCGATCGGCCTCGTTGATCGCGGCCATGATGGACCGGCCGGCCTCCAGCAGTCGCTGCTTCTCAGCCCGGTCGAACGGCAGGCCGAGTTGCTTGAGCTCGACCATCGCGTAGAAGTTGCCGCCGTAGGCGAGGTCGTAGTCGACCGTGCCCAGGCCGGGGACGTCCACCGAGGCGCCGAGCCGCTCGCTGTACGACGCGACGTTGCGGATCGTGACCGACCGGGCGGCCCGGCCCTCGACCGCGACGTCGGCCACCACCAGGCCGGCCGGAGTATCCAGCCGGATGCTGGTCACCGGCTCGGTCACCTCGACCATGCCGGTCTCCACCAGCACCGTGGCCACGCCGATGGTGCCGTGCCCGCACATCGGCAGGCATCCGGACACCTCGATGTAGAGCACCCCCCAATCGGCGTCCGGCCGGGTGGGGGGCTGCAGGATCGCCCCGGACATCGAGGCGTGCCCGCGTGGCTCGTACATGAGCAGCGTGCGCAGGTCGTCCCGATTGGCCAGGAACCACTCCCGTCGCTCCGCCATGGTGGCGCCCGGGAGCACGCCGACACCGCCGGTGATCACACGGGTCGGCATGCCCTCGGTGTGGGAGTCGACCGCGTGCAGAACCAGGTCAGACCGCATGGGGCGAGCCTAGCCAGGCTCAGCTGAGCCCGGCCTCGACCAGGGCCTCGCTGGCCTTGCGCACGGCGGCCTCGTCCTCGGGCAGCAGCGGCTGGCGCGGCGGCCGGCACACGCCGCCCTTGCGGCCGGCGACGTCCATGGACAACTTGATCGCCTGCACGAACTCGTGCTTGGAGTCCCAGCGCAGCAGCGGGTGCATCTGCCGGTAGAGCACCAGTGCCTTGTCCACCTCGCGCGCGACGGAGAGGTTGTACAACTCCACCGACGCCTTGGGGAACGAGTTCGGGGTGCCGGAGACCCAGCCGACGGCGCCGGAGATCCCCACCTCGAGGCAGACGTCGTCGGTGCCGATCAGGATGTCGAGCTCGGGCGCGAGCTCCTTGATCGCGTAGCCGCGGCGGACGTCACCGGTGAACTCCTTGACGCCGACCACCAGGCCCTCGGAGTGCAGCCGGGCGAGCATCGTGGGGGTCAGGTCCACCTTGGTGTCGAGCGGGTTGTTGTACGCGGTGACCGGCAGACCGGCCTTGGCCACCTCGCGGAAGTGCTCCAGCACCGCCCGGTCGTCGGCCTTGTAGGTGTTCGGAGGCAGTGCCATCACGGCCTGCGCGCCGGCCTCGGCGGCCTGCTCGGCCCAGCGGCGGGATTCCATCGCGCCGTACGCGCCGACCCCGGGCATCACCACGAAGCCCTCCGGGGCCGCCTCGACAGCGGTGCGCACCACGCGGGCGCGCTCCTCCTCGGTGAGCACCTGGTACTCGCCGAGTGAGCCGTTGGGGGTGACACCGTCACAGCCGTTCGCAGCCAGCCAGGCCACGTGCTCGGCGTAGGCGTCGTAGTCGATGCTCAGGTCCTCGTTGTACGGCAGCGCGGTGGCCACCAGGATGCCGTGCCACGGCTTGCGGGTCTCGCTCATGGGGTTTCCTTTGGACGGCTAGGCGATGAATGCAGTACCATATTACACATTACTGCGAGCGGAGGCCATCCTGCGTGACCGAACCCACAGCGATCAACCACGCACATACTCAACAAATCGCCCGGATTCGATTACGGGTCAGTCACGGTAGTGGTGGATCCGCCCCCCGCTGTGTCACCTGTGCCATATTTCCTGCGAGCCATTCGTCTTGACCCACCCCAGGGCGCGCTTCGGAGCCCGGGCCGACCGGGCCGCGGAGCGCCGCGTACCGAGAACGGAGCACTCATGACCGCATCGTCCTTGCCCAGTCGCTACCCCAGTCCCCCACCAGCTCGGCGCCGGGGAACCCGCCGGTTCGGGTTGTTGGCCACCGGGGCGGTGGCGGCCCTGGTGTTGAGTGGTTGCGGCGGTGGCCTGCTCGGCGGTGGGGACGACTCGTCGGACGAGGGTCCCATCACGCTCGGCATGGTCGCACCGATGACCGGCTCGAGCGCGGCCATCGGCCCGTACATGCAAAACGGCGCCCAGCTGGCGATCAACCGGATCAACGACGACGGTGGCGTCGACGGGCGTGACCTTAAGCTGATCGTCGAGGACGGCGCGTGCGACGCCAAGACCGCCGCAGCTGCGGCGAACAAGCTGGTCACCGCAGAGGTGGACGTGTCTGTTGGCGGCTACTGCTCGGGTGCGACACTGCCCACGCTGCCGATCTTCGAGAAGGCCAACATCCCGATGATCATCCCGGCGGCCAACTCCACCGAGATCGCGGACCAGGGGCTGAGCAACGTCTTCCAGATCAACGGCACCGGGGTCCAGCAGGCCCAGGCTGCGGTCGACTGGATCAAGAAGCAGGGCAAGACCCGCGTCGCTCTGATGGACGACAACACCAGCTACTCGGTGGATATCGCCAACCTGACCGCAGAGTCCCTCAAGGAAGAGGGCATCACCGTGGCCAAGCATGACTCGGTGACCGCCGGTGAGAGCGACTACTCGGCCAACGTCAACACGATCCTCAAGAGCAACCCCGACTTCGTCTACTGGACCGGCTACTACCAGGAGGGCGGCCTGATCATCCGGCAGCTCCGCCAGGCCGGCTACGACGGCGAGATCATGGTCGGCGACGGGTCGGTGGACGGCCAGCTGATCCAGATCGCCGGGCAGAAGAACGCCCAGGGCGTGTTCGCCACCATGACGCAGACCCCCGACACGATCGAGGGCGCCGAGGACTGGATCGCCGACTACAAGGACACCTTCGGCTCCGAGCCCGGCCCGTACTCGACGCAGTCCTACGACGCTGTGCGGCTGGCCGCCGAGGCGATCAAGAACGCCGGCTCGACCAACGGCGACGACGTGATCAAGGCGCTGGAGGACATCGACGGGTTCGAGCTGTTCTCCGGTCCGCTGACCTTCACCGACCAGCACACCCTGGCCAAGGGCGGCTTCCAGATCCTGGTGGTCGACGGCGACAAGTTCGTGCTCAAGGACTCGCTGCAGTAACAGGGTGCGAGGACCAAGGCGGCCGATGGTGCACACATCGTCCGCCACCACCCCGAAGGGTGCGACCCGCCGGCGCCGCACGATGCGTGCGCCGGCGGGATCTGCCTGCCGTCGCAGGAAAACGGGACTCCCAGGACGGAGTGACTCCCTATGACCCAACTGATCTGGAACGGGTTGTTCGTCGGCTCGTTCTACGCTCTCGTCGCGCTCGGCTACAGCATGGTGTACGGCATCATCAAACTGCTGAACTTCGCGCACGGCGATGTCTACATGCTCGGCGCCTTCGCCGGATTCGCCATCCTGGGGGTCGGTGGCGGGATCTTCGGCGGGGCATCCCTGGCGGCCCTGCTGGTGGTCCTGGTGATCACCATGTTCCTCACCGGCACCGCGGGGCTGGTTCTCGAGCGGGTGGCCTACCGGCCGCTGCGCGGCTCCCCACGCCTCGCGGTGCTGATCACCGCCGTGGGCGCCTCGTTCGCGCTGGAGTACGGCATGCGGTTGATCGCCGGGCCCAACCCCAAGGTCTATCCGGTCCGGCTGGAGGGCAACCCACTGCACTTCCTCGGCGCCCGCGTCACGGTCGAACAGCTGGTGCTGGTGGCCATCGCGGTCGCCCTCATGGTCGGGTTGCAGTACCTGGTTATGGGCACCAGCACCGGCCGGGCGATGCGCGCCATCTCGATGGACCCGAAGGCCTCGCTGTTCATGGGCATCAACGTGGACAACGTGATCTCGCGGACCTTCTTCATCGGCTCGGCGCTGGCCGGGGCCGCTGGCGTCATGGCCGGCGCCTACTACGGCAAGATCGACTTCCTGATGGGGTTCATCATCGGCCTGAAGGCGTTCACCGCCGCCGTGATCGGCGGCATCGGCAACATCCGCGGAGCCATGCTCGGTGGGCTGACCCTGGGCCTGCTCGAGTCGTTCGGCACCTGGTGGCTTGGGGGCGAATGGCGCGACGTGTTCGCGTTCGGGTTCCTGATTCTCTTCCTCACCGTGCGACCTACCGGCATCCTGGGCGAACGTGTGACGGAGCGTGTGTGATGGGGCGGGTATCGACCTTCTTCTCCAACCTGCTGGAAAGCCGCTATCTCGGCTGGATCGGCCTACTGATCGCGCTGCTGGCGCCGTTCGTCAGCGCGACCACCTACTCGTTGAACGTGATGACCTCGGCACTGCTGTTCGTGATGCTGGCGGTCGGCCTCAACATGGTGGTCGGCTACTGCGGCCTGCTGGACCTGGGCTACGCCGCGTTCTTCGCCATCGGCGCGTACACCAGCGGCGTGCTGGCCACCCGCTACGGCTGGCCGTTGCTCGCCACCGTCCCGGCCGTCCTGGTGGCCGCGGTGATCGCGGGGGTGATCATCGGCGGGCCGACCCTTCGGCTGCGCAGTGACTACCTGGCGATCGTCACGCTGGGGTTCGGCGAGATCATCCGGATCACGGCGAACAACCTGGAGATCACCGGCGGCCCGTCCGGCATCTTCGGCATCCCCGGCATCAACCTGTTCGGCCTCGACCTGAGCGGGCCGGTCGGCTTCTACTACTTCAGTGTTGTGGTGGTCGGCCTGGCTGTGGCCGGCGCGGCGCGCCTGGGCCGCAGTCGGATCGGCCGCGCCTGGCGGTTCGTCCGCGAGGACGAGGACGCCGCCGAGGCGATGGGCATCAACACGTACGTGACGAAGCTGGCCGCCTACATCGCCGGGGCGATCTGGGGCGGCCTGGCCGGCATCCTGTTCGGCGCCCAGCTGACCGCCATCTCGCCACAGAGCTTCACCTTCCTGTGGTCCGCGCTGATCCTGATGGCGGTCGTGCTCGGCGGCATGGGTTCCACCCCGGGTGTCGTCGTGGGCGCGATCTTCGTCAGCGTGCTGCCGGAGCTGTTGCGCGGGGTCGCCGACTACCGCTACTTCGTCTTCGGCGTGCTGCTGATCGTGGTGATGATCTTCCGACCCGTGGGACTGTGGCCGTCCCAGGCCATCGAACGGCCCGAGAAACGGCGCAAACGCAACGAGGTCTCCCCATCCGAGGAGGTGGCACCGTGAGCGAACCGCTGCTCGAAGTCAAGGACATGCGGCTCAACTTCGGTGGCGTCACCGCCGTGGACGGGCTGTCCTTCTCGGTGGACCAGGGCGACATCCTCTCGGTCATCGGGCCGAACGGCGCGGGCAAGACCAGCGCGTTCAACTGCATCACCGGGTTCTACAAGCCGACCGCGGGGTCGGTCCGGCTGGACGGGGAGGACATCACTCGGCTGAAGCCCTCCGGCGTCGCGGCAAAGGGGGTGTCCCGCACCTTCCAGAACCTGCGGCTGTTCGGTGAGCTGACCGTGCTCGACAACGTCCGTGCGGGCATGCACCTGCGGATCAAGCAGAACTCCATCGACGCGCTGCTGCACACCCCGCGGTACAAGCGGAGCGAGCGGTTCGCCACCGAGGAGTCCAACCGGTGGCTGGACTTCGTCAAACTGCGCGGGGACCGCACCGGCGCCGCCAGGAACCTGCCGTACGGCGAGCAGCGTCGGGTCGAGATCGCTCGCGCACTCGCGCGGGGGCCACGGCTGCTGCTGCTCGACGAGCCGGCCGCAGGCCTCAACCACAGCGAGAAGAACGAGCTGCTGGACCTGCTGCGCCGGATCAGCGAGCTCGGCATCGCGCTGGTGCTGATCGAGCACGACATGGGCCTGGTGATGAAGGTGTCACGCCGGATCGTGGTGCTGAACTTCGGCAAGGAGATCGCCGACGGACCACCCGAGGAGATCCGGCAGAATCCCGCCGTGATCGAGGCCTACCTGGGCAGCGAAGAGGAAGAGTCCGCACAGGGACAGCCGGGCGTCGGGATGGAAGGTGCGGACGAATGAACGACGCGCTGCGAATCGAGGACCTGACCGTCCACTACGGTCGCGTGCAGGCGTTGCATGGGCTGACCCTTCGGGTCGCCGAAGGCGAGATCGTAGCCCTGCTGGGCAACAACGGCGCAGGCAAGACAACCACTCTGTCCACCGTGTCGGGTGTGGTCCGGCCGACCTCGGGCACTATCCAGGCACTCGGGGAAGACATCACGTCCATGCACCCGTGGCACATCGTGGGCCGTGGCACCGTGCACGTACCCGAAGGGCGGCGGATCTTCTCGCGGCTGACCATCCACGAGAACCTTCAACTCGGAGGCTATCTGGAGAAGAGCGCCTCCGTGGTCGACCAGCGCATCGACGAGGTGTACGACCTGCTCCCCCGACTGGCCGAGCGCCGGAATCAGGAGGGCGGGACACTCTCCGGCGGCGAGCAGCAGATGCTCGCCGTGGGCCGCGCCCTGGTGGCCGATCCCAAGCTGCTGATGCTGGACGAGCCCTCGATGGGGCTCGCGCCGCTGGTGGTGGCCCAGGTGATGTCGCTGATCGCCCAGATCAACAGCCGGGGGACGTCGGTGCTGTTGGTGGAGCAGAACGCCCGCGCCGCGTTGCGGATCGCCCATCGCGCCTACGTTGTCGACAACGGCGTCACCACCCTGGAAGGTCCGGCGGCCGAGTTGGCCGCCGACACCCGGGTCATCGACGCGTATCTGGGAGCCTGAGCCCACGGTGCTGCTCACGCGCGAGGTCCGCACGGTCGACTACCACACCGGCGGCGAACCCTTCCGGATAGTCGTCGAGGGCGGACCGCAGGTCCCCGGCGACACGGTCGCGGACCGCCGTACCCGCGCCATGGGCGACTCAGAGATCGACGGGCTCCGCCAATGGCTGTGCCACGAGCCCCGCGGCCACGCCGACATGTACGGCTGCTTCCAAGTGCCGCCGGACGACGACGAGGCACACCTCGGGGTGCTGTTCTGGCACAAGGACGGCTTCTCCACGGCGTGTGGGCACGGCACCATCGCGCTCGGCGCCTGGGCGGTACGCAGCGGCCTGGTGGACGCCGACCCGGACGGCAGCACCGACGTGGTGATCGACGTCCCCTCGGGCCGGGTCACCGCGCGGGTGAGCTGCCGGGCCGGCGAGGTCGATCACGTGACGTTCGTGAACGTCGCCTCCTACGTCCTCGGGCGCGGAGTCCCGGTGGCCACGTCGCGGGGCGAGGTCGCCGCCGACCTGGTGTTCGGCGGCGCGATCTACGCGTGCGTGTCGGCAGCCTCCGTGGGGCTGTCGGTGACACCGAACGACTACGCCGGCCTGCTGGCGGTGGGCCGGGAGGTGAAGTGGGCGCTGAACGAGCACGAGTTGGCTCGGCACCCGACCGACCCACGACTCTCCGGCGTCTACGGCACGATCCTCTTCGACGATCTGGGCCGGTCCGCGGACGGGCCGCACCAGCGCAACCTCACCGTATTCGCGGACGGCGAGGGCGATCGTTCACCATGCGGCTCGGGTACGTCCGCCCGGGTGGCACTGCTGGCAGCGGACGGCACGCTGGGGCCGGGGGAGGTATTGACCCACGAGTCGATCGTGGGCACGCGATTTCTGGCCCGCGTAGCTGCCGACACGATCGTGGCCGGACGGGACGCGGTGATCACCGAAGTGCGGGGGAATGCCTTCCCGACAGGGGAGCATCGGTTCCTCCTTCATCCCGAGGATCCGTTGACCACCGGATTCGTACTGCGTTGAGCACGGGATACTGACATGGTGACCTCCAGCGGCTCGGACACCGGCTCGCACCTGTCGCTGCCCAGCTTCTCCGACCGGCAGAGCCTCCGGCAGCAGATCGCGCACGCGTTGCGGGCAGCCCTGGTGAGCGGGGAGATGCGCCCGGGCGTGCTGTATTCGACCCCGGCGCTCGCCGAGCAGTTCGGCGTCTCCGCCACGCCGGTGCGCGAGGCGATGCTCGACCTGGCCAAGGAGGGGCTGCTGGAAGCGGTCCGCAACAAGGGCTTTCGGGTCACCGACCTGTCCGAACGCGAACTGGACGAGATCACCGCACTGCGGGTGCTGATCGAGGTGCCGGCCGTCGCGGAGATCGCGAGGCGGGCGGCCGCCGCGGACGATGCGGGCGACCCGTCCTCGATCCGGGACCAGGTCGAGGCACTGCGCGAGCTCGCGCGGGAGATCGTCCGCTTGGCGCAGCAACGCGACCTGATCGCCTACATCGAGGCAGACCGGCGGTTTCACCTTTCCCTGCTGGAGATCCTGGACAACCGACAGCTCGTCGAGCTGATCTCCAACCTGCGCTCGCGCAGCCGGCTCTACGGCCTGCAGTCGTTGGCCGAGGGTGGTGGGCTGGCCGCGTCGGCTGCCGAGCATGAGGAGCTGCTGGACCACGTGTTGGCCGGTGATGACGGGCAGGCAGCCCGGCTGATGCACCAACACATCAACCATGTGCGCGGCGAGTGGGCCGGCCGGACGCCGGAGGACCGCCCATGGCCGTTTTGACCGAACCCACCCTGACCGTCGAGGAGCGATCGATGCTCTCCGGGGAGCAGGGGCCGGGGGTGGCGTTGGCCATGCGCGTCGTCGTGGGTCTGGCTCGGGTGCGCGGTGCGACCGAGCTGGTGCCGGTCACCGGGGCCCACATCGACTCCTGCCTCTACCACGGGCAGGCCGGCCTGGACTTCGCCGAGCGGCTGGTGGAGCTCGGCGCCGAGGTCCGGATCCCCGCCACGCTGAACGTCGGCTCGCTCGACCTGCTGCATCCCGGGCTGGTCCACGAGGACACGGCCGAGCAGCGCGCCGTCGCCGACGGCGGCCGCCGGCTGCGCGACGCGTACGTCCGGCTGGGGGCCCGCCAGACGTGGACCTGCGCGCCGTACCAGCTGGATGCCCGACCCGGGCTCGGTGAGCACGTCGCCTGGGCGGAGTCCAACGCGATCGTGTTCGCCAACTCGGTGCTCGGAGCGCGTACCGACCGCTACGGAGACTTCCTGGACATCTGCTCGGCGATCACCGGCCGCGCGCCGCTCGCCGGGTTGCACCTGCCGGCCGCCCGGCGCGGGCAGGTGGTGCTGGACTGTTCGGCGCTGTCCGATCGGGCCCTGGCCAGCGATCTCACGTACCCGGTGCTGGGCTATCTCGCGGGCCGGCTGGCCGGGCACCGCAACCCGGTCTTCACCGGGCTGCCGCAGGACACCGGTGAGGACCGGCTGAAGTCGATCGGTGCAGCGGCCGCGTCGTCCGGTGGGGTGGGGTTGTTCCACGTCGTCGGCGTCACCCCGGAGGCGGCGACCCTCGAGCTGGCCTTGCGGGGCGAGCCGCCCGAGGAGACCCTGCCGGTCACCGCTGCGCTGCTCGCCAGCGCCCGCGACGAGCTCTGCACGGCCACCGACGACCACCTGGACGCCGTCAGCCTCGGCACGCCGCACGCGTCGTACGACGAGTTGGCCGAGGTGGCTCGCGCGCTGGCCGACGGGCCGCCGATCCACTCGTCGGTGAGCTGCTACCTGTCCACCGGGCGGACCGTGCTCGCCGCAGCCGAGGCGGACGGGCTGGCGCAGGTGCTGCGGGACGCCGGGGTGCGGATAGTGGTGGACACGTGCACTTACATCACCGCGATCCTGTCCCCCTCGGCGCGGGTGGTGATGACCAACTCCGGCAAGTGGGCGCACTACGCCCCAGGAAACCTGGGGGTCGACGTGGTGCTCGGTGGCCTGGAGGAGTGCCTGGACTCGGCGCGGGCGGGGCGGGTGATCCGGGATGAGCATGTCTTCGACTGAGGGTGCCCCGGACGGGTCACGCGGGCTCCCGGGGCTGGGCGAATCAGCGCCGCTGAACGAGGCGGACGGCACCTGGGGGACGACGCTGACTGCCGGCCGGGGGCGCGGACCGCTGCTGCGGTTGGACGTGCCGCTGTCGTTTTGGGGCGGCACCGACCACGACGGGCGGATCGTGGACCGGCACCATCCGGCCTTCGGCCGGTCGGTCACCGGGGTGGTGCTGGCGATGCCGGCGAGTCGCGGCTCCAGCTCGAGCTCCAGCGTGTTGGCGGAGCAGCTCCGGCTGGGCACCGGGCCGGCCGCCGTCCTGCTCACCGAGCCGGATGCGATCGTGGCGCTCGGTGCCATGGTGGCCGCCGAGCTGTACGGGATCGCGGTGCCGGTGGTGCTGGTCGAGGCCGCCGACCTGTCCGCCCTGTCCACGTACTCATCGCTGGACGTGGATGCGACCCCGACCGGTGCCCGGATTCGACCGGTCCGGGACGACTGAGCGAGCGTTCCGTCGCTGGCCTCTCGATCCCGGGGCTGGCGTCACATCACCGCCAGGCCACCACCGTCGACGTACACCACCTGGCCGTTGACGTACGCGGATGCGTCGGAGGCCAAGAACAGCAGCGCGCCGACCAGGTCTTCGACCCGGCCCCACCGCCCGGCCGGTGTGCGGCGGCGCACCCAACGGGAGAACTCGGGGTCCTGCACCAGCGCCGCGGTCAGCTCGGTGTCGATGTAACCGGGCCCGATCGCGTTCACGCACACCCCGGACCCGGCGAACTCGGCGCACATGCCCTTGGTCAGCATCTTCACGCCACCCTTGCTGGCGGCATACGGCGCGATCCCGGCGCGGGCCACCTCGGACTGCAACGAGGCGATGTTGACGATTCGGCCGGCGCCCCGCTGCACCATCCGCCGGCCGACCTCGCGGCCCACATAGAAGACGCTGGTGAGGTTGCCGGCGATGATGCGGTCCCACTCCTGGTCGGAGAAGTCCACCATCGGCTGCCGCTGCTGCACGCCGGCGTTGTTCACGCAGATCGCGATCGGGCCGACCTCGGTCTCCACCCGCTCGACCGCCGCTCGGACGGCGTCGGAGTCGGTGACGTCGAAAGCGGCCGTGGCCACCGACGGCGCGCCGGTCGCGGTCTCGATCTCCGCGGCCACGTGGCGGAGCCGATCGGCATCGCGACCGTTCAGCACCACCCGGGCACCGGCCTCGGCCAGCCCGGTGGCCAGCGCCCGACCGATGCCACGGCTGGACCCGGTCACCAGCGCGACCCGGCCGGTGACGTCGAACAACGGATGGCTCATCGACAACCTCTGTGCTCTCTCGGGTACGGGCCAGGCGTTGCCATGGCCCCCGTCGTATAGTCCAATAACCGGAACACCAGTCCGCCACATGATACGGAGGCGCCGGACATGCACCATGATGGGGCCATGGCTGTCTACGGATTCATCGGTCTCGGACTCATGGGAGCGCCGATGGCGCGCAATCTCGCCGCGGCACGCTGCCCGCGCGGTGACACCGTGCTGGTCTGGAACCGGACCCCCGGTCGCGACGACGATGCGGTCGCCGCGGGCGCGCAGCGGGCCGAGGATCCGGTGCAGCTGGTTGCCGACAGCGAGGTCGTGGTCGCCATGCTCCCGGACCTACCGCAGCTCCAGGAGTTGGTGAACGGCTCCCCCGGCCTGCTGTCGGCGGTCCGGACGCCGACGGTGCTGGTGCTCGGCTCGACCGTCTCCCCCACCCGGGTTCGCGAGTACGGCGCGGAGTTGGCGGAACGGACGGGCGGTCTCGTGCGGTTGATCGACGCGCCAGTGTCAGGCGGCCCGGAGGGCGCGGAGGAGGCGGCGCTGTCGATCATGGTCGGCGGCGACGACGACGCGGTGGCCACAGCGACCCCGGCGCTGGAGGCGATGGGCTCCACGGTGCGCCATGTCGGCGCCCTGGGCGGAGGGTCGCTGGCTAAGGCGTGCAACCAGATGGTCGTGTCCGCGACGGTCATCGCGCTGTCGGAGGCGACGACACTGGCCGAGTCGGCCGGTGTCGACGTGCCCGCCTTGCTGGACATCCTCGGCGGCGGCCTGGCCCGCAGCCGGCTGCTGGAGCTCAAGTACGACAACCTGGTGCAGCACCGCTACCCGGCAACCGGCCCGGCGAAGTACATGACCAAGGATCTCGGCTTCGTCGAGGAGACCGCGATCACCACCGGCGCCGCACTGGCGCAGGCAGAGGTGTCCCGGTCGCTGTTCACCGCGTTGCTGGAGGCCGGTCTCGGTGAGGAGGACATGTCCTCCGTACACGAGCTGATCCGCCGACGGTCGGGGCTGACCACCGGACCGGCCGCGGGAGGCTCCGACGGAACCGGCACCGCGAGCACCACCGGGCGGTGAGACGGCAGGTGTCCCTCCCGAGCACGCACGCCATACGCTGAACGAACCGACACCTGACCGAGAGGGCGGCACATGACGATCATCGTCGGATACATCCCCACTCCGCAGGGGCAGGCGGCCCTGAAGCGCGCCGTCGCCGAAGCCAAGCTCCGAGAGCAGCGGCTGGTCGTGGTGAACGCCTCCCGCGGGGACGCCTTCGCCGACGCGCGGCTGCTGACCGAGGACGACCTGATCGCACTGGAGAAGCACCTGCAAGACAGCGGCATCGTCTACGACAGCAGGCAGTACGTCCGCGGGAGTGACCCGGCCGAGGAACTGGTCAAGGCCGCGGAGGACGAGGGCGCGGACCTGATCGTCATCGGCATGCGCGAGCGCACCCCGGTCGGCAAGCTGATCATGGGCTCCACCGCCCAACGGGTGCTGCTGGACAGCCCCTGCCCTGTGCTCGCGGTGAAGGCGGAGCGAGAGTGAGCGTGCGCGCCGTTGTCGTCGACCAGCACGGCGGACCCGACGTGCTGCGGGTGCGCGACTGGCCGGAACCGACGCCCGGCCACGGCGACCTGGTGGTCGACGTCGCCGCCGCCGGCGTGAACTTCATCGACATCTACAAGCGCAGCGGCGCGTACCCGACGGAGACGCCGTTCGTCTCCGGCGCCGAGGGCGCGGGCACCGTGGCCGCGGTGGGCGACGGGGTCTCCGAGTTCGCGGTCGGGGACCGGGTCGCATGGGCGATGGTGGACGGCACCGGCTACACCCAGCAGGCCGTGGTGCCGGCCGCACGCGCGGTCGCGGTGCCGGACGGTCTGGATCTGGAGCTCGCGGGCGCGGTGATGCTGCAGGGCATGACCGCGCACTACCTGTGCCGGTCGCTGTACCAGGTCCGGGCCGGCGACGACGTGCTGGTCCACGCCGGAGCCGGCGGCATGGGGCTGCTGCTCACGCAGCTGATCACCCAGCTCGGCGCTCGCGTCATCGCGACAACGTCGACGCCGCAGAAGGCGGAGTTGGCCCGTGGTGCCGGCGCCGCGGAGGTGATCCTCTACGCCGAGGCCGACGTGGCTGCCGAGGTCCGGCGGCTCACCGACGGCACCGGTGTCCAAGTGGTGTACGACGGTGTGGGCGCGGCCACGTTCGAGGCCAGCCTCGACAGCCTGGCCGTCCGCGGGATGATGGCGCTGTACGGCGCGGCCAGCGGTCCGGTGCCGCCGTTCGATCCGCAGCGGCTCAACGCCAAGGGGTCACTGTTCCTCACCCGGCCCACGCTCGCCCACTACATCCGTACCCGCGAGGAGCTCGAGTGGCGCGCCGGCGAGGTGCTCAGCATGGTCGCCGACGGCCGGCTCGACGTCCGGGTCGGTGGCCGCTATCCGCTGGACCGGGCGGCACAGGCACACGAGGACCTCGCCGGCCGGCGCAGCACCGGCAAGCTGCTGGTGCTGCCTCAGCAGGCGTGAGGACGTCGTGAGCACGACGCCGGACGGCCGGACCGACGCCTCGTCGGCTGCGGTCACCATCGTCGGTGCCGGCGCGACCGGCGGTTATCTCGCTGCGCTGCTCACCGAGGCCGGCGTCCCGGTCACGCTGGTCGCCCGAGGTGAGAGCCTGCACCGGATCCGTGACCTTGGCCTGGACGTCACCAAGCCGGACGGCAGCACGAGCCGCACCCGCCCGTATCGCATCCTGGCCGTCGACGACGTCGACGAACCCGCGGACCTGGTGCTGTTCTGCGTGAAGACCTACGACACCGAGAGCCTGACCGCGGCTCTCCCGCGCCTGCTCGGTGCGCAGGGTCAGCTGGTGTGCCTGCAGAACGGCGTGCGCACCGAGGGAGTGCTGGCCGGCGTCGCCGGACCCGACCGGCTCGTCTCCGCAGTGCTGTACGTCGGGGCCCGGCGCACCTCGCCCGGCGCGGTGGTGTGCACGGTGCCGCCGCGGCTGATCCTCGGGCCCTACCGGTCAGAGCAGCCCGGCGGCAGCACCGAAGCCGCCCGGCGGCTGAAGGGCCTGCTGGACCAGGCCGGGATCGAGTGCTCGGTGGAGCAGACCGCCGCCTCGGCCAAGTGGCAGAAGTTCCTCTTCAACTGCGGGCTGAACCCCCTGACCGCGGTCACTGGCACCACGATGGGCCGGCTGCTCGCCGAGTCGGGCACCGCCGCGGTGTTCGACGGGCTGGTGGACGAGGCCGCCGCGGTCGCCGACGCCGCCGGCGCTCCGTTGTTCCCCGACCACCGAGCTCGCGTCGACGAGGTCGCCCACCGGATGGACATCTCCTCCTCGATGGCCGAGGATCTGCAGGCCGGGCGCCCGGTCGAGGTGGACGCGTTCAGCGGGTATGTCGTCGAGCTCGGTCGCAAGCACGGGGTGCCGACGCCGACGACCGACGTCGTGCACGCAATCCTGACCGCGCGGGCCGCCAACCGCTGACCGCCGCCGGCCGGGCTCAGCTCTGCGCAGCCGACGCGTCCAGCGTTGAGCAGTCCAGCACGGGCTTCAGCACCCGGCCGGCCCGCATGTCGGCCAGCGCCCGGTTGGCCTCGGTCAGCGGGTAGCGACTGACCAACCGGGACAGGTCGAAGCGCTCGGCCAGCAGCGGCAGGGTGGCGACGTACTCCAGGTAGTGGTCGCCCGCGAACGCCCACGAGCCGAACACCTGCAACTGCTTGCGAGTGATCAGATGCGGGTTCAGCGGTGCCTCGCCGTGGTCGGTGTACTGCCCGACCACCAGATAGCGGCCGTGCTTGCGGGCCATCTCGAAGCCCTCGGCGACCGCACCGGGCGAGCCGGTCGCCTCCACCACCACGTCCGCGCCGCGGCCGGCCTGCGTCTCGTGCACCGCCAGTCGCACCCGCTGCGCCGGATCGGTGTGCTGGAAGATGTCGATGGTCACGTCGGCGATCCCGAGCTCGCGGGCCAGGTCGAGCCGGTTGCGCGGACCACCGACCACGACCACCTTCGCCGCCCCGGCCAACTTGGCGTACATCGCCGCGGCCAGCCCCACCGGGCCGCTGCCCTGCACGACCACCACCTCGCCGACCCGCGGCGGCACCAGCTTGAGCAGGCCGTGCACGATGGTCGGGCCGGCACAGCCCAGCGCGATCACCGACTCCGCGGCCACGCCGTCGGGGATCTTGGCGATCGTGGTGCCCGGCTGCAGGTAGATCTCCTCCGACCAGCCGCCGGACAGGTACGGCCACTCCCCCGCGGACTGGTTGATGCCGTAGACCTTGCGCGTCTCGCACAACGACAGCTCATGCTCGCGCAGACAGTAGAAACACCGCCCACACGGGATGTTCGACGCCCAGCTGATCAGGTCGCCCGGGGCCAGCCGTACCCCGTTGGAGTCGACGCGCACCCCTTCGCCCAGGCTCTCCACCCGGCCGACCGCCTCGTGCCCCAGGATCAGCGGCGTGGGGATGGACATCCGCCCGTCCTGCAGGTGCATGTCGGTGCCGCAGATGCCCGCCAGCTCGACCCCCGCCACCACAGCGCCAGGTTGGGGATCGCTGCGCTCGAACTCCGTCAGCTCCAGGTCGGCGCCGATCCGGGGCAGCAGCATGGCCCGCCGTGTGGTCATCTCAGTCCTTTCCGGTCGCTTCG
>CAZNCE010000021.1:18900-27927 GCA_964571285.1 uncultured Nocardioidaceae bacterium | reverse complement strand
CGATCAGGTTGACCCGGCCCGGTGCGGCGAACACGGCGTCCGGGGCCCGGCCGTGCGCGGCGGTGAACCGCTCGCGCAGCCCGGCGGCGATCTGCGTCCCGGTCCCCGGCTCCGCCCGGCGCAGCGGTGTCTCGGCGCTCATCCCGTGCTCCCCTGCAGGACCTCGCCGGGCGGCACCGTGCCCCCGGACCGGTCGAGCACGACATCGCCGACCACCCGGACTCCGGCCCCGAACCGCCAGTCGCCCTCGACCCTCAGGCTGGTGGCCCCGATCAGGCTCGGCGGCCCGTCGGGGAACCGCTCCTCGAAACCGCGCAGCCGACGGTAGGCGTGCCCCAGAGCGACGTACGGCATCTCGTCCGGCACCTGGTGCAGCACGGCGGAGGTGTCCATCCGGTAGCAGTCGCTGCGCAGCAGCAGCAGGTCGTCGGTGGTCTTCACCGGCACGAACCGGTCCCGCGTCACTGCCACGGTGGTGGAGTCGGCGAACACCTCCACCGCCGCGCCCATCGCGGACTCGGCCTGGATCACCGCGGGGCTGCTCGGGTCCGCCGGGTCCACCGTCTTGACGTTGCGGATCAGCGGCAGCCCGAGGATGCCGTGCCGCCGGTCCAGCGCGGTCCGCATCGCCGCCAGGTCGAACCACAGGTTGTTGGTCGAGGCGTACCCGTGCTTGCTCAGGTCGACGAGCCCGGCCAAATCCTCGGCCGAGGTCTGGGCGGTGTCGCGCAGCACGAGACGGCCGTCCGCGCGTCGGACGGCGAAGTGGCCGCCCTTGCGGTCGTTCGGGGTGCGCCGCACCACCTCGACCGCGATCGGGGCACCGCGGGCCGCGAACCAGCCCGCCATCGCGGGATCCGGCACCGCACCCAGGTTGTCGGCATTGGACACGAACGCGCGCCGGTAACCGGCGTCCAGCAGCCGGTCCAGCAGACCGGTCGAGTGCAACACGCCGTACAGGTCGCCGTGCCCGGGTGGGCACCACTCGAGCTCGGGGTCGGACGGCCAGTCCACCGGGGCCAACCCGTCCACGGTCAGCTTCGGCTGCCTGTTCTGACAGAAGTCCGCCGGCAGATCGGTGGCCAGGTCGGGGTAGGCGGCCAGCGCCCGGAGTGAGTCGTCGCGAGTACGGAAGGAGTTCATCAGCAGCAGCGGCAGCCGGACGGCGTAGGCGGCCCGAACGGCGAGCACCTGGCGGGCGATCACATCCAGGAAGCTGAGACCGTCCCTGGCGGTCACCAGTGACTTGGCCCGGTCCAGGCCCATCGAGGTGCCGAGGCCGCCGTTCAGCTTGATCACCACGGTGTCGGCGATCGCCGCGGCCGCAGCGGTGTCGGCGATCTCGCCGCGGTCGACCCGCTCGGGTGCGGCGGGCTCGAGATCGGCATCCGGCAGGATCCCGGTGTCCCCGGCCAGCAGGCGCCGGTACTGGATCGCGAAGAACCCCGTCGCCGCGGGTCCCGCGCCAGCCGCAGTCATCTTCCGCAGCGCCCGCTGCAGGTGCTCCTCGCTCATCCGCAGCCGCTTCAGGCGCGCGGTTGCGGGGGCTCGTCCTCCGGAGGTCGTTCGCCGGACAGCTCGCGCTCGATCTCCGCCTCGTCCACGACGACCGGCCGCAGCTTCGCCCAGGCGCCGAAGAAGACGCCGGCCGCCAGCAAGATGATGCCGACCCACAGGTTGGCATGGTCCTTGTCCGGGGCTCCGGTCCCGGTGCCCCCGAAGATCGCCGTCAGCACCAGGATGACGCCGTAGATGCCGAGCAGCGCCCCGATGATGGCCCGGATGTCGAACAGGCCCGCCGCGTGCCGTCGGGGCTTGCGGGTGGTGTCTTGACGATCGCTCATGCTGCCCCTTCTCTCAGCGGAAGATCGCGTTGAGGGCGATCACGAAGACGAGGGAGATGCCGGCGAGCTTGGTCGGCGACTCCCACCAGTGCTGGACCCGCTCGCCGCGTAGGTCCTCCTTGGGTGTCAGGGAGTAGACCAGGCCACGCAGCTCGGATGGCACCCGAGGCTGCGAGAAGGCGGTGACCGCGATGCTCACCAGGATGTCGACAACGAACGCCGCCCCGGCAGCCACGAACGCCGCACCCTGACCGGAGAGGTTGAGGACGCCGACGCTGGCGCCGCCGAGCGCGTCGTTGGACAGGATCGCCACCGCGACTGCGGCGAGCGTGCCGGCGACCAGCCCGGTCCAGCCGGCCGCGGCCGTCATCCGCTTCCAGAACATGCCGAGGATGAAAGTGGCGAACAACGGCGCGTTGAAGAAGCCGAACAGCGTCTGCAGGTAGTTCATCATGTTGCTGTACTGCCCGGCGAAGAACGAGGTCCCGATCGCGATCACCGTGGCCACGACGGTCGCCCACCGGCCGAAGGACGTGTAGAACTCGTCCGGCTTGTGCTTTTGCACGTACGACTGCCAGATGTCGTAGCTCATCACGGTGTTGAACGCGGAGATGTTGGCGGCCATCCCGGCCATGAACGCCGCGAGCAGGCCGGCGATCGCGACTCCGAGCAGTCCGTTGGGCAGCAGATCTCGCATCAGCAGCAGCAGCGAGTCGTTGTAGTTGATGTCGCCGCCCTGGCCGCCGCTGGCCTTGTACTGCGCGAGCTCCGGCACGATCACCGCGGCGATCATGCCCGGCAGGATGATGATGAACGGGATGAACATCTTCGGGAACGACCCGATCACGGGGGAGCGCCGGGCCGCGTTCATGTCCTTGCTGGCCATGGCGCGTTGCACCTCGACGAAGTTCGTCGTCCAGTAGCCGAACGAGAGCACGAACCCGAGGCCGAGCACGATCCCGACCACCGACCAGAAGTCCGAGCTGAACTGGGTCAGTGAGTTCCCCGGCCACGATGCGAGCTGGTCGTCGGTGCCGGCGGCGGCCATCTGCTCCTTGAGGCCGTTCCAGCCACCGACCTTGGCCAGCGCCAGCGCGGTCAGCGGGGCGAGGGCGGCGACGATGACGAAGAACTGCAGGACCTCGTTGTAGATCGCCGCGGACAGGCCGCCGAGGGTGATGTAGCAGAGCACGATCACGGCCGCGATCACGGTGGACACCCAGATCGGCCAGCCCAGCAACGTGTGCACGATGGTCGCGAGCAGGTAGAGGTTGACCCCGGCGATCAGCACCTGCGCGACCGCGAAGCTGATCGCGTTCACCAGGTGGGCGGCCGGGCCGAACCGGCGGCGCATGAACTCCGGCACCGACCGGACCTTGGAGCCGTAGTAGAACGGCATCATCACCACGGCGAGGAACAGCATCGCCGGGATCGCACCGATCCAGTAGTAGTGGAAGGTCGGCATGCCGATGGCCGCCCCGTTGGCCGACATGCCCATGATCTCGACCGCGCCGAGGTTGGCGGAGATGAACGCCAGTCCGGTGACCCAGGCCGGCAGCGAACGGCCGGAGAGGAAGAAGTCGAGGCTGGTCGAGACCGACCGTTTGGCCATCAGCCCGATGCCGAGGACGAACAGGAAGTAGATCGCTACGAGTACGTAGTCCACCCAGTTGGCGTCGAGCCGGAGCCCGGTGTCGGCCGCGATGATCATTCGATTCCTCCCCGTCGGGGGACCGTGACGCTCCGAAGGCTACTGCCGCAGGGCCCGGCTGGGAACAATGCGCGCCCGCGGCTTTTCCGCGTGTTTGGGAAGTGGTTGAAGCCGCATTTTTTCTCTGGCTGACCGCTGGTTCTGCTGTGGGCGAACGCGGGAAGCGCCGCGTTGCTGGCGGGGTTGAGCCGGTGTGACTCTCGTTGGAGGTGCGCCGATGTCCGCAAGCCTGCCGGTTCTGTTCCTGAACGATCTCGTCGTGCTGCCGGGGATGGTCGTCCCGGTGGAGCTGGACGACGCTGCTCGCGCCGCCGTCGACGCCGCGCGCAGCACCGAGGAGGGTCGGCTGCTCGTCGCCCCGCGCCTGGAGGACCGCTACGCCTCGTACGGCGTCGTGGCGTCCCTCTCCCAGCTCGGTCGGTTGGCCAACGGCACGCCGGCGGCCGTCCTCCGGGCGGAGCGGCGCGCCCACATCGGCTCTGGTGTTCCCGGCCCCGGTGCTGCCCTGTGGGTGGAGTACGACCTGGTGGAGGAGCCCGAGCCCGACGAACAGGTCCGGACCCTGGCCGGCGAGTACAAGTCCCTGGTGCTCGCCATCCTGCAGCGCCGCGAGGCCTGGCAGGTCATCGACTCGATGAATCGGCTGACCGATCCGTCCGCGATCGCCGACACCGCCGGGTACGCGTCGTACCTGACCGACGAGCAGAAGCGCGAGCTGCTGGAGACGCCCGACGTCGCCGAGCGGCTGCACCGCCTGGTCGAGTGGACCAAGGCGCACATCGCCGAGTCGGAGGTGGCCGACAAGATCGCCGAGGGCGTCCGGGAGGGGATGGAGGACACCCAGCGGGAGTTCCTGCTGCGCCAGCAGCTGGCGGCGATCCGCAAGGAGCTGGGAGAGAATGAGCCGGACGGGGCCGAGGACTACCGCAGCCGGGTGGAGTCCGCGGATCTGCCGGACCCGGTGCGCGAAGCGGCGCTGCGCGAGGTCGGCCGGCTGGAGCGCAGCAGCGACCAGAACCCCGAGTCCGGCTGGATCCGCACCTGGCTGGACACCGTGCTCGAGCTGCCTTGGAAGGTGACCACTGCGGACTCGCTCGACATCCGGGCGGCTCGCGCGGTCCTCGACGCCGACCACCACGGCCTGGAGGACGTCAAGGACCGGATCGTCGAGTACCTCGCGGTCCGCGCGCGGCGGGCCGAACGCGGGCTGCAGGTGATCGGGGGGCGTGGCTCGGGCGCGGTGCTGCTGTTGGTCGGCCCGCCCGGTGTCGGCAAGACGTCGCTGGGCGCGAGTGTGGCGCGGGCGCTCGGCCGGAACTTCGTCCGGGTGGCGCTGGGCGGCGTGCACGACGAGGCTGAGATCCGCGGGCACCGACGGACCTACGTCGGTGCACTGCCGGGTCGCATCGTCCGCGCCGTCAAGGAGGCCGGGTCGATGAACCCGGTCGTGCTGCTGGACGAGATCGACAAGGTCGGCGCGGACTTCCGCGGCGATCCGGCGTCGGCGCTGCTCGAGGTGCTGGACCCGGCGCAGAACCACACCTTCCGCGACCACTACCTGGATCTCGATCTCGACCTGTCCGACGTGCTGTTCCTGGCCACCGCCAACGTGGTGGAGACCATCCCGTCCGCGCTGCTGGACCGGATGGAGCTGGTCACCCTGGACGGCTACACCGAGGACGACAAGGTCGCGATCGCCCGCGACTTCCTGCTGCCGCGGCAGCTGGAGCGGGCGGCGCTGACCGCCGACGAGGTCATGGTCACCGACGAGGCGCTGCGCACCATGGCCGCCGACCACACCCGCGAGCCGGGGGTACGGCAGTTGGAACGGCTGCTCGCCAAGGCGCTGCGCAAGGTCGCGACCCGGCTGGCGGCGGATGAGCCGGGGGGCGGCCCAGTCGACGGCCCCGCGGACGGCAGTGCGGACCGTCCGGCCGCCGATGTTTCGGGGGGCCCGATGGTCATCGGCACCGACAACCTGACCGGGTTGATCGGCCGGCCGCGGTTCACCCCCGAATCACGGGAGCGGACCTCCGTACCCGGTGTGGCGACCGGGCTCGCGGTGACCGGCCTGGGCGGCGACGTGCTCTTCATCGAGGCCAACGCCACCGACGGCGAGACCGGGCTGACGCTGACCGGGCAGCTGGGCGACGTGATGAAGGAGTCCGCGCAGATCGCGCTGTCGTACGTGCGCTCGCACGCCGGCGCGATCGGCGTGGACGGCGCCGAGCTGGACCGGCGGATCCACCTGCACGTGCCGGCCGGTGCGGTGCCGAAGGACGGGCCGTCCGCCGGCGTCACGATGGTGACCGCGCTGGTGTCGATGGTGGCCGGGCGGCCGGTGCGCTCCGACGTGGGCATGACCGGTGAGGTCACGCTGAACGGCCGCGTGCTGCCGATCGGCGGGGTGAAGCAGAAGCTGCTCGCGGCCCAGCGAGCCGGCCTCACCACGGTGTTCCTGCCGGCACGCAACGAGCCGGACCTGGAGGACGTGCCGGACGAGATCCGGGAGGCGCTGCGGATCGAGCTGGTCAGCGACGTGGCCGACATCGTCGCGGCGGCGATCGAGCCGGCCGACGCGCCTGGAGATCTGCCCGGCGAGGATCCCGGGGATGTACCCGGGCTGCCCGCGGTGCCGGCCGTCGCCTGACCGGACGGCCGGCGACGACCGCGCGCCGGCCCGGAGGCTCATAGCGGCGCGGGGCACCGTTCACCTGTCTCACGGTCCAGCTCGTGATCCGACGCGACGACGTCGACCCAACCGGTGCGGGTGACCACGCTGACACGTCCTCCGGGCCGTACGACGTGGACGGTGGCAGCGGCCTCGGCGATGATCCGCGGGTACGTGGCATCGCAACTGACTCGCAGGCTGTGGACATCCCCGTGTTCAACGGACAGGCGGCCGTCGCCGAGGTACATGCCCAGCAAGCACCGCCTCGCGTACCGATTTGTCGTACATGGTCGCAGTGTCCGGCATGGGTCTGCCCGCCCACGACGTCACGAGACTGCTGTCACCGCGCTGCTCAGCCAGGCTCACGGTGATCGTCGCTGATGGTCCGGGTGCCCTGGGTGGGACTCGAACCCACACTGGACGGTGTTTGAGACCGCTTTCTCTGCCGATTGGAATACCAGGGCCGTCCGGGACACTCTAGCGAGCCGGGCGGCCCTCACGAGGCTCGGGCGGGTAGCCCGCCGATACCCTGTCCCGCGTGAGTTCCACAGCCAGCAGCCCGGCCCCGAGCAAGAGTCGCGTGGTGATCGCGGAGGATGAGGCGTTGATCCGTCTCGACCTGGCGGAGATGCTCGCCGAGGAGGGCTACACCGTGGTCGGCCAGGCTGCCGACGGGGAGCAGGCGGTGAGACTGGCCGAGCAGCACCACCCCGACCTGGTGATCCTGGACGTGAAGATGCCCCGGCTCGACGGCATCTCCGCGGCGCGGCGCATCGCCGAGCAGCGGATCGCCCCGGTGGTGATCCTCACCGCGTTCAGCCAGCGTGAGTTGGTGGAGCGGGCCCGGGAGGCCGGCGCGATGGCCTACCTGGTCAAGCCCTTCGGCCGTACCGACCTGATCCCGGCCATCGAGATCGCCGCCAGCCGGTTCCAGGAGCTGCGCCAGCTCGAGTCCGAGGTCGCTGACCTGACCGAGCGGCTGGCCACGCGGACCCTGGTGGATCGGGCGAAGTCGGCGCTGCAGCAGGCGCTCGGGCTCTCCGAGCCGGAGTCGTTCCGGTGGATCCAGAAGACTGCGATGGACCTGCGGCTGTCGATGCGGCAGGTGGCCGAGACGGTGCTTCGCGAGTACGACCAGGGGTCGGGCGGCGGGACCGGCGACGGATTCCGCGACGCCTGAGCGCGGCGTCCGACCCGGGCCGCCCCGAGACTGTCCGGTCACGGTTCAGCCACGATCGGTGAAGCGGCCGACGCGTGGGTCACAGCTTCATCACGTAACCCGCTGAGCGGCAGTTCGTCTGCTAGCGTCAGCAGCAATCACCTCGTTCGCGAACCGGGGTCGGTGGCGAATCCAGCACAGTTCCCTGGTGGCCGCCACTCCGGTTCTGGTTTTCCCTAGGAGTGCGAATGCGAGTCGGCAAGCACGCGAAGGCCCTCGCCATCGGTGCATCCGTCATGATGATCGCCGCGGCCTGCGGTGGCGGCGGAGACGGTGGTGGTGGCGGCGATGACGGCGACGGCGGCGGCAGCGCCGAACCGTTGAAGCTCGGTTATGTCCTTCCTGAGACCGGAGACCTCGCCTACCTCGGTCCGCCACAGATCCAGGCGCTGAAGTTCGCGGTCAAGAAGATCAACGACGCCGGTGGCGTCCTCGGCAACGACATCCCGGAAGTGGTCAGCGGCGATGAGGCCAACGACCAGGCGATCGCCTCGCAGTCGGCGGATCGCGTCCTCAGCGAGGGCGTGGACGCGGTGATCGGCGCCGCAGCGTCCGGTATGTCGCTGGCCATCATCGACAAGATCACCGGCGCCGGCGTGGTCCAGTGCTCCGGTTCCAACACTGCCCCCACGTTCACCGACTACGACGACGGCGGCTTCTACTTCCGTACCGCCCCGTCCGACGCGTTGCAGGGTCCGGTGCTGGCCGATGTCGTCGTCGGTGACGGGCACAGCAATGTGGCGATCGTCGCCCGCGCCGACGACTACGGCAAGGGTCTGGCCGACGCGACCGCCTCGGCGCTGGAGGGTGCCGGGGCGCAGGTCGCGCTGAACGACACCTACGACCCGAAGGCCACGAACTTCGACTCCACGGTGCAGAAGATCGTCTCGGCCAAGCCGGATGCGGTCGTGGTGATCGCGTTCGAGGAGGGCAAGCAGATCCTCAAGGGCCTGATCGAGGCCGGGTTCAACCCGCCGGAGGTCGGCCTGTACGGCGCCGACGGCCTGCGCAGCGCTGAGCTCGCCAAGCTGGTCAGCCCGAACAACCCGGGTGCGCTGGCGGGGATGAAGGGCACCGCCCCGGCGTCCGCGGACAACCCGGACTTCGTCAAGGAGCTCAAGGCGTTCGCGCCGGACCTGAGCGAACTGCAGTTCGCCCCGCAGGTGTACGACTGCGTGAACATCATCGCCCTCGCCGCCGAGCAGGTCGACTCCACCGACCCGGGTGACTTCGCGCCGGAGATCAACGGGATCACCAAGGACGGCGAGGAGTGCTCGTCGTTCGAGGAGTGCAAGCAGATGATCGACGACGGCACGGACATCGACTACCAGGGCGCCAGCGGTCCGCTGGACTTCACCGACGCCGGTGAGCCTGGGAAGGCGAGCATCGAGGTCTACGGCTACGACAAGCAGGGCAAGCTGGAGACCATCGACGTGCGGGAGTCCACGCCGGTGGAGTGATCCGCCACCCGCGTCCCGACCAGGAAGGGCCCGTCCGTACGGACGGGCCCTTCCGCTTGTCCGCATGGCCCTCGGGTTCGCGCCGGATCCCGGAATCGTCTCGGGGCGCAAACCGCTGCCGT
>CAZNCE010000021.1:12658-18800 GCA_964571285.1 uncultured Nocardioidaceae bacterium | reverse complement strand
GTCGACGAGCGGTCGGCGGATCAGGCGCGCTGCGCGAGCGTGCCGAGGTACAACTCGATCACCTTGGGGTCGTTCAGCAGTTCCTGGCCGGTGCCGGTGTAGGCATCGCGGCCCTGGTCCAGCACGTACGCGCGATCGGAGATCTGCAGGCACCGGGACGCGTTCTGCTCCACCATCAGGATGGACACGCCGGCCCGGTTGATCCGCTGGATCGACTCGAACACGGTGTCTTGCATCATCGGGGACAGCCCGGCCGACGGCTCGTCGAGGAACAGCACCTGCGGGTCGGTCATCAGCGCCCGCCCCATCGCGACGATCTGCCGCTCGCCACCGGACAGCGAGCCGCACTTCTGCGATCGCCGGTCCTGCAGCAGCGGGAACAGGTCGGTGACGACAGCGTGCCGCTCCCCGAACTCGTTGGGTCGCAGGAACATCCCCATCTCGAGGTTCTCCTGGACCGTCAGCGAGGGGAACACGTTGTTGTTCTGCGGCACGTAGCCGAGCCCCTTGGCCACCATGCCGTGGCCCGGAACGGTGGTGATGTCCTCGTCGCGCAGCCACAGCCGACCGGAGCGGATCGGCACCAGCCCGAACATCGCCTTGATCAACGTGGACTTGCCGGCCCCGTTGGGCCCGATGATCCCGACCAGTTCGCCGTCGTTGACGTGCACACTGCACCCGTTGAGGATGTTCACCTCCGGCAGATAGCCGGCGACGAGGTCGTCACCACGCAGGACCGGCAGCTGCTCCTCGGCCATCACCTGGGCTCCTCACTGCTCTCGCCGGCGCCGTCGGCTGCTTCGCCGGCAGACGCGGTCGCCCCGGCCCGACCCGGCTGGGACTGCTCGCGGTGGTGTTCCGCCCGCGAGGTGCCCAGGTAGGCGTCGATCACGGCGTCGTTCGAGCTGATGTCGTGCGGTGTTCCCTCCGCGATCGCCTGGCCTTCGGCGAAGCACACCACCCAGTCGCTGGTCCCCATCACGACGTCCATGTCGTGTTCGACCAGCACGATCGTCATGCCCTCGTCCCGCAAGGCCCGGATGTGCCCGAGCAGCGACTGGGTCAGCGCCGGGTTCACGCCGGCCATCGGCTCGTCCAGCATCAGCAGCGTCGGTCGCACCATCAGCGCCCGGGCCATCTCCAGCAGCTTGCGCTGGCCACCCGACATGGTGCCCGCGTAGTCGTCACGCATGTGCGCGAGATTGAACCGCTCGAGCAGCTCGTCGGCGCGCGCCTCGATCTCCTTCTCCTGCTTGCGCCAGATGGGCGGCACGATCGAGGGCAGGAAACGCTCGCCCACCTGATCGGTGGCGCCGAGCATCAGGTTCTCCAGGGCCGTCAGCCGCATCAGCGCCTTGGTCAACTGGAACGTGCGCACCATCCCGCTCCGGGCGATCCGGTAGGCCGGCAGCCGGTCGATGCGCTTGCCCTCGAACGACCACTTGCCGGTGTTGGGGTTGTCGAAACCCGACACCAGGTTGAAGAAGGTCGACTTGCCGGCCCCGTTGGGGCCGATCAATGCGGTGATCGAGCCGCGCTGTACCTCCAGGTGCTCGACGTCGACGGCACGCAGGCCGCCGAACGCGCGGGTGAGGCCGTCGACGACCAGGATCGGGTCCGGCTTCGGTGACCCCGGCACCGGATCCACGTCGCGGAGCTTGGCGGCGATCTCCGCCGACGCTGATGACTTCTCGGCCTCGGCCAGCGCGCGCTCGCGCTCGACCAGTTCTTCGGGCAGTTCCTCGCCGGGCCGCTGCGCGTGTTCCTGGCTCGGCCGCTCGTCGGTGGCCGGGCGGTCCTCGCGGTGCCCTGACGGCTGTTCAGCGGACATCGAGTCGCAACTCCCTCTGGTTGCCCAGGATCCCGGCCGGCCGGAACACCATCAACAAGATGATGCCGAGTCCGACGAACGCCAACCGGATGGCTCCGACGTCGCCGCCGCTCATGATCGACGTCGGGATCCAGCCGGCGCTGGAGGCGTCGCGCAGGAACGCGTCCAGGAAGGTGACGATGAACCAGAAGATCACCGAGCCCAGCACCGGTCCGAGCACGCGGGCCGCACCACCCAGGATCATGATCGCGTACAGGTAGAACGTGACCACCGGGTTATACGAGTCGGGTGCCACCGACTGCACGTTGATGGCCAGCATCGCGCCGGCGAGCGCACCGAGGACACCGCCCAGCACCAGGCTCTGCAGCTTGTAGCTGTAGACGTTCTTGCCCAGGCTGCGGGCGGCCAGTTCGTCCTCGCGGACCGAGCGCAGCACCCGCCCCCACGGGCTGTGCACCAGCAGGTACGTGAGCAGCACCGCCAGCACGACCAGCCCCCAGGCGACGATCATCACCCACAGGTTCCGGGAGGTGAACGTGATCGGTCCGATGCCGTAGGTGTCCGGTGGCAGCGGACTGAGGTTGTAGAAGCTGTCCGCGAACTGCCGCAGCCCGAACACGCCGCCGGTGATCGGTTCCGCATAGCCCGAGCGGTAGAAGTAGCGCAGGATCTCGCCGGCGGCGATGGTGGCGATCGCCAGATAGTCGCCACGCAGCCGCAGCACCGGGGCGCCGAGGATCAGCGCAAGCACCACCGCACAGCCGATGCCGACCAGCACGCCGACCCACAACGACCAGCCGAAGGTGGCGACCGACACCGCGACGCCGTACGCGCCGACCAGCATGAACGCGACCTGCCCGAAGTTCAGCAGGCCGGTGTAGCCGAAGTGCAGGTTCAGGCCGATCGCGGCCAAGGCGTAGATCGCAGCCTCCGGACCCACCATGCCGCGGATGCCGGTTGCGAAGACGTCAGCCCAGTCCATATCAGTCCCTTCGTCCTCAGCCGGCTCGCTCGGCCCGGCCCAGGATGCCCTGCGGCCGCACCATGAGGACGACGATCAGCGTGAGTAGTGCCCAGGCGTTCTGCAGTTCCACCGCGAACCAGAGCGTGGAGATCTGCGCGACCAGGCCGACCACCAGGCTGCCGACGACCGCTCCGAACGCGCTGCCGAGCCCACCGAGGATCACACCGGCGAACATCAGCAGCAGCAGGTTGAAGCCCATGTCCCAGTAGACGGCGGTGGTCAGGCCGTAGAACACCCCACCGAGGGCGGCCAGGGCGCCGCCGAGGATCCACACGATCATGATCACGTGGTTGACGTCGATGCCCGACGCCTCGGCGAGGTCCTTGTTGTCGGCCACCGCGCGGGTGGCCTTGCCGATCCGGGTGCGCATCAGCATGTACGCGACCCCGAGCAGGGTGGCCAGGGACAGCAGTGTGATGACCAGGTCCCGAGGGGTGATTGCCACCGGACCCAGATCCATCGCCTGCTGCACCGTGTACTGGTCGTACTGGCGGCGGCGGCTGTCGAAGAACCACAGGATCAGGTGCCGGAGCAGCAGCGAGACGCCGATCGAGATGATGAACAGCTGGATCAGCCCGGTTCCGCGACCCCGCATCGGCCGCCACAGTCCCGCCTCCAGGCCCGCGCCGACCAGGCCGCCCGCGATCACCGCGATGATGGTGGCGACCACCAGCGGCAGGTTCATCCAGCCGCTGCTGAACACGTACGCGACGATCGCCCCGATGGTGACCAGTTCGCCGTGGGCGAAGTTGATCAGGCGGGTGGTGCCGAACACCAGGGACAGGCCGACCGCGGTGATCGCGATGATCGCGCCGTACTTGATGCCCTCCAGCACCTGCTGCAGGAACCGAGCGCCGAAGCTCTTCGAGGTGTCCTGTGCCGGGTTGTCCGTGGCCTCCGGGGCACCGCTGGTGCCCTCGGCCCCGGTGCCGGCCTCGCCCGAGGGTGCCTCACCGGACGTGTCCTCGCCGCTCGTCGGCGCCTCGGTGGCCTCCTCCTGGGCCTGCGACGCCGGGATCAGCGGAAAGATGACGGTACGCGGCTGTCCGGGCCGCACTTCGACGTCGGCCAGGGTCTCGCCGCCCCGGTTACGCAGCTGCCACTGGTCGGGGAGGGTGTCGGTCTGCAGCGTCACGCTGTAGACGCCGGGGCTCGGCAACGGGACCTCCCAGGCGCCCTGTGCATCTGTGGTGGCCGTCCCGACCTCGGAGCCGTCGGACTCGACGGTCATGTCGACGCCCTCGACCGGGTCACCATTGGGATCGCGCAAGGTGCCCTTCAGGGCCTCGCCGTTCTCACTCTCGGTGCTGGCGTGTGCGGCCAGGACCGTGTCCGGCCGGGCGTCCGGCCGGGCGGCCGCCGCCTCGGCCGGCTGCGCCGGGGCGCGGGTTGCCCCGACGGCACCCGCCACGGGCGTGCTGAGCAGCAGCACCACCAGCGCGGCGAGCAGGCCGACCAGCCGGCGAACCCCCGTGGGGCCTCGCTGCACCCCGTCAGGATGGTGTCGGGCCACGGCTCTCTCCTCGCACCGGGGATGACCCGGTGTCATCGGTCACGTACGTTCCGTCTGCTTCTCGGCGTCTCGGTGTCTGTGGACGTACGGAGGATAGCGACAACGCCGCGCTCGGACGCGACTCTACGGATAACCGTTGCATTACGTTGACCTGGAACCCGCCTGGGTGGGCGAGGCGTGCCGCCCGTTCGGAGCGAAGCAGTGTCACCGGAATGCGATCACGAGCTCGGTCAGCAGCGGCGCGAACAGCAGCGCGGGCAGCAGGTCGCCGACCGGGAGCGGCTTGATCCGTAGCAGCCGCAGGGCGACACCGACGAGCAGCAGGCCGCCGGCCGCGGTGAGGGCGGCGACGTGCGCCGCGGGGGCCACGTCGCCGACCAGCATGCCGACCAGGGTGAGCGCGCCCTGTACGACCAGCACCGCCAGCGCCGAGGCGGCGACACCCCAGCCCAGCGAGGCGGCGAAGGCGATCGCCGCGAACCCGTCGAGCGCCGACTTGAGCAGCAGTTCGTCCGGCCCCTGGCCGAGCCCGTCCTTCAGGGCGCCCAGGATGGTCAGCGGGCCGACGCAGAACACCAGCGACGCCGTCACGAACCCTTCGACGAACCGGCGACGGGCCTCCGACGCGCTGAGGTCCGAGCGGCGCATGAGCAGGCGCTGCAAGAACTCCCCGGATTGCTCCAGTCGGCGCTCGACGTGGCAGAGCGAGCCGACGATGCCGCCCAGCAACAGGGACCCGAGCACAATCAACACGGGCGCGCTGTCCCCGACGGCGGCCGTCAGCGACCGGTCGAGCACGCTCATCGCGGACAGCCCGGCGATCAGCAGCGTGACCAGACCGAGCGCGTCGGTGACCACATCGCGGGTGCGCTGCGGCAGCCGGTGTCCGACCACGATCCCGATCCCGGAGCCGACCAGCACGGCGACCACGTTCACCAGGGTTCCGAGTCCGGGGAACAGCGCGGATCACCTCCAGCCTCACGTCTTCGGCCGGTCACGCGACGTCGCCGGTCGGCGACCGAGTGGGATGCCGGGTCCCACCGGTCCGCACCGGCCTTCCGCCCGCGCACGCGGAGGGCTAGTCTCGGGCGAGGTTCGCCGGATGTGGCTAGATGCTGCCATGGTGGGGGCGACGGACCTTCGCTCGGGGGCTGTTCTGTCGTCGGATCGCAGCGGAAGAGGTGCGCAGGGTGGCACGCACAGGCGTTCGGGTTCGGCCGGCTGTGGCAGCTGACGCGGCCGTGCTGGCGCGGTTGTGGGGGGAGTACGACACGCAGCGCCGGCTGCGGCTGGCGCCGCCTACGGCGGACGAGGCGGAACGGGCCGTCGCCCGGATCGCGGTGTCGTCCGAGGAGTCGATCTGGGTGGCCGAGCTCGCGGGTGAGATCGTCGGCGCCGTGCATGCCCGCCGGACCTCCGTGTCGCCGTTGCACGACGACGACTCCGTGCACGTCAGCCACCTGTTCGTGCTGGACGAGTATCGCCGCCGCGGCGCCGGCCGCGCGCTGCTGAGCGCGGTCGCAGCGTGGGCCGAGGAGAAGGATGTGGCCAGGGCGCTGGTTGCGGTGCCGAGCATGGCGCGCAGCGCCAACCGGTTCCTCGCCTGCCTTGGTGTGGTGCCGGCCGCCACGATCCGGACCGCGCCGATGCAGCTGTTGCGGCAGCGGCTGAACCAGTCGGACTCGGCCGACGTCGGTCACGTCCCGGCGCGGCAGGCGCGGCGCGTACTGCTACGCCGTCGTGTGCATGCGGGGATCGGCCAGGTCGCCCAGCG
>CAZNCE010000021.1:0-12558 GCA_964571285.1 uncultured Nocardioidaceae bacterium | reverse complement strand
ACCGACTGTGCGTCAGTGCCTCGTCGATGGTCTCGGTCAGCGGGCGGCTACGGCCCTCGGCCACGGCGCGGTGGCGCTGCTCCGCGGTGAGGTGAGAGACCGCCGGCTCCAGCAACTCGTTCACGATGGCCTGCTCCACCGGGGGCAGCGGGCCACCGGTCCGCTCACGCAGCACCTGCGCCGCGCCGAGATAGTGCAGCGCCGGGACCCCCTCGCCGCGCAACGCGGCGGCGGCGGCCAGCCCTTCCAAGTCGTAGGCCATGCCGCGGGCGGTGCCCCACTGCCAGTGGCGGTGCAGCGCCGCCGCGAACAGTCGCGTCGCCCGGCGTGCGTCTCCAGTGTCGCGGGCGACCTCGCCGAGGCTGTTCAGCACCGCGCCGACAGCAACGGGGTCGTGGCCCCCCGCGTTGCCGAACCACCGCAGCCCGTGATGCAGTAGCCGCACCGCCTCGGCGTAGTGCCGTCGGTGACGGGCGACCTGCCCCAGCATGTTGTAGGCCGCCCCCTGCTCCATCGGGTCGCCGGTCCGCTGGGCCTCGGCCAGTTGCTCAGAGAAGTGCGCCTCCGCGGTCTCGTGGTCCCCGACCGCGAGCGCGGCCTCCCCGAGGACCCGTTGCGCCCGTCCGGTGGCGTGGCGGTCCCCGATCCGGTGGCCCAGCGCCAGGGCCGGCTCGGCCAGTTCGACCGACCTTCGGTAGTCGCCCCGGAAGCACTCCAGCACCGCCAGCTCCACCAGCGCCCGCGCCCGGGTGACGTCGCTGGTGGGCTGCACGTCGCCGTCGGCGAGCAGCCGGTCGAGCTGCCAGGCACCTTCTGCCAGCGACAGCCGCTGGTGCCACAGCGGGACCAGGGTGATCGCCAGCCGCAGCCCCGCGTCCAGGCAGTCGGCGTCGGCCTGCCGGCGAGCGAAGTCGAAGGCGCCGCGGATGTTGGGATACGCCGACTCGAGTTCGTCCAGCCAGTCCGGTTGCGCCGGCCCCGGGGATGGCGGGACGGCTGCACCGGCCACGGCGAGGTAGTGGTCCAGGTGTCGCCGGAAGGTCTCCTCGTGTCGACCGGTCTCGGCGAGCCGGGCCAGAGCGTACTCGCGGACCGTCTCCAGCAACCGGAACTGCGGCGTTCCGCCGGGCGCGACCTCGAGCAGGCTGTGGTCGCACAGCTCCTCGAGCCGGAGCAGCATCGCTCCCGCGGCCACCTCGTCGCGGTGGTGCACCGCGCTGGCGGCGGCGTCGTCGAACGGGCCCGCGAAGACGCCAAGGGTCGCGAACAGGTCCCGCGCCGGCTGGTCGAGGAGCGCGTGGCTCCAGTCCAGGGTGGCGTGCAGGGTCTGTTGGCGTCGGGGCAGATCGCGTGGTCCACGGGTGAGCAGGGACATCCGGTCACCCAGCCGGGCGAGCAGCGCCGGGGGTGAATAGAGCCGGATGCGGGCGGCGGCCAGCTCGATCGCCAGCGGCAGCCCGTCCAGTGCGGCGCAGATCTGGCTCACCGCTGTGAGGTTCTCACCGACCGGAGAGAACTGGGCGCCCGCGGCACGAGCCCGCTGCAGGAACAGCTGCACGGCCTCGCTCGCCTCCGGGCCGTCGGCGTGCTCCAGGCCGAGCGGCGGCACCCGCAGCACAGCCTCGCCGTACAGCCGCAGCGGGATCCGGCTGGTAGCGAGGATCCGGGTTTCCGGCGCCGCAGCGAGCAGCTTGGTCAGCATCGGCGTCGCGTCCAGCAGGTGTTCGAGGTTGTCCAGGACCAGCAGCACCGGCCGGTCCAGCAAGGCTCGGATGAGGGCGTCCTCGGCGGTGCCGGCCGAGGAGGGCCGCAGGCCGAGTGACCGAGCCACCGCAATCGCCAGCAGCCCGGGATCGGGGACCGGGGCCAGATCGGCGAACGCGACCCCGCCGGGGTTCGCCTCCGCCTGCTCGAGGGCAGTGTGCACGGCCAGCCGGGTCTTGCCGGTGCCCCCGGCGCCGGTCAGGGTGACCAGCCGCGAGACCGTCAAGGCATCGTGGATCGCCTGCAGCTCGCAGGTCCGCCCGATCAGCGGGGTCGTCGGCACCGGCGGCGCCGCCGGGTCCAGGTGCTGCTCGCCGAGCCGAGGGATCGTCGTCGGCGCCGAGGGGGAGGAAGGGCCGGAGGCCGGCGGAGCAGCAGTGCGGTGTCCCTGATCCGATTGCGCTCGCGGCAGCGGAGGGCCGGCCGGTCGGTCGTCCACCAAGTGGGCCAATGGGGGCCGGGCCCAGTCGTCGGCTGAAAGGGCATGCGTCGGCACGTCCATCAACTCGAGCAACTGCTCCGCCTCGGCCCGGGTGCGCAGAGCCGCCCACTGGGCGAGGGTGGTCACGATGCCGGTCACGTCGGTCGTCGTGAGTACGGCGTGGTCACTCCCGTTCAGCTTGTGACTGAGGACATCGGGGTGCAGACCGATGGCCCGCGCCATCTGCCGCTGCGTACGGGCAGCCGTGCGTCGATATTCGAGGACGGCCTGCCGAAATCCGGCCAGATCTCGCATACCGGTCTGTCCCATTCCCTGAACGTTGTGTCCGGTTTGCCCACCGGCAGCTCAGCAGCGGAGCCCCTGACCCGGTGCCGCAACATCGCCGCAGGCTTGCCGCAACGAGGTCGCAGAAACGACCTGTCTGCCGGTGTGTTCGTCAGCCTAGGCTGCGCGCAGCCCGGCCACTAGACATATGCGGCCGGCTCCACGCCCAGGGATGCGCATGGACCACTACGCGACGCTCAGTCTCCCCGCAGAGTCGGTGTTCGCGCATGTGGCGAACCCGATTCGCCTGGGTGACTGGTTGCCCCAGATCGTTCACGTCGACGCCGAGCCGTCGGCCATCGGGATCGGTTTCACGTTCACCGTCACCATGCGCACAAGGCAAGGTGACCGCGAGATGGAGGCGGAGATCGCTGCCCACGAGCCATCGTGGCTGATCGCCTACCGCCTTATGACCCCCGGCAAGCCTGTCCTGATCCGGGTCACCTGCACGACGAACGCCGATGGCACCCATGTCCGGGTCCACCAGACCGAGGGAGTAGAGCCCTTGCTCATCGACCTCGTCGCAGTGGAACACCACCGAGAGGGAGCGTGACACGTCCATGCGGAAGCTCCCTGCCACCCGGGCAACAGTCGGGGGACGCGATCCACGCGCTGGAGCCCGCATCGGCATCCACGAGGGCGGCGCCGTTCCCACCTCGTACCCGTCAACCCTTCTGCACAAAGCACTTCGGCACTGTCGTCGCCCACGACTGGCGCACCCCCAGCACACCGGGCAGTCCAGCTGCCGGTAGCCCGACTCGGAGAGGACGGTCGAGATGACGCGAAACCAGCGGTGGAGAGGTGCCGGCAGAGCAGGCGCTCTCGCGACGACGGTCGTCGCGTTGGCGGTGCTGCTCGCAGCGGTTGTGGTGCCGGCCGGGGCCTCCCCGGAGGCCGGGCACACACTGCACGGGCGCGTCGCCAGCAACGGCGCCGGCCTGGCGGGCTACCGGGTGGTCCTGTACGCGAGCTACCCGTCCGGCGGCCCGCGCTGGGTCGCCCTCGGTGCCGACACCAGCGATGCCGCCGGACGCTACCGGATCGACTACGGGGACGCTCGAGCCGCACACGGTCAGGCTCCTCAGCTGTTCGTGATCGCGAGCCGCGGCCGGGTGACGCTGGCGACCGCGCTCCCCAAGGGACCCCGCTGGCGCGACGGCCGGGTGACGATCAACGAACGCACCACCGTCGCCACCGGCACGGCCTTCGCCCAGTTCGTGCATGTCCAGCGCATCGCAGGCAATAGGTACGGCATGGCCAACGCCGCGCGGATGGCCGCCAACCTGGCCAACCCACGAACCGGCGCGGTCGGTGTCGTGCTGGCCTCCACGCCCAACGGCACCGAAACCTCCACCCTGGCGACATTCAACTCGCTGTCCAACGTGGTGGCCGGCTGCGCGGCCGCACCACGGGTCTGCACCGAACTGTTCCGGGCGGCCGCGCCTCCGGGTGGCCGACCGGCACCGAACGTCCTGCAGGCAGTGGCGAACATCGCCAAGTATCCGTCGTACCCCGCGCACCGCGGAGGGTCAGGGGACCCGCTGTTCGAATTGGCACAGTCGACGCCGATCCACACCCCCGCCTTGACGGAGGCGCCCACGAACTGGCTGCTGTTCGTGAAGTTCACCGGTGGCTTCTACAGCGACCAGGACGCCGACAACCTGTTCAACGGGCCGGGCAACTTCGCCATCGACGCCAAGGGGAACGTGTGGGTGAACGACAACGCCGAGCCGCGGGCACCGCACACGATCGCCTGCGCGGGCAGGAGACTGCTGAAGTTCCTTCCGTCGGGTCGTCCCGCCCCGGGGACCCCTTACTTCGGTGGGGGCCTGAGCGGCGTTGGCTACGGCATCACCTTGGACCCGGACGGCAACGTCTGGGTCGGGAACTTCGGCTTCCAGGACCCGCCCTGTGCGCTGATCCCGGCGCTGGCGGCACCGCACAACAGCGTCTCCAAGTTCGACCCGCGGGGAAACCCGATCTCCGGGGACGAGGGTTACACCGAGGGCGACATCTGGTGGCCCCAGGGGACCATCTCGGATCCACAGGGCAACATCTGGATCGCGAACTGCGGCAACGACACCGTGACGATGTATCCCGACGGTGATCCGAGCGCGGCCGTCAGTATCGCGCTGGGTCCCACGCCCCGGCCCCATGATCCGCAGCTGAAGCCGTTCGGGCTGGCTCCCGATGCCGACGGCAACATCTGGGCGGTCAACAACCGCAGCAGCACCCTCTCGGTGATCTCGCCGGACGGCCGGCTGATCGACACGCTGCCGAGCACGTACCGGGGGCGGACCGTGCTCAGTCATCCGGTCGCCAACGCCGCTGACCTGCAGGGGAACATCTGGGTGACGAACTCGGACTGGCTGGACTCGCCGTGCCCGACCCGCACCCAGCTCGGCACCGCCGAGAACCCGTCGATCACGCTGTACGACGCCGAGCGGCGCACTCCGTACCCGGGCTCACCCTTCACCGGTGGTGGATTGACGCTCCCCTGGGGCATCGCGGTCGACGGCAACGACACCGTCTGGGTGTTCAACTTCGGCGACAGCCCGGTGCTGCCGGACGGTAGCCAGCCAACCGACGTGCCGACCGCGATCAGCCGGTTCTGCGGTGTGAGCACCGAGAACTGCCCACGGGGCATGGGCATCGGGGAGCCGATCAGTCCCGACACCGGCTACCGCAGCGACGCGCTGGAACGCATCACCGGCGCCGAGATCGACCCGTCCGGAAACATCTGGATCACCAGCAACTGGAAGCTGGAGGCCGATCCGTTCGTCAACCCGTTCGGGAACTCGATCGTGGTGGCGGTCGGCGCCGCCGGCCCGCTGAAGACACCGCTGATCGGGCCCCCGGTGTCGTTCGCCGCAGCGGCAGGCGGCGCGTAGGGGGCCACGGATCGTGCGTTGCGTCGTCGGCGTGGATGGAGCCGCTCGGGACCTCCAAGGTCCCGTCGCGGTACCACGAGGTAGTCCACTCGGGCCATACCGGAACGCCGTCCGCGAGCGGCATAGTGAATCGGCGGGTCACCGTGACGGGTGGATTCGGGGCGCCATCGCATGGTTGCGAGCAGGGTGAAGGGAAGCGCTCATGTCCGTTCTGCTTTATCGACTGGGATCCGCGATCGCCCGGCACGCCGGTCTGGTACTGGGCGCCTGGGCACTGCTGTTCGCGGGCTTCATCGGTCTCGCGGGTGTGCTGGGCCCCCACTACAACGACGCCTTCACGCTGCCCGGCACCCAGTCCCAGGCCGGGCAGGACGTGCTCGCCTCACGTTTCGGACAGACGGGTGCGTCGGGTCAGGTCATCTTCACCACGAGTTCCGGCCGGATCACCGACCAGGCGAACGCCAAGCAGGTCAGTGACCTGACGACGGCGATGGGCAAGGTGCCCCACGTGTCCGTGGCCGACCCGCTCAAGGCATCGCAACCGGTGGTGTCGAAGGACGGGCGCTCGACTCTGGGCCAGATCCAGTTCAGCGACGCGGTGCCGGACGAGGACACCCTGGATGCGGTCGTCGATGCGGCCCGGACCCCTGCTGACGCCACGGTGTCCGCGTCGGTCGGTGGCACCGCATACAAGACCAACGGGGATCCCAGCCGGATTCCGGAGGTCATCGGCCTGGGGATCTCGTTCGTGATCCTCTGCCTCACCTTCGGGTCGCTGATCACCGCCGGGATGCCGATCATCACCGCGCTGGTGGGCGTGGGGGTGACGCTGAGCGTGGTGCTGACCGCGTCCTGGTTGATGACCATCTCGAGCGCGTCCCCGACACTGGCCGAGATGCTGGGCCTCGCGGTCGGCATCGACTATGCGCTGTTCATCCTCTCCCGGCACCGAGCCCAGCTCGCCACCGGAGTATCGCCGCAGGAGGCGATGAGCCGCGCGCTGGCGACGGCGGGCAGTGCCGTGGTGTTCGCCGGCACCACGGTGGTGATCGCACTGCTCAGCCTGGCGGTCACGCGGATCCCGGTGCTGACCGTGATGGGTGCCGCCGCTGCCGGCGCCGTCACGATGGCGGTGCTGATCGCATTGACACTGCTGCCCGCGATCGCGCTGCTACTCGGGGAGCGGCTACGGCCCAAACCGCGGCGTCCGCGCCGCAGGAGGCGCCGGCAGGGCACCGTCCCGGTCGCGCCACGGCCAGGATTCGCGCTGCACTGGGTGCACGCGGTCACGAAGTTCCCCCCACTCACCATCGCAGCGGTCGTGGTGGTGCTGCTGCTGGCCGCGAGCCCGGCCCGGCAGTTGGAGCTGGCCCTGCCCGACAACGGCACCGCTCCCGAGAACACGCCGGCGCGTACGACGTATGACGAGATCAGCCAGGCCTTCGGGCCGGGCTGGAACGCGCCGCTGGCCGTGACCGCCGACATCATCACGAACTCCGACCCGCAGGGCACCATGCAGAAGCTCGCCGGCGCGATCGAGAAGGTGCCCGGAGTCGCCGCTGTCCCGCAGTACACCCCGAACGCCGGCGCCGACACCGGCCTGGTCCAGGTGATCCCCGAAGCCGGGCAGACCTCACCCTCGACCGCCGACCTGGTGAAGCGGCTGCGTGCCGACGCACCCGGGTGGGAGAAGACCTACGACGTCAGCAACGTGCTGGTCGCCGGCTCGACCGCGATCAACATCGACATCTCCGAGCGGCTCGCAGCCTCGCTGTTGCCGTTCGGTGCGATCGTGATCGGGCTGTCCCTCATCTTGCTGATGGCGGTGTTCCGCTCGATCGCGGTGCCGATCAAGGCAACGATCGGCTACCTGCTGTCCGTAGGCGCCGCGCTGGGCGCCGTGGTCATGGTGTTCCAGTTGGGATGGCTCGACTCCCTTGTGCCCGGGCTGGCCAACGGGCCGATCGTCAGCTTCTTGCCGATCTTCGTGATGGGGGTGCTGTTCGGCCTGGCGATGGACTACGAGATGTTCCTGGTCTCGGCGATGCGCGAGGAGTTCGTGCATACCGGTGACGCCACCCAGGCGGTGTACGGCGGGTTCAAGGCGTCGGCACGGGTGGTCACCGCCGCGGCGATGATCATGACCAGCGTGTTCATCGCGTTCGTTCCGGACGGGTCGAGCACGATCAAGCCGATCGCGTTCAGCCTCGCCATCGGTGTCTTCGTGGACGCGTTCCTGGTTCGGATGACGCTGGTGCCGGCGATCCTGCGGCTGCTCGGCCGTTCGGCGTGGTGGCTGCCGCGTTGGTTGGACCGCCGACTGCCCCTCGTCGACGTCGAGGGCGCCGCGCTGCACCGCAAGGTCGCCTTCCAGCGCTGGGAGGCGCACCACGGCGAGACCGCCTTGTTCGCCGACGACCTGGTCGTCCGGCCGGGCACCCAGCCCGTGCAACTGTCGGTCGCCCCGGGCAACGTGGTGCACGTCGGCATGCCAGACCCGGCCGATCGCGTGCTCCTCGGCCGGGCGCTGGTCGGGCGAGGCAAGCCGGTGAGCGGCGAGCTGGTGGTGGCCGGCTACCTGCTGCCCGAGCAGCGTGGGCTGGTGCAGCGATGCAGCACGATGATCGAGGTCGCGCCCCTCACCCCGCCGCCCGACGCCGCGGCCGCCATCCACGAACGCGCCCGGCTGGTCGCGACGACCAGACGCGGCCAGCGTGCCTTCGCGGCCGCCGCTGCGGAGATCCTGACAGACATCCGGGACGACAGCGGGCGGCTCTCGGCACACGTGGTCGACGCGGCGCTGGCCGTGGCCAGCGGAGCTCGGGTGGTGGTGCTGATGGCGCCCGAGGAGGGAGCCGGCCGGCTCGAGTGGTTGGGTACGGCGCTGGGCCGACACGGTGTCACCACCGTGCTGCTCGGAGCGAGGGTCCGGTCCGTCCAATCCACCCCGGCGTCAGTGCCGGAAACAGCGGCGCAGGACGCGGAATCCCAAGACGCTGCGTCCCAGGACACGGCAGCGACCGGCGAGGTGCTCTCATGAACAGGCTGGCGAACAGCACGTGGACCCGGGTGCTCGTGGCCGCACTCGTGCCCTTGCTCGGTGTGGGACTGCTGGTGTGGTCGACGTCGGACCGGGGCGACAAGATCGACCGGATCCCCGTCGCGGTGGTGAACAACGACAAGATCATCACCGGCTCCCAGCCGATGGCTGCCGGTCGCGCGCTGGCCGGCGCGCTCACCGACCCGAAGACCCCGGACAAGAACCTCGACTGGATCCTCACCGACTCCGACGACGCGAACACCGGCCTCGCCAACGGCACGTACTACGCGGTACTCACGATCCCGTCGCAGTTCTCCCAGGACATCTTGTCCACGGGTACGGACAAACCGGTACAAGGGAAGGTGTCCCTGGTCAGCAACAGTGCGGCCAGCGTCACCGTGCCCTACATCAGCCAGCAGGTCGCGGCCGCCGCCGCCGACTCGCTCGGGGTGCAGTCCACCCAGGGCTACCTCAAGAACGTGTACGCGGGCTTCAACCAGATCGCCTCCTCGAACCAGAAGGCGGCGTCCAGTGCGGCCTCGCTGGCCGACGGCACATCCCAGTTGGCCAAGGGGGCCGGACAGCTCGACAGCGGTGCCGGCGAGCTGTCCGGCAGCCTCGCCGAGTTGCAGACCGGCGCCTTCGAGCTGCAGACCGCCGCCGAGTCGCTTGCCGACGGAGCCGACACCCTCCGCACCGGTGCCTCGTCGGTGTCCACCGGCGCCGGCACGCTGGAGACCGGGATGGGCGAGCTGGCCTCGAGCAGCACCGAACTGGCCCGGAGCAGCGGTGACCTCGCCACCGCGTCCCGAGCTGTCTCCGACGGTGCCGGCGGTGTCGCCACCGCAACCCGTCGGCTGTCGCAGGGGGATCGGCTGCTCACCCTGGAACTGCGTCGGCTGGCGCGGGTGTGTGCGCGCCGGGGCGGTTCACGGACGTACTGCAACGCGGTGGAGCGGGCCCACAACCACGCCGAGCTGCTCACGCGGGGCTCGGTCGCTGTCAGCCGGGCCGCCTCGGACCTCGCCGCGGCGACCTCGCGGCTGTCCACCGGCACTGGCCGCGTGGCGCAGGGGAACACGCGGCTCTCCACCGCCGCCCGCCGCCTGGACGGTGCGAGTTCGGAGCTGAGCAGCGGGGCGGACCAGGTGTCGTCCGGTGCCACGTCGCTGGCGCAGGGTGCGGGGACGCTCGCCCAGTCCACCGGATCGCTGGCGAACGGCGCCCAGCAGGCCGCCTCCGCGGGGGCCTCTCTCGCATCGGGCGCCTCGAACCTGAGCTCCAGTGCCACGCAGGTGGACAGCGGCGCCCAACAGCTGAGCAGCGGCCTGGCCAGCGGTGCGAAACAGAGCCCCACCTACTCGGACTCCCAACAGAACACGTTGGCCACCGTGGTCAGCCAGCCCGTCGTGCTGTCGCACAGCCTGGAGAACGACCAACACGCCAATGGCTGGCTGATCGCGCTGCTGGTCGCGCTGGTGCTGTGGATGGCGGCCCTGCTGGGTGGGCTGCGCCGAGACGTGGCGGCCTCGATTCGCGCGGCGGGGTTGCCGATCTCGTCGGTACGGCTGGTGATCTCCGAGGTGCTGCCGGGTCTGGGCCTGGCACTGGTCGAGGGGGTGGCCGTGCTGGTGGCGCTCCTGGTGCTGCGCGTGAGCGTCGCCTCGCTGGTGCCGTTCGCGCTCCTGACCCTGGTCGCGGCGCTCACGTTCACGCTGCTGGCCTACGCCACCCGGCTGCTGTTCGGCCGGGCCGGGGTCCCCGTGTTCGTGGTGTTCCTGCTGTTGCAGGGAGCCGCGTTGGGCAGTGTGGTGCCGTTGGAGACCGCGCCGGGGTTGATGCGCCTGCTGAACGGCATCCTCCCGCTGACGATGTACGTCAACGGGGCCAGCCAGCTGATCTCGGGCGGCCAGGTCGAGTCGCCGATTGCCACGCTCGCCGTACTGCTGGTCTGGGGTCTGGCCGCGTTCCTCCTCGCCGTCTTCGTGGTCGGCCGCCGAAGGGTCCGGCGGGCCGTGTCGGGTGCACGGCTGACCGCCGGGAGCGCGGTGGCCTAGCCCCCGACGGTCCGCCGCGGGGGCCCGTCCAGGTAGTGGTCCAGCGCGGTCGCTGCGTCGATGAGTGCCAGGTGGGTGAACGCCTGCGGGAAGTTGCCGGTCTGCTCACCGGTCGGCGCGATCTCCTCCGAGTACAGCCCCAGGTGGTTGGCGTAGGTGAGCATCTTCTCGAAGATCAACCGGGCCTCGTCCACGCGACCTGACGACGCGAGAGCGTCGACGTAGGCGAACGTGCACAGCGAGAAGGTGCCTTCCGAACCGCGCAGCCCGTCCGGCGAGGCCTCGGGGTCGTAGCGGTACACCAGGCTGTCGGTGACCAGCTCGTCCGACACGGCGCGCAGCGTCGACGCCCACATCGGATCCTCGGGTGCGATAAAGCCGACCCGCGGCATCCGCAGCAGTGAGGAGTCGAGCACCTGGTCGTCGTAGTGCTGGACGAACGCCTGCCGATCGGTGCTCCACCCGCGCTCCATCACCTGCCCGTAGATGGCGTCGCGCTGCTGCAGCCACCGGGACAGCGGGGCCGGTCGCCCGCGCTGGTTGGCGAGGCGGACCGCACGGTCGAGCGCGACCCAGCTCATCACTCGACCGTAGGTGAAGTCCTTGCGGCCGCCGCGAGTCTCCCAGATCCCTTCCTCGGGTTGGTCCCAGTTGTCGGCCAGCCATTCCAGCAGGTCGCACACGCCCAGCCAGCCCTGATGGCCGAGCCGGATCCCGCTGCGCTCCGCCTGGTACAGGCTGTCGAGCGCCTCCCCGTAGATGTCCAGCTGCAGCTGTTCCGCGGCGCCGTTGCCGATCCGGACCGGGCTCGAGCCCCGGTAGCCCTCCCAGTGGCCGAGGACCTCTTCGTCCAGATCGGGGGACCCGTCGATGCGGTACATGATGTTCAGCGGCCCGTTCGGGCCGCGCCCGCCGTCCCGTACCCGCGCACGCAGCCAGCCGGCGAAGGCGGCCGCCTCATCGGTGAACCCCAGCGCGAGCAGCGAGTAGACCGAGAAGGACGCGTCGCGTACCCAGGTGTAGCGGTAGTCCCAGTTCCGCTCGCCACCGATCTGCTCGGGCAGGCTGCAGGTCGGCGCCGCAACCAGCCCGCCGGTCGGCAGGTAGGTCATCAGCTTGAGGGTGACGGCCGACCGGTTGACCATCTCCCGCCACCGCCCGGCGTAGGTGGATCGGCCCAGCCACGAGCGCCAGTAGGCGGCGGTGTCCGCGAACAGCTGCTCGACCTCGGCCACCCGGATCCGGCGCGGCCGGACCTCGGAACCGGTCTCCACCACCAGGCCCCGGACCTGGCCGGCGCGCAGGGTGGCGCGGGCGTGCAGGTCCCCGTTGTCGTCCAGCCACAGGTCCGCCAGCACCTCGTCCTCCGGCTCGCGGACGACATGGAGGGTGAGCGATCCGGCCGGGCTGGTGAACACCGCCCCGGCGCCCTCCGGGACCACGCGATGGCGCACCCGTCCGTAGTCGAACCGGGGCGCCAGTTCTCCGACGAACGTCATCTGGCCCCGCACGCAGTGCACCATGCGGACCAGGCGGTGCTGGGTCGCGGCGTCGGCGTCGGCGTGCATCGGCATGAAGTCGACCACCTCGCCCACCCCCGCCTCGGTGAGGAACCGGGTGATCAGGATCGCGGTGTCGGGAAAATACAGCTGCTTGGTGGTGACCTCGTCGGCCAGCGGCCGGATGCTGAAGAGGCCGCCGTTGCGGCTGTCCAACAGTGCGCCGAAGACGCTGGGGGAGTCGAACCGAGGGGCGCAGAACCAGTCGATGGTCCCCGCGGTGCTGACCAGGGCGCTGGTGTGGAGGTCGCCGATCAGTCCGTGGTCGGCGATTGCCGGGTAGTCGCTCATCAGCCGGCCCTCCCTCCCGCAGCGGCTGGTGCCGCCGACAGGGCCTGGCCGCTCGCCCGGCCGGGCGGGCACAGCCTACTCGCTCGACGGCGGGCGACTAAGGTCGGTGAGGTGCCGAACGCCCAGACCCCGCCGCGCCTGCTGCTGCTCGACGGCCACTCGTTGGCCTATCGCGCGTTCTTCGCGTTGC
>CAZNCE010000020.1:14197-30361 GCA_964571285.1 uncultured Nocardioidaceae bacterium | reverse complement strand
TCAGAAGGGCCTTCGGAGCCGGCTGAAACCACGAGACGGCGGAGGTCTCGATCCGCGGCCGGCGTCAACCGCCGTACACGCGATGAGCCCGCTGTAGATCGACGACGACGCTTGGGCGGCGAGGCAAGCACCACTGGGTATCGGGCATAGTGACCGCATGTCTCTGCCGACGCCGACGTTGCACACCGAGCGTCTGCGGCTCCGCCCGTTCACCGATGCCGACGCCGACGACCTGTTCGCCTTGCAGAGCAACGCCCGGGTCCTGCGCTACTGGGACTCTGCACCGTGGACCGACCGGTCGCAGGTCGCGAGTTTCATGGCCGGCTGCCGACGGATGGCGGACGAAGGCACCGGAGCACGCCCGGCCATCGAGCGCAAGTCTGACGGAGCCTTCATCGGCTGGTGCACCTTCAACGAGTGGAACCCCGACTTCCGCAGCGCCTCCTTGGGCTACTGCTTGCGGGAGGAGGCGTGGGGTCACGGATACGCGACGGAGGCCGCGCGCGCCCTGCTGAAGTGGGCCTTCGACACGCTGGACCTCAACCGGGTTCAGTCCGAGACCGATACGCGCAATGTCGCGTCGGCGCGCGTCCTCGAGAAACTCGGATTCCTCCGCGAGGGAACGCTGCGCGAGGACTGCATCGTCAACGGCGACGTGTCGGACTCCTGGGTGTACGGCCTGCTGAGGCGCGACTGGACGGGCTGAGTTCGCCGTCGCGGATCCTTGCCTCGGCTTTCGCTCCTGGTGGGATCGAGGCGTAGGCCGGCCGCTCAGCCGAGCTGCTGGGCCAGACCGAGCAGAATGCCTTCGGGCCCACGCACGTAGCAGAGCCGGTACGCGTTCTCGTACCGAACAACGTCGCCGACGACCTTCGCACCGCGCTCGCGCAGCCGGTCGAGAGTCTCATCGAGGTCGTCGACCGCGAACATCGCACGCAGGTAGCCCAGGGCGTTCACCGGGGCGTTCCGGTGATCGGCGACGACGGACGGCTCGAGGAACCGCGAGAGTTCGAGTCGGCCATGGCCGTCGGGCGTGCGCATCATCGCGATCTCGACGCGTTGGTCTCCCAGACCGGTGACGCGTCCGGCCCACTCTCCCTCCACGACGGATTGTCCTTCCAGTTCGAGCCCGAGCGCGCGGAAGAACTCGATCGTCGCAGCGAGATCCTCAACGACGATGCCGACGTTGTCCATCCTGACGGACATGGCGCCATCGTAGGGAGATCACGCTCCCGGAGGAACTGATATCGCCGGCTCGGGACCACGGTGGACGTGCTGGTGGACTCCGGCGGAGATCGCAGGTCCGCTGCGGGGCTCGGTGAACGCCTCGGCGCACTCGCCTTCGATCCAGGGATCCTGGGTCTCAGGCAAGTCGATCCAGGCAACCCGACAGAAGGCGGAGAAGCGCCTGCTGGTCGGCGTGGTCCATTCCATCGACGAGTTGCAGTTCCACGGCCTGGATGGCCTTGCTCGCTGGAGCGAGGACCTCATGCCCCCGGCTGGTGATGTAGTACGGGCGCGCACGCCCCCTCGTCGGCTCGGGCGAGGGCTCGACCCAACCGTTCCTGCTCATCGTCGTCAACATCACGTTCATCGATTGACGCGACACGAACGAGGCGCGTGCCAGCTCGGCACTGGACAGGGCCCCGTGCTCCCGCAGCACCTCCAGGCATGCGTACTGCGGCACCGTCAACCCGTGGGGCCGCAGCGCCTGCTCCATGCGGCTGCGCAGTTGCGCATGCACCTGCTTGAGCACGTAGCCGACCCGCTGGTCCAGCCCAACATCTTGCCGCATGTCAACATCATGACATACAGTTGATGTCAATACATTGACTCACTCCCGAGGAGCAACTCATGACCACCACCGGACCAGATTTCGTCGGCCTGCAGGTACGCGACCTGGAGCGCTCAGCGGCCTTCTACGAAAGGCATCTCGGCCTTACTCGCGGGCAGACCCGACCAGACGCGATCGTCTTCCTCACCGAGCCGATCCCGATGGCTCTCCGCACTCCGCTCCCCGGCATCGACCTCGACGCCGGCCCGGCCGGCCTGGGTGTCGCGCTGTGGCTTCGCGTCGATGATGTCCAGGCGCTGCACGGTCGGCTCTCCGCTGCGGGCGTGCGGGTCCTGACCGAGCCAGCCGACGGGCCGTTCGGACTCCACTTCGCCTTCTCCGATCCGGATGGCTACGCCATCACCGTTCACGGCGATGACCGGTGATGACGTAGTCATCGTGAACCCTCGGCCCGCGAGCAGCGCCGGCTGCAGTCGGTCAGGTGTGGGTGCCGACGTTGATGACCCGCCCGGACGAGTCGCGATAGAAGAAGCGCGTGACTCCCCACTCCTCGGCCGACAGCGGGTGCACGATCTCGAGGCCCGACGCCGCGGCCGCGGCGTACGCCGCTCGGACGTCGTCGACGAAGACCGAGACGTCCGGGTTGACGGGCGCGGACGCGTCCCGGGTCATCAGTCCGAGCTGGCGGCCACCGTCGTCGATGAGGAACGCGACCCACCCGATGTCCATCGCCACCCGCATCCCGAGTACGCCGGTGTGCTCGGCGATCGCGGTGGACAGGTCGTCGACGGTCAGGATGGGGACGATGCGTTCGATCTTCATCCGCCTACCCGATCATCCCCGAACCTGCTGGGCCAGCGGATTGGGCGCGGCCCGGTCGGACGGAGCTCCGCCGTTGGCTCGGGTCAACGTGGTTCGGGCCCGAGGGCCGGTCACCGCGGCAGCAGTGGTCCAGCGCCTGGCGGGCGGCGCGGGTGGTGATGATCGCCCCGCCTCTTGGCCGTCCCCCCGTCCCTTCGCGCCGACCCCGCGCTCGGGTACGCCCCCCTTGGCGCCGACCCCGCGCCCGGGTACGCCCCCTTGGTGCCGACCCCGCGCCCGGGTACGCCCCCTTGGTGCCGACCCTGCGCTCGGGTACGTCCGCTTCCCGCCCGGAAGTCGATCGCCACCCCGCCGACGATGTGGTGTAGTCGGCGGCATGACGGCGGATGGCACCGACCACAAGGCGACTCTGCACAGGTACCTGGGGCGGCAGCGGGAGGCGGTGCTATGGAAGCTGGAAGGGCTGTCGGAACGGCACCTGCGCTGGCCGATGACCCCGACCGGGACCAACCTGCTCGGCCTGGTCAAGCACTTGGGCTGCGTGGAGTACGGCTACTTCGGAGACACGTTCGGCCGTACACCGCCGGAACCGGTGCCCTGGGATGATCCCGACGCCGAGGACGACCAGGACATGTGGGCGACGGCGGAGGAGTCGCGGGACGACATCATCGGCTTCTACCGGCGGGCCTGCGCACACGCCGACCAGACCATCGAGTCCCTGGATCTGGACACGGTCGGATCGGTCGCCTGGTGGCCCGAGGAGCGCCGCGAGGCCACTTTGCACCTCATCCTCGTGCACGTCACCGCGGAGACGGCCCGGCACGCCGGCCATGCCGACATCGTCCGGGAGCTGACCGACGGCGCCGCCGGACTCGGGGCGGAGTATTCCAACCTGGCTCGGAACGGCGAGGCGGAGTGGGGGCAGTACGTCGCCAAGCTCCGCACGCTCGCCGAGCGGTTCCCAGACACCTCCTAGGCGAAGCAGTTTTGACCGCTCACCGGGAAGTTTTGGCGGCTCACGGGGAAGTTTTGGCCGCTCACGGGGAAGTTTTGGCGGCTCACCGGGCTGGGTGTCGATGATTTTCGACCCAGGGGGTGGTCAGTACGGGTGACCTTCCACCAACCACGACAGGGGACCATCATGACCGCCTCCAACACCTCTGGCGCCCCGGCCTGGATCGAGCTGTTCACCCGCAACGCGGACGCGGCCGTGGACTTCTACCACCAGCTGTTCGGCTGGACCGCGCAGCCCGGCGACCCGGCCTTCGGCGGCTACCGGATCATCGAACGGGACGGTCGGCCGGTGGCCGGCCTGATGCCCAACGACGGCAGCGTCGAGGCGCCGAATGCCTGGACGATCTACCTGGAGACCCCCGACGTCCATGCCACGGCGGAGAAGATCACCAAGGCCGGCGGCCACCTGCTGATGGAGCCGATGCAGGTCGGCGACCAGTGTTGGTCGGTGTTCGCCGCCGACGCGGCTGGTGCGCCGGTCGGCGGATTCCAGCCGCTGGAGCACCAGGGGTTTGCTGACCGGGAGGGTGTCCACTCGCCGTTCTGGTTCGAGAACTACAGCCGTGACTATCCCGCCTCGGTCGCGTTCTACCGGGACGCGTTCGACTGGGACGTGCATGACGTGCGCGGTCAGATCCCCTACAGCACGTTCGGAGAGGGAGCGGACGCGCTGGCGGGGATCATGGACGGCGCTGACTTCCTCCCCGAGGGAGTGGGCTCGCACTGGACCTTCTACGTACGAGTCGAGGACGCGACCAAGACGGCGGAACTGGCGCGCTCGCTCGGTGGTGAGATCGTCCGGTCGCCCGAGGACTCACCGTTTGGCCGGCTGGCCGAGATCGCCGACCCCAACGGGGTCACGTTCAAGGTCGTGCAGCCACCGGAGGGCGAGACGGCCTGAGCAGCGGAAGCGTCAGAGAGCGCAGCCGTCGGGGCCGCAGGAGCCGGCGTCCGAGGCCCCATCCGGGCCGACCATGGTCAGCGGGTGCGCCGCCGCCCACGCGGTCCGCAGCGCCTCGCTGAACAACTCCGGCGGCTGCGCCCCGGACACGCCGTAGGTGCGATCGAGGACGAAGAACGGCACACCGGCGATACCGATCGCCTGTGCCTCGGCGATGTCGGCCTGCACCGCCGCACGGAACCGGCCGGACTCCAGGGCCGTGGTGATCTCGGCACCCGGCAGGCCCGCCTCGACGCCGATCCTGGTGAGTTCCGCCGGGTCGCCGATGTCGTGGCCCCGCTCGAAGTGCGCCGACAGCAGCGCCTCCTTGACGGCTCCCGCCACCCCGTGCTCCGCGGCCAGGTGCAGCAGTTCGTGTGCACGGGCGCTGTTCGCGACCACCAGCTTGTCGAAGTCGTACGACAGTCCCTCGCCGGCGGCTAGCGCCGTGACGTGGTCGAACATCCGGCGCACCTGTTCCTCCGGCATGCCCTTACGGCGGCTCAGATACTCCGCCTCGGTGCCCTCGTACCGCTCCGGGACGGTGGGGTCGAGCAGGTAGCTGTGCCAGGTCACGCGCACCTGATCGCGGTGCGGGAACGCTGCCAGCGCCCTCTCGAAGCGCCGCTTCCCGATGTAGCACCACGGGCAGGCGACGTCGGACCAGATGTCGACGGTGAGACCGGATCCCATACCGGGCACAACGGCGCACACCGGCGTCTTCTTCCCGATGCGAGCTGCGTCACACGGCGAGCTGCGGCCACGCGTGAACCCGGCACACCCGGGTTGGCTCGCGCCCTGCGGTCAGTACCGTTGGGCCGATGTCCGGCTTCTCGACGAGCGTTCTGGACGCGCTCAGCCAGATCTCGCCCGCCGGCTACGTCGCGATGGTGGTAGCGGTCAGCGTGCTCTGCCAGTGGGTGGCGTGGCGGATCCGGATCCCGTCCATCCTGTTGCTGCTGATCGGCGGTTTCGGCATCGGCCAGGTGGTGAATGCCGAGCAGGTGTTCGGCCGGGAGCTGCTGTTCGACGTGGTGATCCTGACCGTCGGCATCATCTTGTTCGAGGGCAGCCTGTCGCTGCGCATCAAACAGATCCGCGATCTGGGGCGGCCGGTGTGGCGGCTCTGCTCGCTGACGGTGCTGCTGGCGTGGGGCATGATCGCGGCGACAGCCTGGATGCTGGGGTTCGATCCGCGGATCGCGCTGCTGCTCGGCGCCATCCTGGTGGTGACCGGCCCGACGGTGATCGGCCCGATCCTGCGCCACCTGCGACCCACCCGCCGGGTCTCCTCCCTGCTCCGTTGGGAGGGCATCGTGGTGGACCCGATCGGCGCCGTGCTGGCGTTGCTGGTGTTCCAGGCGATCGTCACCGGGGACGCCGGACATGCGCTGCCCGTGGTGCTGGCCGCCCTGGCCAAGACCCTGGTGATCGGCTTCGGGATCGGCGTGGGGCTGGGTGTGCTGCTCGAGCTGGTGATGCGCCGCCACGCCATCCCCGACTTCCTGCACGGGGTGGTGTTCCTCGCCGCGGCCGTCGCGGCCCTGGTGGTGTCCGACACCCTGCAGCCGCAGAGCGGGCTGCTGACCGTGACGGTGCTCGGGATCTACCTGGGCAACCGCCCCGAGCTGCATCTGGAGCACGTGGCCGAGTTCAAAGAGCACCTGCAGGTGCTGTTCGTCGGCGCGTTGTTCATCGTGCTGGCCGGCCTGGTGACCCCGGCCGCGCTGGTCGACGCGGCGCCGCTGGCGTTGCTGCTGCTGGCCGCTCTGGTGCTGCTGGTACGGCCGGTCAGCGTGCTGCTCGGTCTGCTGGGCACCAGGGTCCGAAAGGAGGAGCGGACCCTGCTGGCCTTGATGGCTCCGCGGGGCGTGGTGGCCGCGGCGGTGACCAGCATCTTCGGGCTCGGGCTGCAGCAGGCCGCGGGACGGTTGCAGGACCGGGCCACCGCGGCCACCGGCGGGACGCGTGTGGATCTGCTGGCCAGGGCGGCGGACCTCGAGCAGCTGGCCGGCCAGGCAGAGCGGATGGTCCCGATGGTGTTCATCGTGATCGTCTGCACGGTGGCCATCTACGGCCTTGGGGCCGGACCGCTCGCCGAGCGGCTCGGGCTCGCCTCGGCCAAGCCGCAGGGCGTGGTGTTCGCCGGCGTCAACACCTGGGTGGTGGACACTGCCAGGCTGCTGCGTGACCTGGGCATCCCGGTCCTCGTGGTGGCCCGCAATCACGCCACCCTGGCGGGTGCCCGCGCCGCCGGGCTCAACACGCTGACCGCGAACATCCTGTCCGAGTACGCGGTCAAGGACATGGACCTGGCCGGCATGGGCAGCTTCATCGCCTGCACGCCGGAGGACGAGGTCAACGCCACCGCCGCCCGCGAGTTCCGGCGGGTGTTCGGCGCGGGGCGCACCTATCAACTGCACCGGGACGGCTACACCACCGGCACCGGCCACGACCACCGGGACACCGCCGGTCACCTGAGCGCGTCCTACGCCTTCGTGCCGCCGCTGTCCCGGGCGGAGCTGGACCGGCGAATGCTCACCGACCTGACCGTGCGCGCAGTACGGCTGTCGCAGGACTTCACGCTGGCCGACTTCCGGGAGCGGTACGGCGCCGACAGCGTCGTGCTGTTCGTCCAGCGCAGCGCCGGCACGGTCGACGTCGCCGACCGCCGTACCAAGCTGCCCACCGACAGCGGCACCCTGATCGCGATGGTCCCGGTCGGAGCCGACGAGCACCCCGCGGTCGGGGCGGCGGTCGGTCGCCGCTAGCCCGGCTCAGAACGCGGTGGGGGCGAACTCCGCGGCCAATGCCACACCGGCCAGGACCAGCAGCGCTCCCGCCGCGATCAGCGCCCGGCGGTACCCGCGGTCGGTGAGTCGGCGCCGCCCGCCCGCCACCAGGGCTGCGACCCCGATCTTGGCGCCCACCAGGGTGACGTAGAAGCCTGCGACCAACGCGGCTCCGGCGGTCGGCTGGTTGCGCCAGGTGGCGATGGTCAGCGGCCCCAGCGCGGTGGCCCAGGCAACCCACGGGTGGGGGCTCAGCAGGTTCACGGTGGCGGCCTGGCCGAGCGTGGTGTACAGGCTGCGTGGTGCACGCTGCGTCCCGACCTCGAGCCCGGTGCTGCGGGCCTCCCGTACCGTGGCGATGCCGGTCCAGATGACGAACGCGCCGCCGACGACGCCGATGACCGACAGCACCCGGTGCGAGAGTTGGTCCAGCACCGCGAGCGTGGTGGCGACGATCAGCGCGTCGCTGAGCAGCGGGGCGCAGGCGGTGGTGACCCCTGCACGCCACCCGTCGCGCAGCGTGGATGTGATGACGAGGACGAGCAGCGGTCCAGGGCTGATGCCGGCGGCCAGGCCGAGTGCCAGCCCGAGCGCGAGCGCATCCACGGGCGGACCCTATCCGCCCGGACGGTGAATCAGCTCAGCAGGTCGTCGACGAGCGCGTCGATGCGTCCGGCCAGGGCGAAGTCGTTGCCGGTCACGCCGCCCTCGGAGTGGGTGGTGGACCGGAACGTCACCGTGGTCCAGCGGATGTCGATGTCCGGGTGGTGGTTGAGTTCCTCCGCCGCCTCGGCGACTCGGGAGACCAACCGGATGCCGGTGAGGAACTCCGGCGCCTGCACCGACCGGACCAGCGCGTTGTCCCGGAACTCCCACGACGGGTGGTCGGCGAGTGCCGCGTGTACCTGCGAGTTGTCGAGTACGTCGGCCATGTCCCCAGCGTAGAAGATCACGACCGGCCGCGTCCTCGCCCGCCGGTTCGGCGAGGTGGGACACTCGTCCGCGTGCACGTAGCCGTCGAACTCGTGTCGATCGTGGCCGTGGTCACCCTCGTCAACGGGTTGGCGCGCCGGCACGACTTCTCCTCCCCGCTCGTCCTGGTGGTCGTGGGAACCGGACTGTCGCTGATCCCGTTCCTGCCACAGGTGCGGCTCACCTCCGAGCTGGTGCTGGTCGGGCTGCTGCCTCCGCTGTTGTACGCAGCCGCGATCCGCACGTCGCTGGTCGACTTCCGCAACAACGTCCGGCCGATCGGGCTGCTGTCGGTGGGTCTGGTGCTGTTCACCACGGCCGGTGTCGGGCTGGTGGCGTGGCTGCTGCTGCCGATCCCACTGGCCGCGGGGTTCGCGCTGGGCGCGGTGGTCGCCCCACCGGATGCCGTCGCAGCGACCGCGGTGGCGCGCCGGGTCGGGCTGCCACGGCGGATCGTCACCATCCTCGAGGGGGAGAGCCTGGTCAACGACGCCACCGCGCTGGTCGCGCTGCGCACCGCGATCGCCGCGATCGCCGGCACCGTGACCATCGGCGAGGTGGCGCTGGGTTTCGCGGTGTCGGTGTTCGGCGGTCTGGTCGTCGGCGTGGCTCTGGCTGTGATCGTCGGCAAGATCAGACACCACATCGAGGATTCGCTCAGCGACACCTCGATCGCGCTGATCACGCCGTTCATCGCCTACATCGTCGCCGACCTGATCCACGCCTCCGGGGTGCTGGCGGTGGTGGTGGCCGGCCTGCTGCTCGGTCACCAGGCGCCGCTGTACCAGTCGGCCGCGTCCCGGATCCTCGAACGCACCGTCTGGCGAACCATCGCCACGCTGCTCGAGGGTTCGGTGTTCCTGCTGATCGGGCTGCAGGCCCAAGACATTTTCCGGGCGCTGAACGCGAACACGCTGCCTCTCTCGCAGCTGGTCGTGGCCACCGTCGCGCTGACCCTCACCACGATCGGGCTGCGTCCCATCTGGGTGTTCCCCGCCACGTACCTGGTCCGGCTCTACCCCCGCGTGGCGGGACAGCACTGGGCGCCGGCGTGGCGGGCGCCGGCGGTGATCTCCTGGGCCGGGATGCGCGGCGTGGTCACGCTGGCCGCGGCTTTCGCGCTGCCGGCGGAGACGCCGCACCGCGAGGTGCTGGTGGCCATCGCCCTGATCGTGGCGGCGGCCACCTTGTTGTTGCAGGGCTGGACCCTGCCCTGGCTGATCCGGGCCCTTGACCTGCGTGGCCCGTCGCCGGCCGAGGACGCGATGACCGAGGCCGAGCTGAAGGAGCGGACCGCGCTCGCGGGGGAGGCCCGGCTGCAGGAGCTGCTCACCCCGGACGTGCCCGAGCAGGTGGTCGAGCGCCTGCGCACGCGCAGCCGGGACCGCTCCAACGCTGCCTGGGAACGACTGGCGCACGCCAGCCCCGAGGAGACGCCGTCGCAGGCGTACGCGCGCCTGCGGGTGGAGATGCTGAAGGCTGAGCGCGCCGACCTGCTGCGGGTACGCGACACCGGAGGGGTGCCGCACGAGGTGCTGCAGCAGGTCCTGAACGCCATCGACCTGGAAGAGTCGTTGATCGAGAAGTCCGCGAACGAGGGATTGGACGAGCAGGAGGAGGTGCTGATGCCGACCGTACCGAAGCAGTGCGAGCACCTGGACGCACAGCGGAGCGTGCCCGAGGCGGCCACCCCGAACGGGTGCGCCGAATGCCTGCGCACCGGGCAGCGCTGGGTGAACCTGCGCCTGTGCATGCAATGCGGGCACGTCGGCTGCTGCGACTCGTCGCCCGGCCGGCACGCCACCGCCCACTTCCACGCGACCGATCACCCGGTGGTCCGCAGCTTCGAGCCGGGCGAGGCCTGGCGGTGGTGCTTCGTCGACCAGATCCTCGGCTGACTCCCGATTCGTCTGCGGTCGCCCGCCGCGACACGCCCGCGTTATCGCAGACGAATCGGCAGGATCAGGGGAGCCAACGGGCGGCGTCCAGCGCGTAGACGAACCTCCGGCCGGGCCACTCGGTCGCCGTCCACAGCTGCCCGCGGTCCGGGACGTAGCAGATGTCCTCCGGGCCGACCGCCAGCACACCGCGCTGGCGCACCAGGTCACCCGGTCGGCCGGTCCACAGGTCGCCGCGGGAGGTACGGCCACGGCTGACGGTGATCGCGTAGCGGCCGTCCACCACCACGACACCCTGCATCCGCTCGACCCCGTCGGTGCGCAGCTCGGTCAGCCGGACCCGGCCGTCCGCATCGGCGCGCGGCAGCTGCGTCCGCGGATCCATCGGAATCCGGAACAGCCGGGTGGGGGCGCCGTCCCGGCCGTACTCCCCGGCGACCAGCTGCGGCTCCGTGCCGGTCCGGTCCAGCGACAGGAACGAGTAGCGCAGCCGCCGCTCGCCGGGGGCGGTCCAGGCGCGGTAGCCGGACTCCTGCGGCAGCGCCAGCGCGAACCCGAACGCGGCGTAGGTGCCGTCGGGCTGCCGACCCACCAGGGATCGCCCGCCCGGGCCCCGCGGGGTCACCGCGAGCACGTCGCGCAGGTCGAAGACACGCAGGCCGCGCCAGGTGTCCGCGACCAGCAGCCGGTGCCCGGACCAGGCGATGCCGCCCGCGTGCACCCGCACCGGTCGCAGGTCGACCGCGCCGTCGGCGCCGCGGTACGGCTCGACCAACAGCACGTGGTCGTAGCGCGGCCGGCTCGGATCGGTGTTGTCCACAACGGTGATCCGCGCACCCTTGCGCAGCCCGCCGCGGGTCGGCTTCGCGTACCAGCTGACCAGCAGCACCCGGCGCTCACCGACGCTTGCCGACCCCGAAGGCCCCGCGTCGGCCGACGTGGTGATCCCCTGCGCGTACCAGCGGAGTGTCCAACGGTCCACCAGGTCCCAGGTGAACCCCGCCACGGCCGCGTCGGCAGGCACGTCGGCCCGGCGCCCCCGACGGCGCAGCCGGGTCAGTGCACCGCTCAGCCCCACGCGCAGTGGCGAGCCGCCGCGCCCTTGCTCGGTAGGGGAATCGGACAGCTCTTCGATCAGCTCTCGCAGCGACGGACCGCGTACCAGGCCGGCTGCGCCGGTGGGCGGCCCGGAGGTCAAAGCTCCTCGCGCTGGTCCCGCCGTAGGATCTTCGACCCCAGCCAGGTGAGCGGGTCGTACTTGCGGTCCACGACCCGCTCCTTCATCGGGATGATCGCATTGTCGGTGATCTTGATGCCCTCCGGGCAGACCTCGGTGCAGCACTTGGTGATGTTGCACATTCCGATGCCGGCCTGGTCCTGGGCCAGCTTGCGCCGGTCGTTGGTGTCCAGCGGATGCATGTCCAGCTCGGCGTAGCGCAGGAAGAACCGCGGCCCGGCGTAGGCCTTCTTGTTCTGCTCGTGGTCCCGGATCACGTGGCAGACGTCCTGGCACAGGAAGCATTCGATGCACTTGCGAAACTCCTGCCCGCGCTCGACGTCGACCTGCATCATCCGTCGCTTGCCGTCCTTGTCCGGCGGTCCCGGAGCGAAGGCCGGCACCTCCTTGGCCTTCTCGTAGTTGTACGAGACGTCGGTGACCAGGTCTCGGATCACCGGGAAGGTACGCATCGGGGTGACCGTGATCGTCTCGGCGGGGTCGAAGTCCGACAACCGAGACATGCACATCAGCTTGGGATGGCCGTTGATCTCCGCCGAGCAGGAGCCGCACTTGCCGGCCTTGCAGTTCCACCGCACCGCAAGGTCGCCTGCCTGGGTGGCCTGCAGCCGGTGGATCGCGTCGAGCACGACCTCACCCTCTTCCACCGGCACGGTGAAGTCCTGCAGCCCGCCGCCGGTGCGGTCGCCCCGCCAGACGCGCAGCGAAAGGTCGTAACCCATCAGCCCTCCTCGAACAGCTCGGCCAGCTCGCCGGGCATCTGCGGCAGCGGCTGCTCCCGCAGGTCGATCCGGCCCTCGGTCTCGGTGAGGACCAGGTTCCGCTTGCCCCACTCGTCACTCGGGTCGGGGAAGTCCTCCCGGGTGTGTCCGCCGCGGGACTCCTCCCGGGCGAGGGCGGCGCGGGCGATGCACTCCGACACCCGCAGCATGTTGTGCAGGTCGAGGGCCAGGTGCCAGCCGGGGTTGTACTGGCGGTGTCCCTCGACCGACAGGTGACCGAGCCGCTCCTTGAGCTCGGCCAGCTTGGTCAGGGACTCCTCGAGCTCCCCGCGCTGGCGGATGATGCCGACCAGCTGCTGCATCACCGACTGCAGGTCCTTGTGCACCGTGTAGGGGTTCTCTCCCTCGGCGCGGCTGAACGGCTCCAGCGCGTGCTCGGCGGCGGCGGCCACCAGGCCGGGGTCGAGCCGGGGCCGCGACGGGCCCATCCGCTCGGTGTAGTAGGCGGCGTTGAGCCCGGCCCGGCGCCCGAACACGAGCAGGTCAGACAGCGAGTTCCCGCCGAGCCGGTTGGAGCCGTGCATCCCGCCGGCCACCTCACCCGCGGCATAGAGGCCCTCGACGATCGACGCGCCGGTGTCCGGCTCCACCTCGATCCCGCCCATCACGTAGTGACAGGTGGGCCCGACCTCCATCGGCTCGGCGGTGATGTCGACGTCGGCCAGCTCCTTGAACTGGTGGTACATCGACGGCAGCCGGCGACGGATGTACTCCGGATCGCGGCGGGACGCGATGTCGAGGAACACCCCGCCGTGCGGCGAACCGCGGCCGGCCTTGGTCTCGGCGTTGATCGCCCGGGCCACCTCGTCACGGGGCAGCAGCTCGGGTGGACGGCGGTTGTTCTTCTTGTCCTCGTACCAGCGGTCCGCCTCTTCCTCGGTCTCCGCGGTCTCCTTGCGGAAGTAGTCGGAGATGTAGTCGAACATGAAGCGGTTGCCCTCGGAGTTGCGCAGCACGCCGCCGTCGCCGCGGACCGACTCGGTGACGAGGATGCCGCGCACCGACGGTGGCCACACCATCCCGGTCGGGTGGAACTGGACGAACTCCATGTTGATCAATGAGGCGCCGGTGCGCAGCGCCAGGGCGTGTCCGTCGCCGGTGTACTCCCACGAGTTCGAGGTGACCTGATAGCTCTTCCCGATGCCCCCGGTCGCCAGCACCACGGCCGGTGCCTCGAAGACCAGGAACCGGCCGCTCTCCCGCCAGTACGCGAGCGCACCGCTGACCCGACCACCGTCCTTGAAGATCTCGGTGACGGTGCACTCCATGAACACGTCGATGCCCAGCGCCACAGCATGCTGCTGCAGCGTCCGGATCATCTCCAGGCCGGTGCGGTCGCCGACGTGCGCCAGGCGGGCATAGCGGTGTCCGCCGAAGTCCCGCTGCGAGATCAGCCCCTCGGCCGTACGGTCGAAGAGCGCACCCCACTCCTCCAGCTCCAGCACCCGATCGGGGGCCTCCTGGGCGTGCAGTTGGGCCATCCGCCAGTGGTTGAGCATCTTGCCGCCGCGCATGGTGTCGCGGAAGTGCACCCGCCAGTTGTCCTCCGGCCAGAGGTTCCCCAGCGAGGCTGCGATGCCGCCCTCGGCCATCACCGTGTGCGCCTTGCCCAGCAGGGACTTGCACACGATCGCGGTGCGGGCACCGGCGTTGTGCGCGGCGATGGCGGCGCGCAGCCCGGCACCACCTGCTCCGATCACGACGACGTCGTACTCGTGCGACTCGAAACCGTGCTTGTCTCGGCTGTCGGCGGGGGTCGGGCTGTGCTCGGTCATCGCGTCAGAAGAACCTCGGGTCGGAGATGGTGCCGTTGGCAACGAGCATGACGTAGAGGTCGGCGAGGGCGATCCAGATCAGGGATGCCCATGCCCACTGGCCGTGACGCGCGTTCAACTTGCCAACCAACGTCCAGGCACGATAGCGCAGCGGATGCTTGCCGAAGTTGCGCAGCCGTCCGCCGATGAGGTGCCGGCAGGAGTGGCAGCCGAGCGTGTAGCCCCAGATCAGGATGACGTTGATCAGCAGCACCAACGTCCCGAGTCCCATGTGGCCCCACTCCCCGGCGGGGTTGCGGAACGCGATGATGGCGTCGAACGTCAGCACCAGCGCGATCACCAGCGAGGCGTACAGGAACCACCGGTGCACGTTCTGGAAGATCAGCGGGAAGCGCGTCTCGCCGGTGTAGTTCTTGCGCGGCTCGGGCACCGCGCAGGCTGCGGGGGAGAGCCAGAACGCGCGGTAGTACGCCTTCCGGTAGTAGTAGCAGCTGAGCCGGAAGCCCAGCGGGAAGATCAAGATGACCAGCGCCGGCGAGAACGACCACCAGGTGATCGGGGTGCCGAAGTCGCTGGCCCCCTCTATGCACTCGGTGGTGAGGCAGGGGGAGTAGAACGGCGACAGGTACGGCGACGCGTAGTAGTGCACGCCGGAGAACGCACGCCAGGTGGCGTACACCACGAACGCGAAGAACACGATGAACGTGACACCGGGGTAGGCCCACCACCGGTCCCGGCGAAGCGTCCGCTCCTCGACCTGCGCGCGACCCGGGCTGGAGACGCCGGTGGCCATCAGGGGGCGTGCCGGTCCGGAGCGCCGAAGCCCTCCTGCTCGGCGTCTGACCACATCGAGGCGTCGTAGTCGCTGTCCGGGATCTCCACCAGGTTGTCCGGGTCCGGTGCCGGTTGGCGGCCGGGCTCCGGATCGCCCAACTCGTCCAGGTCGTCGTAGAACCGGCCGACGTCGGAGACCAGTCGGCGGACCCCGAGCGTGTCGCCGTACTCGCCCTGCAGCCGTTCGACCGCCTGCCGCAGCGCTGTCACCGCCTCGCGCACGTTGTCCACACCCGGACTCATGGTCGACCTCCCGTACCTGTCGGCGGATCGGCTGGCGTCAGGGCCGAGTCTGGCCCGAACTGCGCAGAAGCGAAAGAGGCTCGCCGCGAAATCTCACGCGTGTGGAACCCTTGCGGGCGTGGAAAACGCCCAGGTCGCCGAACCCGGCACGGTGGTCGGCGCAGCGATCGTCCACCAGGGCAGGCTGCTCGCGGCGCGGCGTACCCGGCCGGCCCGGCTGGCCGGTGGGTGGGAGTTGCCCGGCGGCAAAGTCGAGCCGGGCGAGACCCTGGCGCAGGCCTGCGTGCGCGAGGTGCGCGAAGAACTCGGCCTGCTCGTGCGCGCCGGCGCGGCGCTGGGGGAAGCGGTGCCGGTGGCTCCCGGATGGGTGCTGCGCGCGGTGTGCTGCGAGCTCGCCGACGAGGGCCGGGAGGCGGAGTCCGAGTCGGTGCTCGATGAGCTGCGCCTGAACGAACACGACATGGTCCGCTGGCTGATGCCGGAGGAGCTCGCCGAGATCCCCTGGCTGGAGGGGGACCGGCCGTTCCTGCCGGCGTTGCGGGCGCGGCTGCTCGACGGGGCAACACTGCCCGGCGGCAACGTGGGCGGCGCGATCCGGATCGGGGAGACCGTCCGCCGCCCGGTAGGACCCTGGACCGACTCGGTGCACGAGCTGCTGGACTTCCTGGCCGAGCGGGGATTGGATGGCGTCCCCCCGGTGCTCGGCCGGGATGAACGGGACCGCGAGACGCTGGGATTCCTGCCCGGCCGGGTGGTCTACACCCCCGAGCAGCCGATGACCGACACCCAGCTGGGCTCCGTGGTGCGCTGGCTGCGGCGATACCACGACACCGTGGCGGGGTTCCGGCCCACCGGCACGCGCCGGTGGCGGTTCGAGGAGCGTTGCCTGGGTCCCGACGAGATCGTCTGCCACCACGACGTCGGGTGGTACAACCTGGCGTTCACCGGCGACCGGCTGACCGGAGTGTTCGACTGGGACGTCGCCGGGCCGGGGGTGCCGCTGGACGACCTGGCGTTCCTGGCCTGGAACGACGTGCCGCTGCTGCCGCTGGCGACAGCC
>CAZNCE010000020.1:0-14097 GCA_964571285.1 uncultured Nocardioidaceae bacterium | reverse complement strand
GTGGGGCCACGGAGGACCAGTTCGCCGCCACCCGGCCCGCCGTCGGTGCGGCGGCTCGGCGGCTGGAGCTGATCGCCGCGACGTACGGCGGTGTGCGGGCCAGCGACATCGCCGACCGGGTGCCGGTCCGGATCGGCCGGTCCCGCGCGATGATCAGCGCGGCCGCGCGAGCCGGGGATCACGGGATGCGGCGGCTGGTCGGCACCGGCGTGCTCCCGCGGATCGACACCGCGCTGGCCGGTTGGCCCCGGCTGCGCGCCGCCCTCCGCGATTCGTCTGCGGTCCCGCGGGCGTGTCGCGGAGGGCGACCGCAGACGAATCGGGATGCGTAGGCTGGTCGGCATGGTGGAGCCCGCCCGCAGACTGCTGCTCGTGCACGCGCATCCGGACGACGAGTCGATCCAGAACGGCGCCACGATGGCGAGGTACGTGGCGGAGGGCGCCGGTGTGACGCTGGTCACCTGCACGCTCGGCGAGGAGGGCGAGATCCTCGTCCCAGAGCTGGCGCACCTGGCCTCGGACCGCGAGGACGGACTCGGCCGGCACCGCATCGGGGAGCTCGAGACCGCGATGAAGGCGCTCGGCGTCACCGACCACCGGTTCCTCGGCGGGCCCGGCCACTACCGCGACTCCGGGATGGTCTACGACGAGCGCGGCGCCGCGACCGCCCCGCCCGAGGTCAAGCCGGGCACCTTCTGGCGGGCGGACCTGCGCGAGGCCGCCGACCTGCTGGTGCCGGTCATCCGTGAGGTCCGCCCCCAGGTGCTGATCACCTACGACGACTTCGGCAACTACGGACACCCCGACCACGTCCAGGCGCACCGGGTGGCGATGTACGCAGCCCAGTTGGCCGGTGTGCCCTCGTACCGCCTGGACCTCGGTGAGCCGTGGCGGATCAGCAAGGTCTACTGGACCGCGATGGCCGAGTCCTGGCTGCGCGAGGGACTGCGGCGGCTGCGCGCGGCCGGCGACACGACCACGTTCGAGGGCCTGGACCCGGAGGGCCAACTGCCCCCGATGACGACCCCCGACGAGCTGATCACGGCGCGTGTCGACGCGGAGGAATACGTCGAGCAGAAGCTGGACGCGATGCGCGCGCATCCGACGCAGATCGAGGTCGACGGCCCGTTCTTCGCCCTGTCCAACAACCTCGGAAACACCGTCTGGGGGACCGAGTTCTACCGGCTGGCCGTCGGCGAACCGGGGCCGCGGGATCCCGCGACCGGCATGGAGTCGGACCTGTTCGCGGGCCTGGACACCGCGGACTCTGGACCCACGCGCCGCTAGGTGCTCGTGCGCGTGCTGCTGACGGTCGCGGGGTGGGCGCTGGGCGTCGTCGCGGCTCTGGCCACCGCCGTCGTCCACCGCGACGTGTGGCGCACCTCGGTGGCGACGCTGCCGTGGGGTCTGGTGCTGGGCCTCGCCGCCGGGCTGCTGGCCGGGCTGGCGCTGCGCCGGATCGGCGGCTGGACGGCGGCGTTCGGGATCGGCTGGCTGGCCGTCCTGCTGCTGCTGTACGCCGGGGGGCCGGGTGGCGACTTCGTGTTCGCCGACGACGCCTACGGCTGGACGTTGCTGGTGGGCGGCAGCCTGCTGGGCGTCGTCCTGGTGCTGGCCGGGCTGATCCGTCCTCGTAGGGTGGAGCGGCGATGAGCAGGCCGAGCGGCGACGAGTTCCGCCGGGCGATGGGACAGTTCGCCTCCGGCGTCACGATCGCGACCACGATGCTGGACGGGGTCGACCATGCGATGACGGCCAGCGCCTTCTGCTCGGTGTCGCTGGAGCCGCAACTGGTGCTCGTCTGCGTGGAGAAGTCCACCCGCTTCCACGCCGCCGTGCTGCGGACCGAGCAGTGGGGTCTGTCCATCCTCGAAGAGGGGCAGGCCGGCATCGCCCGGTGGCTGTCCAGACGCGGCCGACCCCTGGCGGGGCAGTTGCGCGATATCGGGTACGTCCGCGGGGACCAGACCGGGGCGGCGCTGCTCGACGGGGCGCTGTGCTGGATCGAGTGCCGCACCTGGGCGACCTACGACGGGGGCGACCACACGGTGGTGGTCGGCGAGGTGCTGTCGCTGCGGACCGGCTCGAAGGGCCGGCCGCTGGTCTACTTCCGCGGGCGCATCGGCCGCGAAGATGCCACGAATGACCCCGAAACCGTACAATAGTCGGACCGGTCGAGTCGGGGCGCCGCGGTTGTGACGGACCCCACAGCGAAGTCGAAGGGGTGCGTCCGTCCGTGATATCCGGCCGTGAAGGTGCCGCCGCCGCGCGTCGGCGGCGCCGGGTGACCCCCATCGTGCTCGCGGTGCTGGCGGTTCTGGCGATCGTCTACGTCGCCGGCTTCCTGTTCACCAGCGACCGGCTGCCACGTGACGCGTCGGTGGCCGGGGTCGACATCGGTGGGATGAGCCCCGACGACGCCGAACAGAAGCTGGACCGCGAGCTCGCACCACTGGCCGAGGAACCGCTGGTGCTGCGGGTCGACGGCCAGCAGGTCGAACTCGACCCGGCCCAGCTCGGCCTCGCCCTCGACACCGAGGCCACGGTGGCCCGGGCCGGTGGGGGCCGCAGCCTCAACCCGGTCCGCATGTTCTCGGTGCTCACCGGGGGCCGGGAGGTCGAGCCGGTCATCGATGTCGACGAGCAGCAGCTCACCGAGCAACTGGAGACCGTTGCCGACAAGGTCGACACCGACGTCAAGGCCGGGTCGATCAGCTTCCGCAAGGGCGAGCCGGTAGCTGCCTACCCGAAGCCCGGCCTGCGGGTCGACATCGCCGCCACGGCCGAACGGCTGCGCGAGGCGCTGCTGTCGCAGCCACGGACCGTGGACGCGGTCACCGAGACGCTCGAGCCCGAGGTCACGAAGGCCGAGATCGACCAGGCCGTCGAGGGCCCCGCCAGCACCGCCGTCTCCGGCCCGGTGGTCCTACGCACGGACGGCGAGAGCATCGAGGTGCAGCCGGCCGACTTCGCGTCCGCCCTCAGCATGGAGGTCGTCGACGACGCACTCGAGCTGAAACTCGACCGCAAGGAGCTGTCCGAACGGCTCCGCGAGCCGCTCGCGGAGCTCGGCAGCCCGGCCAAGGACGCGACCGTGCAGCTGCGGGACGGCCGCCCCCGGGTGGTGCCCGGCAAGCCGGGCCTCAAGGTCGAGGCACCCAAGTTGCCCGAACGGTTCCTGGACGCGCTGCAGGAGACCGGCAAGGACCGCGCGGTCGCGGTCAAGACGGTCCGCGCCAAGCCGGACTTCACCACCGCGGATGCCAAGAAGCTCGGCATCAAAGAGGTGGTCAGCTCGTTCTCGACCGAGTTCGAGTACGGCTTCAACGGCTACCGCAACACCAACCTTGGCCGTGCCGCCGAGAAGATCAACGGCACCGTGCTGCGACCCGGTGAGACGTTCAGCCTGAACGGCGTGGTCGGGGAGCGGACCCGCGCCAACGGGTTCACCGAGGGCTACATCATCAACCAGGGCGTGCTGGTCAAGGATCTGGGCGGCGGCGTCTCCCAGGTGGCCACCACCACGTACAACGCGGCCTTCTTCGCCGGGATGACCGACGTCGAGCACCATCCGCACAGCTTCTACATCTCGACCTACCCGATCGGCCGGGAGGCCACGGTGGCGTGGGGGAGCAAGGACCTGCGATTCCGCAACGACACCCCGTACGGCGTGCTGGTGCGGGCCTGGATCGACCCGGCCACGACGTACAGCACGGGCACCATGCATGTGCAGATCTGGAGCACGAAGTACTGGGACATCGAGGCCACCCACTCCGCGCCGTACAACTACACCTCGCCGGACGTGCGCAACGAGAGCGGACCCAACTGTGTCGACCAGGCCGGCCGGCAGGGCTTCGACGTGGACGTGACCCGGATCTTCAACCGCAACGGCAAGCAGGTGAAGGACGAGCACTGGCACGTCACCTACATCGCCGGCGACGCCGTCAACTGCAGCTAACGCCTCCGCGGCGCCGGCGGGACGACCTTCCCGGCGACCAGCAGCTCGTCCGGGATCGACTCCACGGAACCGTCGCGACGCCGCACCCGCAGCTCCCCGTCCTGCCACGACTCGAGGATCCCGATGACGTCGGTGAAGGCCGGTCCGCCGGTCGGTCCCCGTTCCCCTGGCACAACCCGGCGGGCCACCACCCGGGAGCCCACATCCTGGACGGTCAGCGGCATGTCGCGGTCCCGCTCATGGCAGCATTTTCTCCTAGGTACGTCGTGGATACCGGCGTGATACTAGTGCTGTGCCGCGGTACTAGGGTGGAGGTATCCCGGCCGGTGGTTCATCGAAGGAGGAACTCAGGTGACCTACGTCATCGCGCAGCCGTGTGTCGATGTGAAGGACCGCGCATGCGTTGACGAGTGCCCGGTCGACTGCATCTACGAAGGCCAGCGGATGCTCTACATCCATCCCGACGAGTGCGTCGACTGCGGTGCCTGCGAACCGGTCTGCCCGGTGGAGGCCATCTTCTACGAGGACGACACCCCGGAGGAGTGGAAGGACTACTACGCCGCGAACGTGGAGTTCTTCGACGACCTCGGGTCGCCGGGTGGCGCCGCGAAGATGGGCGTGATCGACAAGGATCACCCGCTCGTCGCCGGGCTGCCGCCCCAGAACCAGGAGTGACGATCTCGTCCGCCTCCGTCCCGGAGACGGTGTCGGGGCGGCTGCCGACCTTCCCCTGGGACTCACTGCGGGAGTACGGCGACCGCGCGCGGGCCCATCCCGGGGGGATCGCGGACCTGTCCATCGGCACCCCCGTGGACCCCACCCCGGCCGTGGTGCAAGACGCGCTGCGCGCCGCGGCCGACGCCCCCGGGTACCCCCAGACGGTCGGCACGAAGTCGCTGCGTGAGGCGGCCGTGGACTGGCTGGGGCGGCGGTTCGGAGTGGCCGGGCTGGCTGAGCACCACATCCTGCCCACGATCGGCTCCAAGGAGCTGGTCGCGGCGCTGCCGACCCAGCTCGGGCTCGGCTCCGGCCACACGATGGTGATCCCCGAGCTGGCTTACCCGACCTACGAGGTGGGCGGCCTGCTGGCCGGCTGCACGGTCGTGGTCAGCGACTCCACGCACGCGCTCGGGCCGGCCCGGGTCGGGTTGTTCTGGCTCAACTCACCGGCGAACCCGACCGGTCGCGTGCTGCCGGTCGACCATCTGCGCAAGGTCGTGGACTGGGCCCGCGAGCGGGGCGCCCTGGTCGTCTCGGATGAGTGCTACCTGGAGTTCGGCTGGGACGCCGAGCCGCTGTCGGTGCTGCACCCGGACGTCTGCGGTGGGTCCTTCGAGGGGCTGCTCGCGGTGCACTCGCTGTCCAAGCGGTCCAATCTGGCCGGTTACCGCGCTGGTTTCGTCGCCGGCGACCCGCGGGTGGTGCGCGAGCTGCTGGAGGTGCGCCGGCACGCGGGGCTGATGATGCCGGCCCCGGTGCAGGCCGCCGCGGCGGCCGCGCTCGCCGACGACACGCACGTGGACCGGCAGCGGGCGCGCTACCGCGCCCGACGCGACGTGCTGCTGCCGGCGCTGGCCGCGGCCGGGTTCCGGGTGGACCACTCCGAGGCCGGACTGTACCTGTGGGTCGGCCGCGACGAGCCGTGCTGGGACACCGTCGGCTGGCTCGCCGAGCGTGGCGTGCTCGTGGCGCCGGGCAGTTTCTACGGGGTCCGGGGCGGCAAGCACGTACGCGTCGCGCTGACCGCGACCGACGACCGGATCCGCGCCGCCGCCGACCGCATCGCAGCCTGACCGCCACGGGCTCGCCCGCGCGACCCGCGTCAGGCGTCGCCCTCCACGACGTCCACGTGCACGTGGTCCCGGTGCTCCAGCACCGCACGGTCACCGGCCCGCTCCGGAACGTCGTACTCCCGCCAGCCCGACTCCGAGCGGCGGCCGGCCGACCAGATCCGGCCATCGAAGATCACCGTCTGGATCCCCAGGTGCTCGGCGTTGGCCACCAGGTACTGCGCCACCGACCAGCCCTGCCGCCGATTCTCCGCGTTCACCGGCCGGAAGAAGATGTCCACCGCCCGACCGTCGTAGTGCGCCGACCCCTCCACATGGCCGGTGGTCACCCCACCGGGGCGGAAACCACCCACGTTCTGCTCGCCGTAGGTCTGCTCCAGGTCGTCGAGCACCCCCTGGGCCCGCGGCGTCAGCCCGGACTGGCCGGGCTCCTCCAGCGCAAGCGTCTGGTGGCGAACCACACAGTGCAGGGCCGCCGGGCTGTACCCGGTCAGCGCGGAGGCCAGCACCCGAGCGTCCTGCTCGTGGTCGGCGTACGCGCTGCCGAACGCGGACCGCTGCACCTCCTGCGCCGCCTCGGTGATCTCCATCTCCTGGTAGCCCTGGACCTGCACCAGCCCGTCGTAGAACCGGCCGGCCGCGTAGTGCGGGTCCTGGACCTGCTCGGCGGTGCCCCAGCCCTGGGACGGGCGCTGTTGGAAGAGGCCCAGCGAGTCGCGGTCGCCGTAGTCGAGGTTGTGCAGCTTGGACTCCTGGTACGCCGTCGCCAGCGCGATCGTGACCGCGCGGGCCGGCAGGCCGCGGCGCATCGCGACCCCGGCGATGATCGCCGCGTTGCGGCTCTGCTCGAGGTCCAGCGCGACCTGGTGTCCGCCGACCTCGGCCAGGCACTCCTCCCGATCCGGCAGCGGCCCGGCGCCGCGCCAGACGGCGTACCCGAGGCCGCCGGCCAGCGCCAGCACGAGCAGCACGACCAGAGCCGCGGGTGCGCGACTGGTCCGGGTTCGGCTGCTCACGGGGTGGTAAACGCGGCCGCTCGGTGGGAGGTTCCGGCGGCGCCGTCGCCCCCCGGCCGGTCGGCCCACCGGCCGTGCGGTCGGCCAGGGCAGGTCATGCGTTCGCGTGCAGCGCGGCGTTCAGCTCGGTGCCGGTGCCCTTCCACGGCACGACCTCCACGGCACCGCTCACCGAGTTGCGGCGGAACAGCAGGTTGCCGGCGCCGGACAGGTCCCGCGCCTTCACGACCGTGCCGTCCGGCCCGGTGACCTTGGTGCCCGCGGTCACATAGCAGCCGGCCTCGACCACGCAGTCGTCGCCGAGCGAGATGCCCAGTCCGGAGTTGGCGCCGAGCAGGCAGCGCTCGCCGATCGACACGACCTCCTTGCCGCCGCCGGACAGCGTGCCCATGATCGACGCACCGCCGCCGACGTCCGAGCCGTCGCCGACCACCACACCGGCGGAGATCCGGCCCTCGACCATCGAGGCGCCGAGCGTCCCGGCGTTGTAGTTCACGAACCCCTCGTGCATCACTGTCGTGCCGTCGGCCAGGTGCGCGCCCAGCCGCACGCGGTCCGCGTCCGCGATCCGCACCCCGGTGGGCACCACGTAGTCGGTCATCCGGGGGAACTTGTCCACCCCGAGCACCTGCACCGGGCCGTCGGTGAGCAGCCGCAGCCGGGTCTGCTCGAAGTCCTCCGGTGCGCACGGGCCACGGTTGGTCCACACCACGTTGTTCAGCACCCCGAACACGCCGTCGAAGCTGAGCCCCCACGGGCGGACCAGCCGGTGGGAGAGCAGGTGCAGTCGCAGATAGGCGTCGTACGGATCGGCCGGCGGCGCGGCCAGGCTGATCTCCGTGAGCACCATCCGGGTCCGGGTGCCGCGCTGCGCATCCTCGCCCTCCAGCCGGGCGAGCCCGGCCGGTTCGGTCTCTCGGTCGGGGCGCTCGCCCAGGCGCGGAGCGGGGTACCAGGTGTCGAGCACCTTGCCGTCGCCGGTCACGGTCGCCAGGCCGTACGCCCAGGCGTGCGTCGCTGCGTCAGTCACGGACAGGAGGCTACCTGCCGGGGTGACCGCGGCGGTTGGCAAGATCGGGCCATGGACACCCTCCGGCTCGACCAGGACGTTGCCGACCTGACCCACCAGCTGTGCGACATCGAGTCGGTCAGCGGCAACGAGCAGCGGATCGCCGACATGGTGGAGGCGGCGCTGCGCCGACTGCCGCACCTGAGGGTGGAGCGCCGGCGCAACAACGTGATCGCCCGCACCGAGCTGGGCCGGGCCGAACGGGTGGTGCTGGCCGGACACCTGGACACGGTGCCGGTCAACGACAACCTGCCGGCGCAGCGCGTCGGCGACCGCCTGGTGGGTCTGGGCAGCTGTGACATGAAGGGCGGCGTCGCGGTCGCGCTCCGCATCGCCGCGACCGTCCCGGAGCCGAACCGCGACCTGACCTTCCTCTTCTACGAGTGCGAGGAGGTGGAGGCCGAGCGCAACGGCCTGGCGTTCTTGGCGGACCGGCACCCCGAGTGGCTGACCGCCGACTTCGCCGTACTCCTCGAGCCGAGCAACGCCACCGTCGAAGGTGGCTGCCAGGGCACCATGCGCTGCGACGTCGTCGCCCGCGGGCGGCGTGCCCACAGCGCCAGGTCGTGGATGGGCGAGAACGCGATCCACAAGGCCGCGGACATCTTGGCGCGGTTGAACGCCTACCAGCCGCGCCGCCCGGAGGTGGAGGGCCTGCGCTACCACGAGGGGCTGAACGCGGTGCGGATCACCGGCGGGGTCGCCGGCAACGTGGTCCCCGACGAGGTGCAGGTGAGCGTCAACTACCGGTTCGCACCGGACCGGACGGTGGAGGACGCCGAAGCTTTCCTGCGGGACTTCTTCGACGGGTACGAGGTCCGGATCAGCGACGCGGCGCCGGGGGCCAGGCCCGGGCTGGACCGCCCCGCGGCAGCGGCGTTCCTGGCGGCGATCGGCCGTACCCCCGCGCCCAAGCTGGGCTGGACCGACGTGGCCAGGTTCAGCGCGCTCGGTGTGCCGGCCGTCAATTACGGACCCGGTGACCCGCTGCTGGCGCACAAGCAGGACGAGTACGTCGAGGTGGCCGAGCTCAGCACCTGTGCGGACGGTCTGGCCGGATGGCTGACCGGCCGGTAGGCCCCGGGCGATAGCCTGCACGTGATGAGCGACATGTCGATCCACCCGGACCGCCCCCGGGAGAAGCATCGCGGTCCGATCCGGATGCGACGGGGACAGGTCCAGGCCAGCACCACCGACCAGCGGTTGCTGGACAGCCGGGGCCCGACCGACTGGGTGCACACCGACCCCTGGCGGGTGCTGCGGATCCAGTCCGAGTTCGTCGAGGGATTCGGCATGCTGTCCGAGCTCGGCCCGGCGGTGTGCATGTTCGGCAGTGCCCGCGCCACCTCGGACGAGTGGGACTACCGGACCGGTGAGCAGATTGCCGCCGGGCTGGCGCGCGACGGCTGGGCGGTCATCACCGGCGGCGGGCCGGGCGTGATGGAGGCCTGCAACCGGGGAGCCAGCCAGGCGGGCGGGGTGTCGGTCGGTCTCGGTATCGAGCTGCCGTTCGAGGCTGGGCTGAACGAGTGGGTCGACGTGGGCATCAACTTCCGCTACTTCTTCGCCCGCAAGACCATGTTCTTGAAGTACTCCCAGGGGTTCGTCGTGCTGCCCGGTGGGCTCGGCACGCTGGACGAGCTGTTCGAGGCGCTTACGCTGGTCCAGACCAAGAAGGTCACCTTCTTCCCGATCGTGCTGGTGGGCACCGACTACTGGCGGGGCATGGTGGACTGGCTGCGGGACACCGTGCTGGCCGCCGGCCGGGTCAGCCCCCAGGACCTGGACCTGATCCAGCTGACCGACGACGTCGACGAGGTGGTGGAGATCATGGCCGCCGCCCGGGCGGACAGCGAGGCCGTGCCGGAGGGCAGCGGCACCAGCCCGGATTAAGGGCCGCTGCGGCGCCTGGTTCCGGCGCCTGGTTCCGGCGCCTCAGGCGAGACGCCTCAGGCGAGACGCCTCAGGCCAGGCCGCGGCGGGCCACCGCCGGGGGACGGTCGCCGCGGATCGACGCGACCATGTCGAGCACCTGTCGGGTCGGCGCCACCTCGTGCGCGCGGAACACCCGGGCGCCGTGCCAGGCCGACACCGCGGTCGCGGCCAGGGTGCCGTTGAGCCGCTGGTCGGTGGGCAGGTCCAGCGTCTCCCCGATGAAGTCCTTCTGCGACAGGGCGACCAGCACCGGCCAGCCGGTGCCCACCAGCTCGGGCAACCGGCGGGTCAGCTCGAGCGAGTGCCAGGTGTTCTTGCCGAAGTCGTGGGTGGGGTCGACCAGGATCCGCTCCCGGGCGACGCCCAGGCGCATCGCGCGCTCGGCCAGCGCGCCGGTGCGGGCCACCACGTCGGCGACCACGTCGTCGTAGTGCGTGCGGTGCGGGTCGGTGCGCGGGCCGAGCCCGCCGGTGTGGCTGCACACCAGCCCGACGTCGTGCTCAGCGGCCACCTCGGCGACCCGCGGGTCGGCGCCCGCCCAGGTGTCGTTGACCAGGTCCGCCCCCTCGGCGCACAGCACCCGGGCGACCTCGGCGCGCCAGGTGTCGACGCTGATCACCAACCCCGGCTGCCGGTCGCGGACCCGAGCCACCAGCTCCACCGTGCGGCGCAGCTCCTCGGCGACGTCGACCTCGTCGCCGTACCCCGCTTTGACGCCACCGATATCGACGATGTCCGCGCCCTCGTCCACCACCTGGTCGACCCGGTCGAGGGCGGCGCTCAGCGCGTAGGTCGCGCCCCGGTCGTAGAACGAGTCCGGAGTACGGTTCACGATCGCCATCACCACGAACTGCCCGGCCCCCCAGGCTCGTTCGCCGAGACAGAGGACGGGCGGCTGCTGCGGGGTCACGCGGCCAAGCGTGGCACGATGCCGGGGTGACGTGGTTCCTGGGCCTGCTGGCGGTCGTGGTCCTCGGCATAGCAGCTGTGCTGGCGGCCGGTCGCGGTGGCGGGATGTCGCATGCGTACCGCGATCGGCCGGACGTGGCGGTGCCCGCCGACCGGGCGTTGACCGGTGACGACGTGCGCCGCCTGCGGTTCTCCCAGAGCCTGCGCGGCTACCGGATGGACGAGGTGGACGGGCTGCTCGACCTGCTGGCCGCCCAGCTGGACCGGGCAGCCGACCCGGCCGGAGCCGATCCGGCCGGCACGTCCGCACCCGAGGCTGCGGGAGCCGGCACCGGAGCCGCGCCCGGGTCGTCCGTGGCCGGCACGGAGGCTGACGCCGACGTCGACGTCGAGGCCGAGGCTGACACCGGGGCCGAGTCCGACGCCGAGTCCGACCTGGGCGCCGGCCCGACCACTGCGGCCGGCTCCGTGCCGGCCACCCCGCCGGACCCCGGCGGGAGCCGTGGCGATCCCGGCCGGACCTGACCCGTCAGGCCCGGCCGGCAGCCGGCCGGGCGCCGTTCCCCGCTGGCGCCGCCTCGAGACAACGGGTCACGAACCGGCTCGCCGCTGGTAGCAGCCGGGCCGCCTGCTGATCGAAGAACTCCGCGGCGGCGTCGCCCGGCCAGTCGTGCGGCAACAGCTCGCGGGGCAGGCCGGGGTCGGTGAACAGGAACTTCCGCCACTCATGCACCAGGTGGGACCGGACCGCGAACGCCTGCCGCGGGTCCTCCGGCTCCCCATTGCTGGGCTGCACGATCCGCCGGGCCTCGTCCAGCCAGGTGCGGTAGGCACGCGCGAGGTTGTCCAGGTCCCACGCCTGGGCCGCCAGCAGCCGTGGGTCGCCGTCCAGCCGGCTCACGAACCGGTGCGCGCGGACCTGGTCGGCCATGAGCAGCGCGTCCAGTTCCGGGGACACCTGAGCGCCCAGCCAGGTCGTTTCGGCCAGCGGCGCGTACCCCAGGTAGCCGAGCCCGGCCCGCACGCGGTCGCGGGCGCTGCGCCCGTCCGGCAGCGTGATCACCAGCAGGTGCCAACGGCCGTCCCAGTCCTCGGTGCGGGTGCGGTAGATGCGGGACGCCGCCTCGTCCACCCGCCGCTCGGCTTTCGGAGTCAGGGCGTATCCCGGGCCCGCCGACAGCCGGATCGGGGTCAGCCAGCCCTGCCGGACCATCCGCGAGACCGCGGTGCGCGCAGCCGGTGCGGCGACGTCCAGTGCGGACAGCAGTTGCACCAGGCTGGACACCGGGGCGCGCCCGCCGCGGCCGCGCAGGTGGTCGCCGTAGAGGTCGAACAGCGCCGAACGTGCGTCCATGGTCATCGAGTCTGCCCTACCCGACGGACGTCGAGTCTGCCCTACACACGGCCGTCCGAGCGGGGGTGGGGAATAATGGGACATACGAAGCGCTCCCTCGCCCGTTGGTGGTCGTGCGGGAGCGTTCCAGCCGAGGAGAGGAAGTGGCGATGGCGGCGATGAAGCCGCGGACCGGAGACGGTCCGATGGAGGTCACCAAGGAAGGGCGCGGCATCGTGATGCGCGTCCCGCTCGAAGGTGGTGGGCGTTTGGTCGTCGAGCTGAACGCGGACGAGGCCACCGAGCTGGGTGACGCTCTCAAGGCCGTCGTCGCCTGACCGGCGGGAGACGCGATGCATGGTCTCACGGTGAGGTGGTCGCTGGAGGGCACGCCGCCAGAGGTGATGGCACGGCTGCGTGACTACGTGGCGGATCCGTCCTACGCCCGGTTCAGCGGGCTGGAGGGGCTGCGGTTCAAGACCTGGCGCGCCCGGGAGGGCGAATGGTTCGAGGGCTGCTACGTGTTCGCGACCCCCGGTGCCCGGGAGGCGTTCCAGGCCCGGTTCGAGGCGGGTGCGGCGGAGTCGCCGGTGTCGCAGATCGTGGCGGCTGCGCCGGTGCTGATCGAACCGTGCGAGGTCGTGGCGGTGGCGGAGGGCGCCGAGCGATTCCTCGCCGCGCCGTCGTACCTGCCCGAGGCCGGCTAGCGGGCTGGCCGGTCAGACCTTCTTCGCCAGCAGCAGCCCGTCGCCGACCGGCAGCAGCACGCTGAGCAGGGTCTCGTCCTCGGCGATCCGCTTGCCCAGCTCCCGGATGGTCACCGTCTCGGCGTCTCGCTGGGACGGGTCGGCCACGCGGTCGTGCCACAGCGCGTTGTCGAACGCGACCACACCGCCGGGCCGCAGCAGGCGCAGCGCCGCGTCGAGGTACGCGTCGTACTCCTCCTTGTCGCCGTCGCAGAACACCAAGTCGTAGTGGCCGTCGGTGAGGCGCGGCAGCACGTCGAGGGCGGCTCCTGCGATCAGCCGGATCCGGTTGCTGGCGATCCCCTCCTGGGCGAACGCCTGCCGGGCCAGCCGCTGGTGCTCGGCCTCCAGGTCGACCGAGGTGAGCACACCGTCGGGGCTCATGCCCCGCAGCAACCACAGTCCGGACACTCCGGTGCCGGTGCCGACCTCGACCACGGCCCGGGCCTGCAGCAGCGCCGCCACGAACCGCAGCGCCGCGCCGCCCCCGGAGCCGATCGGTGCCACGCCGACCTCCTTGGCGCGGGCGCGTGCCGCGGCGACGACCTCGTCCTCCGCGACGTACTCCTCGGCGTACGACCAGGTGGCGGGCTTCATTCCGCTGGCGATGGTTGCCTCCCTCGTCAGGGACCGGAGCGTCCGGCCCGCGTGTGCACTCGAAGCCTAGGGCAGCAGGCCCAGGCTGCGTACGGCGTCACGCTCGTCGCCGAGCTCGGCCGCGCTCGCGTCGATCAGCCGACGGGAGAAGTCGTTGAGCTCGAGGCCCTGGACCACCTCGACACCGCCATCAGCGCAAGTCACGGGGAACGACGAGATCAACCCCTCGGGTACGCCGTACGAGCCGTCGGAGCGGATCGCCATCGACACCCAATCGCTGTCCGGGGTGCCACGGAGCCAGTCGCGGGTGTGGTCGATCGTCGCCGACGCGGCCGACGCGGCGGACGAGGCACCTCGGGCCTCGATAATCGCGGCGCCGCGCTTCTGCACGGTCGGGATGAAGTCGTTCTCCAGCCAGTCCTGGTCGCCCACCAGCTCCGCGGCGTTCCGGCCGCCGACCTCGGCATGGAAGATGTCGGGGTACTGCGTGGCCGAGTGGTTGCCCCAGATCGACATGCGCCGCACGTCGGTGCCCGCGCTGCCTGTCTTCGCGGCGAGCTGGGCCTTGGCCCGGTTGTTGTCCAGCCGGGTAAGCGCGGAGAACCGCTCGGCCGGGATGTCGGGCGCGTTGCTCATCGCGATCAGCGCGTTGGTGTTGGCCGGGTTGCCGGTGACCGTCACGCGGATGTCGTCGGCTGCGTGGTTGTTGAGCGCCTCACCCTGCGGCTTGAAGATCCCGCCGTT